>JAGWTW010000002.1 GCA_028868735.1 Hyphomicrobiales bacterium | reverse complement strand
GTCGAGATATATTCGATCAGCGCGGGAATCGGCGTGATCATGAGATCGGTCGTCGTATGCTGGACCACCTCGCCGTTGAGGCGCGTTTCGAGGGTCAGGCGCGAAGGGTCGGGGATTTCGTCCGTCGTTGCCAGCCACGGTCCGAACGAGCCCGTTTCGGCGAAGGATTTGCCGGCGAGAAACTGGCTCGTGTGTCTTTGCCAGTCGCGGATCGAGCCTTCGTTGTAGCAGGCGTAACCTGCGACATGGGCGAGCGCATCCTTCTGCGCAATGCGGCGGCCGCTTGTTCCGATCACCACGGCGAGCTCGCCTTCGTAATCGTATTGCTCGCTCTCCGGCGGCTTCGCCAGCGCGCGCAGATGGCCGACCTGACTGACGGGAAACCGACAGAACAGAGCCGGCTTTTCCGTCACCGTGCGGCCGGTCTCGGCGACGTGGTCGCGGTAGTTGAGCCCGACGCAGACGATCTTGTCGGGGTCGGGCACGACCGGCAGGAAGCCGACGTCGGCGAGACGATGATCAGGCTTTTCGTTCGATAGACGCGCCGCGTCCGCGAGCCGGCCGGCCGCGAGCATCGCCTTCAACGTCGGCGCTCCCGCCAGTCTCTTGCCGAGATCGATCACGCCGTCGTCGCGAACGAGTCCGTACGAGGCGCGTCCTGTCGGATCGATGTAGGATGCAATCTTCATCTGCTTCTCCTTGTCGACCGCAGCGTCCGGCAAGACGGCGATCGAAGATGATTTCGCGCGTTCGGCCTCGACGTTGCGGGCTGGCGCGCCCTGGTCCGATCTGCGGAAAGTCGCGTCGTCGCTCGCAACTATATGTGGCGAAACTCGAGGCCGCCATCGCGAGCTGTCGGTCCTGCCCGCGCAGCCCGCTTTGCGTCCGCGCGTCTCAGCGACAGGCGACCCCGACGGGAACGCTCACGCGCGCACGGCCCGTCGGCGGCGGAAACGGGCCGGCGCGCCGCACGGCCGCGACGGACGCCGCATCGAACGCGGAATTTCCGCTGGCGCTGGCGATGGATGCGCTCGCGATCGCGCCGGTGCGTCCGATCGTCAAGGCGATCACGACGCGCGAGCCGGCGCCTTCCGAACATGTCGCGCCGACGGCGGCGCGAACGGCGCGCGCGATCAGCGCGCGGTAGGAGGCAGCGTCGAATCCGCTCGTTGCGTCGCCGTGCGGACGCGCGGCCGTCGCGGCAGGGGCGGCGTTTGCGCGCGCAGCCGTCGCGCGCGCGCTTTCGCGGCTCGCCAGCGCGATTTGCGCCGCCCGCTTTTCGCGTGCGCGCGCAGCGGCGCGGCGGTCGTTCGCCTCGGCTCGCGCCTGTTCGGCCGCGCGGCGGGCGCGTTCCTCTTCGCGTTCGCGCAGGCGGGCGCGTTCGAGCGCAAGCTGACGCGCGCGGCGCGCGCGCTCCATTTCGACGCGCTGCGCTTCGCGCGCCGCAAGCTCGCGCGCGGCGGCCGCGTCGGGAACATCAGCTTTCGGCGGCGCCGGCGCGGCTGCTGCCGACGTGTCGGGCGCCCGTCGTTCGGCCTCGACCGTCGGCGCGGGGGCCGCTGCCGGCGCTTCTGCTGGCTCGGGCGTCTGCTGCGGCGCGCTTTCGGTTCGGTCCGGCGCGCGCGCAGGCCGCGTCTCGGCGACGGCGTTCGCCGTTGCGCCGCTGTCGATCACCACTTCGATCGGGATCTCCAGATCGACGTCGCCGCCGGACATGCTGGCGCGCGCAAAATGCAGCAAGCCGAGGCAAAGGCAGGCATGAAGCGCGACGGCCGCGCCCACGGCGAGCGCCTGTCGCGAAAATTCGGCAGGAGCCGCTGCCGCAAGCGACATTGCGTCGAAGTCGGACGGCCGGATGTTCGAGGCCGCGGCGTCGGCCGCCGCGCTCCATTCGCGTGCGCCGCCGTCCAGCAGCAACGAAAGGACGCCCGGCCCCACGATCGGCGGCGCGCGGTTTCCGTTTTCGCTCAGCGTTCCGCCGACCAGCATCGAACCGTCTCCAGAGCGCACGCTCGATCGAGCCCCGGAACGCCCCGTCCGGGAAATGCGCGCCAAACTGCGACGGCAGGTCTCCTGGCTCGCGGTTCGTCGGCCCCGACGCGCCTTCCCGGCCGTTTCGGCGCCCGTCTGGAGAGGCGGGCGCGGCCAGTGGCGTGAATGCGTCGAAGCCTCGCCGCTTACAGTTGCGGGGGCAGCCGCGGATTTGGCGTGTCGCGCCGCACCGCATTCCCGTTTCACCCCGGCTTGCGCCTCGCACGTCGGGGAGCCGTCGCGCCGACCATACAAACTTCATCCCCTGCGCCACAAGTCGGAGCGCGCGATCGGTTGACTCGCTCCCGCGCCGACCCGTAAATGCGCGCGATGGTTCCCCTCGGGGATCAAAAGGGAATGCGGTGAGGGTGCGCCCGAAGCCGCGGCTGCCCCCGCAACTGTAAGCGGCGAGCCTTGAACTGACATGCCACTGTGGGTTCGCCCCATGGGAAGGCGGTTCGAGGCGGCGACCCGCGAGCCAGGAGACCTGCCATCGATCGTGGTCACGCGCGGTGGCTTCGGACGGGGTGAGCCGAGGCGGTCCAATCGCCCGCATGGAGCGGGCGGCTGTGGCCTATCGCAGTGACGGTCCACGCTCGCTGCGAGTTCGATTCGAAATGCCTGTCCCCAGATCATCCGCCGCAAACCGCGGCTCGCGCCGCTCCGTCGTCGCGCATGTCGCGCCGGCCGCGCTTCTCGTCCTGTCGTCGTCCTGCGCTTTCGCCCAGAAGGCCGAAAAGCTCGAGGAGATCAACGTCGTCGCCAACGCCGTCGCGACGCCCAACGACCAGACCGGCAATTCCGTCACCGTCGTGACCGCCGAACAGATCCAGCAGATGCAGCGTCGTACGGCGCCGGAGATCTTGCAGGCGCTGCCGGGCCTGAACGTAGTGCAGACCGGCGGCGCCGGCGCCACGACGTCCGTGATGATCCGCGGAACCAATCAGAACCACGTCAAGGTTCTGATCGACGGCATCGACGTGACCGATCCGAGTTCGGCCAACGCAACCTTCGATTTCGGACAATTGCTCGCCTCCGACATCGAGCGCGTGGAAGTCCTGCGCGGTCCGCAATCCGGCCTCTACGGATCGGACGCGATCGGCGGCGTCATCTCGATCACGACGAAGAAGGGCGAAGGACCGCCGAAGGTCGTCGCGATGACCGAGGGCGGAACCTACGGGACGCTCAACCAGGCGATCGGCGTGAGCGGATCGCAGGAGCGCGTGAATTATTCGTTCAACCTGTCGCGCTACGGCGTCGGCAGCCAGCCGGTCACGCCGACGGACCTCGTCCCGCCCTGGGGCCGCGTCAACAACAATTCCTATAACAACGTCACCGCGTCGACGAAGATCGGCGCGCAGCTCAACGACGTCTTCGGCGTCAATCTCGTCGGCCGATACACCGATTCCAGCCTGCATTACACGAGCGACGATTTCTCCGTGTTCATGCCCTATGGACCGTCCTATGGCCGGCCTGCGGACATCCAGAGCCATCAGCGCGACAAGCAGGATTACGAGCGCGCGGAAATCACCGCGAAGTTCTTCGACGGGCGGTTTCAGAACTGGTTCGGCGTCTCGCGCATGCACGCCGACACCTGGGTCAAGCCCGGCGACTGGGCGCCGACCAATAATTTCGGTTTCGTCTCGTCCGGCTACCAGCCGCCGAGCCAGTTCGTCGGCGACCGCACGAAGGTCGATTGGCGCGGCCAGTTCGAATTCATGACGGGCCAGAAGCTGATCGCCGGTCTCGAATCGCAGCGCGATTCGATGAACATTCCCATGCTCGATCCTTCGCAGACGGCGGTTCAGGCCGGCTACACCAATCAGGCCGGCTATCTCGAATATGTCGGCGGCTTCCGCGACCTGGCCTTCCTCAACGCCAATGTGCGTCACGATTCCAGCAGCCAGTACGGCGGGCACAACACGTTCCGCATCGCGCCGTCCATTCACATTCCCTGGACGCAGACGGTGTTGAAGGCGAGCTACGGCACGGGCTTCAAGGCGCCGACCTTGAACCAGCTCTACGTGTCCTATCCCTCGGGGCTGCCTTCGTTCAATTTCTTCGCCAATCCGACTCTCAAGCCCGAACAGAGCAGGGGGTTCGATCTCGGCTTCGAGCAGCCGGTGTGGAACGACCGCGCGCGGTTCGGCGCGACTTACTTTCGCAATTACCTGAAGAACCTCATTCAGGTGACCGCGCCCGACGCCAATTTCAACACGACGCTCCAGAACCTCGCTTCCGCCGAGACTCACGGTTTCGAGGCCTTCGCGCAGGCGCGCGTCACCGACGAACTCACCTTGCGCGCCGACTACACATACACGATCGCGCGCAACGCGACGGCAGTCTCGCCGGATCCGGCGTCGATCCAGACCGAACTCCTGCGCGAGATCGCAGAAGGTACGTCGCAGCCCGATCTCCTGCGGCGCCCCAAGCGCAAGGCGAGCCTGCAGGCGATCTGGAAGCCGACCGAGAAGCTGACGCTCTCCGCGACGCTCGTACGCACGAGCTCGTGGATCGACATCAGCCGCGACGGTTATTTTCCGCGTGTGATCGCGCCGGGGTTCACGACGTTGAACGTCGCGGGCTCGTACGACCTCGCCAAGGGCGTGACGGCGACTGCGCGCGTCGACAATATCGGGAACAAGCAATACGAAAACCCGGTCGGCTACCGGACGCCGGGGCTTGTGGCGATCGCGGGGCTTCGCATGAGCTACTGACGCAATCGCGCGACGGCCGCCGCGCGGCGGTCGTCGTTCGAATGCGCGACATGTCCCGACGCGTTCCGACCGGGCGCACGTCGGCGGGTGTCACGCGCCCGATCCCGGCCGGCCTCGCTTGACAAGGCGTTTTCCCGAGCGTCAGTTTTGGATTTGAACAAGTCTGGCGAACCGCAAAGAGTTCGCGTCGGGAGAGCGTCGAATCTTGGGCACGGACCTTGCCGCCGGCTATGACGGCGCGATCGATTGCGACCTTCATCGACGTCGAATCGCAATTGCTCTACGCGAACGCCTGGATGCTTCCGGTCGTGGTGGAGGCGGCGAAACGCGCCGATCCGGAAGCGCAACCCTTCGCGAACGCAAATCTGATCGGCCCCGCGAAACTGGCGGAGCGCGCCGACATGATGACGCTCGCCAAAAAGCTCTATCCCTGACCCGGCGATGAGCGTCTCGTCCGGAGAACCGGCGCACGAACTCGAACCGGCTCGCGTGGGGCGCGCGCGCCTGATCGCGCGGCGAATGCGCGCCGCCGCCTGCGGCCGCGTCGTCTCGCTCGTCACGATCGGGGCGATCCTGGCGTTTCTGTCGGTCTATCCGCTCGCGATGCTGCTCTACGGCAGCCTGCATTCGACGCCGCCGGGAATGGCCGGCGTCTTCGACCTTCAGGGCTATCGCGACGTGATGACGTTGCAGAGCGCGGCCACGCTCGCCAATACGATCGGCATCTCGCTCGCCAAGACCGTTCCCTCGCTCCTGGTCGCGGTGTTGCTCGCCTGGATTCTCGCGCGCACCGACACGCCGTTCCGCAGGCCGCTGGAAGTCCTCGTCACATTGCCGTTCTTCATCCCGCCCATTCTCACGGCCATGGCCTGGGGCATGCTCGGCAATCCGCAAGTCGGATTGCTCAACCAGATCTGGCAATGGATCACCGGCGCGGAGGCCGGCCCGATCAACGTCTATTCCTACGGCGGCGTCGTCTGGCACATGATGCAATATTCGGTGCCGTTCCTGTTTCTCCTGATCGTGGACGCCTTCCGCGCCATGGATCCGAGCCTCGAGGAGGCGGCCAGAATGTGCGGCGCCTCGCGCCTGCGCACGTTTGCCACCGTCACTTTGCAGCTCATGCTGCCGGCGCTGACGGGCGCCGCGATCCTCAGCTTCATCCGGGGCATCGAGAATTTCGAATCGCCCCTGTTCTTCGGGCTGCCGGCCGGCATTCACGTGGTGACCACCGACATCTACGATTCGATCAACCAGCGTTCGCCGCCGCAATATCAATATGCGACCGCCATCAGCTTCGTGATCATGGCGCTGCTGCTCATGATCGTGTTGTTGCAGCGCCGCCTGCTGCGCAGGCGCCGGTTCGAGACGATCACGGGCAAAGGCTATTCGCCGGCCGTGATGAAACTCGGCGCTTGGCGATGGGCGACATTCGCGTTTTGCGTGTCGTTCTTCGTCGTCACCGTCGTGCTTCCCGTCGGCCAGCTCGTCGTCGGCTCCTTCTTCAAGTTCTTCGGCTTCTACCAGTGGGACATGCTGACGCTCGATCACTACCGCGCCGTGTTCGGCAGCGGCGAGTTCTGGCGCGGGTTCGGCAACACCATGCTGCTCGGCCTCGTCGGCGCGACGCTCACCATGCTGCTCGGCGGCGCGGTCGCCTATATTTCGGTGCGCACCAGATATCGCGGCCGCCTGCTGATCGACCTCATGGCTTGGCTGCCCTGGATGATGCCCGGCATCGTCCTCGGCGTCGGTTTCCTCTGGGGCTTCGCGCTCCTGCCGCACGCGATTCCGATCTACGGCACGATCTGGGCGCTCCTGCTCGCCTACATATCCCTTGGAACGCCGCTCTCGGTGCGCGCCATGTCGAGCGCCTATGCGCAATTGTCCTTCGATCTCGAGGAATGTTCGCGCGTGCACGGCGCGAGCTGGTTTCAGACGATGCGGCGCATCGTGTTCGCGCTGGCCTGGCCGTCCTTCGCCGTCGGTTGGGTGTTGATCTTCTTCGGCATCATGCGCGAACTCAGCGCCTCGATCCTGCTCTATTCCGTCGGTTCGGAAGTCCTGTCCGTGGTGCTCCTCAAGCTCTGGGCGAACGGCAATGCGGAACAGGTCAGCGTCATCGGCCTCATCATGATGGCGCTCGTCATCCTGTTCCGTTGGACGCAGCTCAAATTCATCAACGCCCGCATCGGCGCTCTCTGACCGGTCCCGCAGCACCATGTCCAACGTCGCTCTTGAAAAAGTCAGCCGCGCATTCGGCGAGTTCGTGGCCGTGGACGGAATCGACTTGCGTGTGGCGGAAGGCGAATTCGTGACCCTGCTCGGACCTTCGGGCTGCGGCAAGACGACGACGCTGCGGATGGTCGCGGGGCTGGAGAACAACACCGCCGGCTGCATCAGCATCGGCGACGAGCCGGTGAGCGATCCGGCGCGCGGCGTCTTCGTCCCGCCGGAACGTCGCCGGCTCGGCATGGTGTTCCAGTCCTATGCGATCTGGCCGCATATGACCGTGTTCGAAAATGTCGCCTATCCCCTGCGCGTGCGCCGCAGGCCCGCGGCCGAAATACGCGATCTCGTCGCACGGGCCTTGCGCCTCGTCGAGATGGAAGGATTCGCGGAGCGGCCCGCGCCGGCGCTGTCGGGCGGCCAGCAGCAGCGCGTCGCCATCGCGCGCGCGCTCGTGTTCGAGCCGAAGGTTCTTCTGCTCGACGAACCGCTCAGCAATCTCGACGCGAAGCTCCGCTTGCAGATGGGCGAGGAATTTCGCGCGATCCAGAAGCGCCTCGGCATGACGTCGCTCTATGTGACGCATGACCAGGCCGAAGCCATGGCCTTGTCCGATCGCGTCGTCGTGATGGAGCGCGGCCGCATCCAGCAGGTCGGCGCGCCGGAAGAGATCTATCGCTATCCCGCCAACCGGATCGTGGCGGCCTTTTTCGGCGCCCCCAATCTGCTCGACGCCGAAGTCGAAACCTGCGCGCCGGCGGACGGAAGCCGTGTGGAGCTGCAGGTCGCCGGCCGAGGCTGGCGCGGCGCGTGTCGTGCGGCGCGGCCGTTGCGCACGGGCGAGCGCCTCGTCATGGTGGTGCGCCCGGAGGACGCGCGCATCCTCGCGCCCGGTTCCGCGCTTGCGGCCGACGAGTTCGGTTGGGCCGGCCGCATCGTCAACACGATCTTCCGCGGCGCAATTCGCACGATCGCCGTCGAGACCGAAGCGGGCGTGCTGAACGTCGACGCGCCCTCGACAGCAGGCCATGCGGTTGGCGACAACGTCGTCGTCGCCGCAGCGCAGGCGGCGGCCTGGGGCGTGCCGCAGGCAGCCGCGGCGACGAATTGAGCTGCGATCCCGATCAGCCGATCGCCGGCGCTGCTTCGGTCGCAAACAGCGTCGCCGAGCGTTCGGCTTCCGCAAACGTCATGTCGCCGAACACGAACGTTCCTTCGAAATAGCTGACGCCGGTCGCGGCGACCTGCGCGGCGAGCGCCGCCCTTACCGTCTGCGGCGATCCGACGAGCGCGCCGCCCGCCGCGATCAACGGATCGATCGTTTCGGGCAGGTTCATCGTCGCCGGCGCGCCGCCGAAGTCGCGCCACAACCGCCAGAAGCTCTTGACGAACACACGCCACGCGCGGCCGGCGATTTCGCGCGCCTGCGCGTCCGTGTCGGCGACAAAAACGAAACGGTTGAGGCCGACGAGCGGATGTTCGCCTTGGCGGCCCGTTCTTGCATATTCGGTCTTGTAGGCCTCGGCGACCGCTTTCACGCGTTCGAGCGGACCGGATGCGATGACGTGATAGCCCATGCGCGCCGGCCAGATCGCGGATTCGGCGGAGCCTGCGACATACCAGACCGGCGGGTGCGGCGTTTGCACCGGCTTCATCGCGACCGGCACGCCGTCGTATCGGAAATGCTTGCCCTGGTAGTCGAGCCGTTGCTGCGTCAGCCCCTCCATGACGATGTCGTGCGCCTCGCGATAGACGTCGAGCGCGTCCTCGGGCGCGACGCCCATGAAGCGCACCTCGTGCGGCGAGGCGCCGCGCCCGATGCCGATGTCGAACCGGCCGTTGCTGAGGCCGTCGAGCATGCAGATCTCTTCGGTCAGCCGCAGCGGATTGTAGAGCGGCAGGATGTAGACGAGCGGCCCGAGCCGGATGCGCTTCGTGCGCTGCGCGACGGCGGCGAGGAACACGCTGGGCGATGGCGTCGTCGAAAGCGGCGTCGAATGGTGCTCGCTCTGGTGATAGATGTAGAAGCCGAGCCGGTCGTAGAGTTCGACGAGCGCCAGTCTCTGCGCATAATGTTCGGGCAACGGGACGCCGGCGGCGTCGTGCTGGTCGAAGATTCCGAACTTCATGGCGGCCCTCATGCAAATCCCGGCGGGGCCGTGAAGGCGCGATAGTCGCGCTCCAGCAATTGCGCGAAGCGGATCGCGCTGTAATCGAGATATTGCGGCGCGACGATCTGCACGCCGACCGGCAGACCGTCCGCCGCGACGCCGATCGGCGCGACGGTGGAGGGCAGCAGGACCATGCCGGAATAGCCCGCCCAGAACAGCTGCGTCGTCGTCGGCTGCGGCGCGCCGTCGACGCTGATCATGCGCTCCCAGCGTTCGCCGGTCTGCATGTGCGGGAAGGCGGTCGTCGTCGCCGTCGGACAGAGCAGGAGATCGAATCGCGCGAAGAATTTCTCCCAATCCCGGCGCATGCGATGGCGGATGTTGTCCCATGTCATCCATTCGCGGTGGCTCATCGTATTCGCGCGCGCATGCCAGGCGTAATAGTCGCGCCGGCCGCGCACATTGTCGCGGTCGGCGGCGAGCCTGTCCCACGCGGCCTGGTCCATGCCGCCGCTCGTCGCCGAACGCAGCAGCATGATGTAGGCCTCGTGCGCTTCGGCGGGATCGACCGGGCGCGCGTCCATGTCGACCTGCGCGCCCTGTCTGCGCAAGAAATCCGCGAGCTTTTCGATTTCGCCGCGCACCGCGGCGTCGACCGGCGCCGTGTCGGCCGTCGGCATCACGGCGACGCGAAAGTCGGACAGTTTCGTTTTCGTCGAACGCGGCAGGTTGAGCGTCCAGCCGCGCGCCTCGACCGCATTCGGGCCGGCGATGATGTCGAGCGCGATTTCGAGATCCCGCGCGGAGCGCGCCATCGGCCCGATCACGGCTATGTCGAGGAAAGAGAAAGAATCCGGCAATTGGTGTCCGTCCGACGGGCAGACGTTGAATGTCGGCTTGTGGCCGAACACGCCGCAATAATGCGCGGGATCGCGGATCGAGGCGCCTATGTCGCTGCCGAGTTCGAGGCCGGTGAGGCCGGCCGCCAGCGCAGCCGCGCTGCCGCCGGACGAACCGCCCGGCGTGCGTTCGACGTTCCAGGGATTGCTGGTCGTGCCGTAGACCGGATTGAACGTTTGCCAGTCCGCCAGCGCGACGGGAACATTGGTCTTGCCGAAGACGACCGCGCCGGCGTTCTCGAGCCGCTCGACCGCAAGCGCCGTGCGCGCGGCGATATTGTCGCGCAGGGCGGGCATGCCCCAGGTCGATGCGAGACCGGGAACGTCGAAAGCCTCCTTCACCGTCATCGGCACGCCGTGCAACGCGCCGCGGCTCTCGCCCTTGGCCGTCTCGGCGTCGCGTTGCGCGGCGTGTTTGCGGGCGACATCGGCCTGCTGCGCGATCACAGCGTTTATGCGCGGGTTCAACCGTTCGACGCGTCGCAGATAGAGGTCGAGCAGTTCGACCGCGCCGATCCTTTTCGTCCGCACCATTTCGGCGAGCGTCGCCGCCGAGGCGAAGGCGAGATTTCCGTCCATTGCGTCATCCTCTCGGCGCGGGCGCTGTGACCGCGTCCTGCGGCGTCGGGCAAGCATAAGCGCGGGCGTCGGGACGGCAAGCATGGCGAAAGCCGTGCAGCCCTGCGCGCAATGCGTTCCCGCGCGAGCGGGCTTCCTCAGGTCACGATCGTCAAGCGCTCCGCGGCGCGCGTGATGCCGGTGTAGAGCCAGCGCGCGCGATGTTCGCGGAAGGCGAAGCTTTCATCGAACAGATAGACGCTGTTCCATTGCGAGCCCTGCGCCTTGTGGACGGTGAGCGCGTAGCCGAAGTCGAATTCATCCGACTCGCGCCGCAGCGAATAGGGAATTTCCTCTTCCGAATCGAGGAAGAATTGCGGGATGACGCCGACGCGCTGCGGCTTGGCGGCGGGATTTTCCTCCGGCGTCACGGACAGCCGCACCTTGCGCGTCCGCACCACGCCGGCGCGCGCCACGCGAAAGATGCCGCCGTTGAGCAGGCCCTTCGTGCGATTGTTGCGCAGGCACACGAGCTTCTCGCCGGCTTGCGGCAGGTCGCCCGAAAAGCCGTTCAGTTCGCGCAAGCGTCGGTTGTACGCGCGCCGGGTCCGGTTGAGGCCGACCAGAACCTGATCCGCCTCCTTCACATCGTCCGTCGAAACCTCGTCGCGGCCGATCACCTTCGACCGGCCGTAGGCGCCGCGCGAAAGCCTCTTGCCCTCGCGCACATCCATCGACATCCGGATGATCGGGTCGTCGGCCGCTTGCCGATGCACCTCGGTCAGCATCACGTCCGGCTCCGCCTCGGTGAAGAAGCCGCCGCCCTTGACCGGCGGCAATTGCGCGGGGTCGCCCAGCACCAGCACTTTCTTGCCGAAGGACAGAAGGTCGCGGCCGAGCTCCTCGTCGACCATCGAGCATTCGTCGATCACGATCAGGCTGGCGGCGGCGGCCGGCGCGTCCTCGTTGAGCACGAAGGACGGCTCCTCCGATTCGACCTCCTTCGGCCGGTAGATCATGGAATGGATGGTGCGCGCGTCGCGGCACCCCTTGGAGCGCAGCACGAGCGCGGCCTTGCCGGTGAAGGCGCCGAAGGCCGTCTCCCCGTCCACATGTTCTGCGAGGTGGCGCGCGAGCGTGGTCTTGCCCGTGCCGGCGTAGCCGAACAGCCGGAAGACCTGCGGCCCTCCGGCTTCGCCGAGCCAGGCGGCGACCGCGGCGAGCGCATGGTCCTGTTCGGAGGTCCAGTTCATGCTTTGTCCTAGCATCCGTCCCTGAGTCGGGCGAGGCGCGCTTCTTTGCTTTTTGGCGGCCGGTCATTATCAAGGCTCCGGCATGCAGACGGACAAGACCAGCGCCTCCCGGCGGCCGAAGACCCTTGCGCCCAAACGCGCGCCGACCGGCGGCGCTGGCGCTTCGCCCCCGCCGAAGCCGGCGGACGCGCCCGTCGGCCTCGGCCATCTCGACCATGTGCTGGGCTATCTCCTGCGCCGGGCCCAGGTCGCCGTTTTCAACGATTTTCGCCGCATGTTCGACGAATTCGGCATCCGGCCGACGCAATACGCCGTGCTTTCCATCATTTCCGAAATGCCCGGGCTGAAGCAGGGCGACGTCAGCGCCGCGCTCGGCATCAAGCGGACCAATTTCGTCGCCGTGCTCGACGAGCTGGAGCGGCGCGGTCTTGCGCGCCGTCAGGCCGTGGCGGACGACCGCCGTTCGCGCGCGCTGCACCTGACCGAGGAGGGCGCAGCGCTCATGGGGCAGTTGCGCAAGCGCAACTCTGCGCACGAGGCGCGGCTCGCCGCCCTGTTGCCGCCGGGCCAGGCGGCCATCCTCGTCGGGCTCCTGCGCGATCTGACCGCGGCCATCGGCCGGGACAGTTCCGAGGCTTGAGCCGATGCGGCTTTCGATCGCGATCCCGATCTACAATTTTGCGAATTTCATCGGCGAAACGCTCGACTCGATCGTCGCGCAGGACGGCGTCGGCGGAGTCGAGATCGTCGTGGTCGACGGCGCCTCGACGGATGCGACGCCGCAGGTCATGGCCGATTATTGCGCGCGCCATCCGCAGGTGCGCTACGTGCGCCTGCCGCAGAAGGGCGGCATCGACCGCGACATGGCGACCGCCTTCGCCAGCACGAGCGGCGACTATTGCTGGCTGTTCTCGGGCGACGACATCATGCGGCCGGGCGCCTTGCGCCGCGCGCTGCAGGAAATCGAAAGCGGCTGCGACGTCTATCTGACGAAGCACATGGAGTTTCTCCACGACCGCAAGGTCTGGGACGAATGGCCCGTGCTGGAGCCGAACGCGCCCGCGACCTTCGATCTCGGCGACCCCGCCGTGCGCGCGCGCTATTTCGCCGGCGCTGTGAACACCGAGGCGTTCTTCAGCTTCATGGGCGGCATGATCAACAAGCGCGCGTCCTGGGACCGCGTGCCCTTCAACGCGGCGTTCGACGGCTCGTGCTGGGCGCATGCGGCGCGCCTGTTCGAATTGATGAAGCTCGGCCTGCGCCTGCGCTACGTGCCGGAATGCTGGCAGGACCGCCGCCCCGACAACGATTCCTTCATGGGACGCGGCTTCGTCGCGCGCATCGCGCTGTCGGTCGACGGTTATCATAAGATCGCCGACACGTTCTTCGGCCACGAGAGCGTGGAAGCCTTTCACGTGCGCCGCGTGATCCGCAGGGAATTCGGGCTCGGCATGCTGATGATGGGCAAATACGCCTGCATGCTCGATCCCGACGGCGAGAGCAGGGCGCAACTCGACGGGATCGTGCGCAAGGCCTATTGCGACCGCTCGTGGGCGAATTTCCGCATGAAGCTCGATTACGCCCTGACGCCCCCGAAGCGCTTTGCGGAATGGCAGCCGGAACTCGCCGCCAAACAGGTCGAAACGGCCCGCCGCCGCAAGGCGGCGCGTCAGGCGCAGAAGCGCTAGCGTCGGCCTTCGCGCCCGAGCGTCGGATCGAGTGCGGGCGTGCGGCCCAGGAGTTCGCGCCAAACGCGAAACGGATCGGCTTCGCCGGCGCCGAGCCGGATGAACGGGTGCTCGACGTAGCGATAGGTGAGAACGGCGAGCGCATAGGCGACTGCGAGCAGCGCCGCATAGTCGATCAGCAGGAAGACGACGCCGCGCGAAGATGTCAGCATGCCCGCGAACGCGTGCATCGGCCGCAGCAACGCGAAATGGATCAGATAGACGCTGAAGGATACGCGCCCCAGCGAAACGATCGCGGATTTCGTGAAGAAGATCGAGCGGTCGCCGCTCAGCGCGTAGCACAACAGGCCGCCGAGCAGCGCGAACCTGAGATGGCTTTGCAAGACCGTTTCGCCCATGCCCGCGACTTGCGGCAGCACGGCGACCATCACGACGAAAACGAGCGGTCCCCAGACCTGCGAATTTACGATGCGCGGCAGCGGGTGAAATCTGAACGCCCATGCCGCGAGCATGCCGACGAGGAAAACCGGCGACTGGTTGATGAACCCGAGGATTTTATAGGGCGTCCAGGCGCCGGACCGCAGTTCGATCGCATAACGTGTCTGAACGGCGACGAGCACGGCCGCCGCGAGCACGAGAAACGCGAGGCGCGAACGTCGCAGCAGAACGAACAGCGCCGGCAGCAGAACGTAGAACGACACTTCGTCGCCGATGGACCATCCGCCGGGCACCACGCTGTTGAGCGCATTGGGAAACCAGGCGTGAACAAGCAGCAGCGTCTGGAGGACGTCGCGCCAGCCGATCCCGTTCATAGCCCACATGCGCGGTCCGAAACCGAACAGGAACAGGTAGAACGCCAGCCCGACGTAGAACATCGGGGCGATACGGCAGAATCGACGCCGCGCGTAACGGCGCAGATCGGTTCCATGGCGGCCGAGCAGGCTCAACGTCAATGAGGCGGCGCTTACGACGAAGAACAGCTGCACGCCGTTGCCTGCGGCGTCGCAGATCGCCCGCAGCCAGGTCGGCAGCAAAATGTCGGTCTTCGGCGCAGGATCGAACTTGTCGAGCGAATCGATGGCGACCGTGCCGAGTCCCGCATGGACCAGCAGCACGAGCGCGATCGCATATCCGCGCAAGCCGTCGATGAAGCGATAGGTCGCTTTTTTGGGGTCTGTCCCTTCCGCCGGACTTTCCGTCAACGCGTCCCCCTTGCGCGCGCCCTCACACGATCTCGATTTCGGGGAAGGGGAAGATCATCTTGCCGCCGTCCGCGAGATATTTCTGCTCGCGTTGCAGGATGCCGTCCTTGAAGTGCCAGGGCAGCACCAGATAATAGTCCGGCTTCATTTTCAGCGCGTCTTCTTCCGACACGATCGGTATGTGCGAGCCCGGCGTCACATGGCCGTATTTGTCCGGATTGACCTCGGCGATCGCCTCGACGAGATCGGGGCCGATGCCGCAGAATTGCAGCACCACGTTGCCCTTGGTCGAGGCGCCGTAGCCGAGAATGCGCTTGCCGTCGTCGCGCAGCGCCTGCAACAGGCGGCGCAGATCCTCGCGATGGCGGAATACGCGCTCCTCGAATTCGCGATAGGGGCGCGGCGTTGCGAGCCCCATGCGCTCTTCCTGGGCGAGCAGCCAGTCGACGACCGGGCGATTGGCCTTGACCGGCGAATTGCGATGTCCGGCTGTGACCGCGAACGATCCGCCGTTGACGGCGTTCATCTGCACGTCGAGCACTTTCATGTCGGCGGCTTCGAGAATCTTTTCGACGACGGCCAGCGAATAATATTCGACGTGCTCGTGGCAGATCGTGTCGTAGGACGTCATCCGCAGCATCGAGGGCATGTAGCTCTGCTCGAAATGCCACACTCCGTCCGGGCGCAGACAATGCTTGATGTCGCGCGCGAAAGCGACCGGGTCCTCGAGATCGTAGAACATCGCGATCGACGTGATGATTTTCGCGCGCTCGGACGACACGCTGTCGAAATTCTTCGCGGTGAAGAAATCGGGCACGAGCTTGATGTCGTCGGGATAGTACTGGCGGAACTTCGCGCCGGTCGGGTCGATGCCGATGCGCTTGAGCGACGGCGTCTTGTAGGCTTTCAGCGAGGTGGCGTCGTTCGAGCCGATGTCGAGCACAGTGTCGCCGGGTTTCAGATCGGCGAATTGCTCGAGCTTGCCGATCTTCTGCGTGAGATGGCGCACCATCGAGGCGTTGAGGCCCGAGCGATACCCGTAGTTCTCGCCGTACATCTCGCCGGGCTCATACACATGCGCAAGCTGCAGCAGGCCGGAATCCGGGCACCAGACGAGCTCCAGCGGCCCCTTTGTGACCGGCGTGGCGGCCGAGGCGGGGAAAACGCCTGTCAGGGCCTGATCGCCGAGAGAGAGGACCGACAGCAGGTTCGTGGACCCGCTGACGCGGCACTTTTCTATGCGTTTCGTCATGCTTCGGACGGCTCCGGACGGCGCGGACGCGCCTGAAAATCCAAGGTCGCGCTGCTTCTAGAGCCGGGGCGGCGTGCGGTCAAATCAGCGGCCCGCCGGTCAATCCGCGGAAATGATCCGGTTCGACGCCGTTTCGCCGTACAATTCCTTGACGAGCGACGCCCTGTGCGCGAGCGCCGCGCGCTGGTTGATCGAACCCTTGTCGGTGACCTCGCCATGGTCGATCGAGGGGTGTTCGTCGAGGATGACGGCGCGCGCGACGCGCGTGGACGAACCGGTCGCGGCCGCCGCGAATGCGCGAAGACGCGCGCCGAGCGCTTCGCGCAAGCCGGAATGCGCCGCGAGCGCGGCCGGCGATGTGTCCTTGATGTCCGCGAATTTGAGCCGGCAGCCGTCGGGATCGAGCAGGAGTATCGCCGTCACGTCGTCGCGGTCGTGCCCGGCGATCACCGCGTCGCGCAGGAACGGCGCGAAGGCGGCGATCATCGCCGTGCGCAGATTGCCGACGCCGACCCACGTTCCGGTCGCCAGCTTGAAATCCTCGCTGACGCGCCCGTCGAACATGAAGCCGCCGTGGGGATCGTTCGGATCGACGAACCGGACGGCGTCGCCCATCTTGTAAAAGCCTTCTTCGTCGAAGGCGGCCGCCGTCGCTTCCGGCGCGCGCCAGTAGCCGGGCGTGACGTTCGGCCCGCGCACGCGCAATTCGAGCTTTCCGACGTTGGGCACGAGCTTGATCTCGCAGCCGGGCACGGGATTGCCGATCATGCCCGCGCGCACCTTGCCGCGCGTCACGAACGAGATGCTCGGCGCCGTCTCGGTCGCGCCGAGGCCGGTGACGATCCGAATCTTTTCGCCGACCGTCTCCAGCGCGAGATTTTCGAGCGCGTCCCACACGTGCTGCGGCAGGCTTGCGCCGGCGTACATCAGGAAGCGCACGCGGCTGAAGAAAGTCGCGCGCAATTGCGCGTCGTCCTTCATGCGGTGTGCGAGGAATTCGAAGCCTTTGGGCACGTTGAAATAGCAGGTCGGCGCGATTTCCTTGAGGTTGCGGATCGTTTCCTCGAATCCGGCGGGCGTCGGCTTGCCGTCGTCGATGTAGAGCGAACCGCCGCTGTAGAGCGCGATGCTGACGTTCTGGTTTCCGCCGAACGTGTGATTCCACGGCAGCCAGTCGATCAGCACCTGCGGCGCCCGTGCGATTTCCGCCATCGCGAAAGCGCCCTGCGCGATGTTCGAGCACATCATGCGCTGCGTGTTGATGACGCCTTTCGGCATGCCCGTCGAGCCGGAGGTGAACAGGATTTTCGCAATGGTGTCGTGATCGACTTTCTCGTGCGCGGCGGCCACGGCGTCCGGCGCGTGCGCGTCGAGATCCGCGAAGGCGGTCGCGCCGATCTCGCCGCCGCCGGCGAGCGTCACATATTCCGCATCGGCGCGACGGGTCGCCGCCATCGCCTTGCCGAAGGCAGCGGCGTCGTCGGCGAAGACGAGACCGGGCGTCAGCGCGTCCAGAATGTATCGCAATTTCCCGTAATCGCTCGAGACGAGCGAATAGGCGGTCGAGATCGGCGCGAACGGGACGCCGATATGCATGCAGGCGAGCGACAGGAGGAGATGCTCGATCGAATTGCCGGAGAGGATCGCGACCGGCCGCTCCGCCGAGACGTCGCGGGCGAGAAGCGCGGCGCATATGCCGCGCATGCGGTCGTAGAACCGCCCGTAGCTCAGCGTGCGCCAGCCGCCGTCCGCCGCGCGCCGCGCGACAAAGGTCTGCTCGGGCGTCTCCCGCGCCCAATGCTCCAGAAGCGAGGTGACGTCCCCGGGGACGGGCCCGATCGCATGCGGCGAGCGGGCGTAGATAATCCCGTTGGCCCGCCGGTCGATTTCGACGTCCTGCGGGCCGAGCTCGACCGCCCTCTCCATGATGGCCATGCGTTCCTCCCGAACCTTTCGGCTTCGAGCCGATTTTTGTTATATTGTATAACTAATTTCGCGCGATGCAACCTGCGGCGCGATCGAAATCGCGCCGCAGCGGATCGCCGATCCGCAGGCTTCGTCAGTGCGAATGCTGCATCGAGCCGGCGGCGGGCATATGCATCGGCGTCGAGACCGCGGTTTCACTCCAGCCGCCGAGGCGCGGGTCGATCATGCCGAACACCATCGCGACATGGCCGACGACGAGAAACACCGAGATGAGTCCCGCGTGGATCGCCAGTTTTTGCCGCGCGTCGGCGCGCGGAAAGATCACGCCGAGTTCGAGCAGAGCGATTCCGGCCAGCGGCGCTACGCCCGCCAGATAGGCGCCGACCGCGATCATATCGATCCACCCGCGCCAGGCGTCGGATTGCGTGATCGGCATGACGGCGTTCACGAGCAGGTAGAGGAATACCCCGACAAAATAGACGCCCAGAACGATGCCGGCTGCGCGATTGACGGCGCGAACAGGTCCCGACTTCGCAGAGGTGTAGAGGATGTAGAACTCGGTTATGGCCAGCGTTTCGGCCAGAACGACGGGAATCGCCATGAACATGAGGAGATTCAGCGGCGAGGTGAGCAGTTCCATATAGTGTGTCATCGACATGACGAATTAGTCCCCGGAAAGAGGTTGCGTTCTCGGATTCGGAAGGAGAATGCGTCGTCAGGCTCGGGGCGGCGGTTCGGGAGGCGCTTGCCCCAGACTTTCCGGCTCGACATGCGTGAGGCGGTGCGGCTTCCAGATCGCGCGGAGGGCCCCCGGTTGCGCGGTCAAGGGCAGCGCGATGGCGCAGCAAAGAGCCGAGCACGCGGCGTGAGATTGGTCCTGCGTCGGATTCGTCGGCGCCTTGTCATCGTGACCGGGCGCATGATGTGCGTGAATCGCCGCATGCATCGCTGGCGCCGCGCCGGCGTGCGTCGCCGAAAAAGCGACACTCGCTGCGGCGAACGCCAGCGCGACCAGAAATCGAAACAACCGATCCGTCATTTGCGGGGCACCGTGCGCCGGCCTGATCGCGGCGGCAAGCCTCACGATCCGGTTTTTGGCCGCGACCCATAAGCACACCAGGCGAGACAGACAGCGCCTTCGACTAATGGAGGAGAGCGCTTGTGGCCGCCGGCGCGGGTTTTTGGCGCTGATTTTCGTTAAAAAACAAGGATGAAGCTGTTCACATGCGAACCTCTTGACTTTTTGTGCGCCGCACCATACAAATACAGACAGCAACGAGCCTCCCTCGTTGCTAGCCCTCCTTGGGCGTTTCCTCCCTAGACTTGGGCCGCCGGCTTGCCGGTGGCCCTTTTTTCTGCGCCTAAGCCAGCGGGGAACGCCAAGGGAGCTCTGACATATGCTGATCGATCCGGACGCCGTAAACCTGCTGGCCATGCTCAAGGCGGCGGGCCGGCCGCCCCTGACCAGCCTGACGCCGCCGGAAGCGCGCGAGGGCTACCGCGCCGGGCGCGCGGTGCTGCAGCCGCCGCTGCCGGATGTGGCGGAGCTTCGCGATCTCGAGGTCGCCGGCCCGCACGGCCCCGTGCCGGTGCGATTCTACCGCGGCTCGGGCGCGGCGCCCGCGGCGACGCCGGCGCTGCTCTTCATTCATGGCGGCGGCTGGGTGATCGGCGATTGCGATACGCATGATTATGTCTGCCGCAAGCTCGCCAACGATTGCGGCTGCTGCGTGTTTTCCGTCGACTATCGCCTGGGCCCGGAGCACCGGTTTCCTGCGGCCGTCGACGATTGCCTCGCTGTCGCGCGCTGGCTTGCCAAAGAAGCGGCGCAGTTCGGCGTCGACGCATCGAAGCTCGCGGTCGGCGGCGACAGCGCGGGCGGCAACCTTTCGGCCGTGCTGGCGCTGATGGCGCGCGACGGCGACGCGCCCGCTTTCGTCTATCAGCTTCTGCTCTATCCCGCGGTCGACATGAACATGAACGCGCCGTCTTTCGCGCGCATCCCCGAGGACTATCCGCTGTCGCCGTCTGTGTCGCGCTGGTTCCGCGACAATTATCTGGAAAGAGAAAGCGAGCGACAGGACTGGCGCGCCTCGCCCCTGCTGGCCAAATCGCATGCGGGCGTCGCGCCCGCCTTCGTTCTCACCGCGCGCCACGATCCCCTTTGCGACGAAGGCGCCGCCTATGCGCAAAAGCTCGAGGACGCCGGCGTGCGCGTCTGGCGTCTCGACATGAACGATCAGCTCCACGGTTTTCTGACATGGGGCAAGGTCGTGCGCGCCGCCGACGCCGCGCTCGACATGGCGTGCGCCGCATTGCGCTACGCCTTCGCCACCATGAAAGGATAAGGCGCGGCAGCGCCGGATTCCGAAACGGCGGCGCCGTCACAGGCGACGTCGTCGGTTGACGCTGGCAGGCTAGCTGCGTCACCTATGCGCCGACCCGTCTTCTCGTCCCGAAAGGATCGTTCATGGCCGACGTCAACTACCCCAAGGTGCAGCTCCTGATCGGCGGCGAATGGTCGTCGGGCACGTCCGGCCGCGCCGACGACATTCTCAACCCCGCCACCGGCCAGCCCATCGGCAAGGTGCCCCACGCCTCGCGGGCCGATCTCGACCGCGCGCTGGACGCCGCGCAGAAAGGCTTCGAGGTCTGGAAGAAGATTTCGCCGTTCGACCGCTACAAGACCATGCGCAAGGTCGCCGACCTCATGCGCCAGCGCGCGCCGGAAATCGCGAAGGTCATGTCGCTCGAGCAGGGCAAGCCGGTGGCCGAGGCGCAGGGCGAGACGATGCTCGCCGGCGATCTCATCGACTGGTTCGCGGAGGAGGGGCGGCGCGCCTACGGCCGCATCGTCCCGCCGCGCATGGGCAATGTCGCGCAGATGGTGATCAAGGAGCCGGTCGGGCCGGTCGCGGCTTTCACGCCCTGGAACTTCCCGATCAACCAGGCCGTGCGCAAGGTTTCCGCCGCGCTCGCCGCCGGCTGCTCGATCATCGTGAAGGGACCGGAGGATACGCCGGCCTCCTGCATGGAATTGTTCCGCGCCTTCGTCGAC
This sequence comes from Hyphomicrobiales bacterium, assembly GCA_028868735.1. Taxonomy (GTDB): domain Bacteria; phylum Pseudomonadota; class Alphaproteobacteria; order Rhizobiales; family Beijerinckiaceae; genus JAJXWB01. Next base: position 83,528 of record JAGWTW010000002.1, on the reverse strand, counting down.
GGCGGCGTGCCGGCCGGCGTCGTCAATCTCGTATTCGGCGTGCCGTCGGAAGTCTCCGAATATCTGATCCCGCATCCGGTCATCCGCAAGATCAGCTTCACCGGCTCGACTGTCGTCGGCAAACATCTGGCTGCGCTCGCCGGCGCGCACATGAAGCGCGTGACGATGGAGCTCGGCGGCCATGCGCCGGCGATCGTGTTCGACGACGCCGACATCAAGAGCGCCGTCAGCATTCTCGCCGCCAACAAGTTCCGCAACGCCGGCCAGGTCTGCGTCGCGCCGACGCGCTTCCTCGTTCAGGACGGCGTCTATGACGCATTCGTCGAGCAGTTCACCGCGACCGCCAGAGCGATCAAGGTCGGACCGGGCGTCGATCCGGAGTCGCGCATGGGCGCGCTCGTGTCGGGCCGCCGCGTCGATGCGATGGAAGGCTTCGTCGCCGACGCGGTCCAGCGCGGCGCGAAGATCGAGACCGGCGGCAAGCGCATCGGCAACGAGGGCTTCTTCTTCGAACCGACCGTCATGACCAACGTGCCGAAGGACGCGCGCATCATGAACGAGGAGCCGTTCGGCCCGCTCGCGCCGATCTCGCGCTTCTCGACCTACGAGGAGGTCGTGAAGGAGGCGAACCGCCTGCCTTACGGACTCGCAGCTTACGCCTACACGCGGTCGGGCAAGACCGAGGCCGCCCTCGGACAGGACATCGAGAGCGGCATGGTGTCGATCAACCATCACGGCCTCGCGCTGCCGGAAGTGCCGTTCGGCGGCATCAAGGATTCCGGCTACGGATCGGAAGGCGGCCTCGAGGCGATCGAGGGCTATCTGAACACGAAATTCGTCACGACCGCGAGCGTCTAGTTCGCGACTCCCGGCGGGCGCAGCCCGCCGGGTTAAATTTTTCGCGCAGGCATTCCCTCCCGCCCGGATTCTGCATAGGCTCCCCTTCGGGCTTACGGCGCGCCGCAGAAGCGCGCCGCTCAGGAGGAGAATGCATGAAGGGCTTCAGACCATCCGCCACATTCGCGCTCGCGCTCGCGCTGGGCGCAGGCTTCGCGACGCAGGCGCTCGCACAGAAGAAATACGATGTCGGCGCGACCGACACGGAAATCAAACTCGGCCAGACGATTCCGCTCAGCGGGCCGGCGTCGGCTTACGGCGCGATCGGCAAGGTGCAGGCCGACTACATCCGGATGATCAACGAGCAGGGCGGCGTCAAAGGCCGCAAGATCAACCTGATCCAGTACGACGACGCCTACAATCCGCCCAAGACCGTCGAGCAGGTGCGCAAGCTCGTCGAAAGCGACAATGTGCTCTCGACCTTCCAGATCATCGGCACGCCGCCGAACGCCGCCGTGCAGAAATATTTGAACGACAAGAAAATCCCGCAGCTTCTCGCCTCGACCGGCGCGACGCGCTTCACGGATCCCCAGCACTTCCCGTGGACGATCGCGTTCAACCCGAACTACCAGTCGGAAGCGCATATCTACGCGAAGTTTATCCTGCAGAACTATCCCAACGCCAAGATCGCGATTCTCTATCAGAACGACGACCTCGGTAAGGACTACGTGAAAGGCCTGAAGGACGGCCTCGGCGACAAGGCCTCGAAGATGATCGTCGCCGAAGCGTCCTATGAACTGACCGATCCGACGATGGATGCGCAGATGGTGAAGCTGAAAGCGTCGGGCGCCGATCTGTTCTACAACATGACGACGCCGAAATTCGGCGCGCAGGCGATCAAGAAAGCCGCTGAAATGGGCTGGCATCCTGTCCAGATCCTCGACATCAACGCCTCTCCGATCAACTCGACGCTGATTCCCGCCGGCCTCGATAACGCCAAGGGGATCATTTCCGTCAATTACGGCAAGGATCCGCTCGATCCGCAGTGGGACAACGATCCGGGCATGAAGCGCTACAAGGCCTTCATGGCGAAATACGCGCCGGGCGAGGACGCCACGAGCGGCATTTCCACCTACGGTTATTCGACGGCGCAACTGCTGATCCAGATTCTCAAGCAATGCGGCGACAATCTGACTCGCGAAAACATCATGAAGCAGGCGTCCAACATCGATCCGAAATACGAGGCCGATCTCGCCCTGCCTGGCATGACGGCCGGCGGCAAGGACGACTATCGCATCAACAAGCAGTTTCAGATGATGAAGTTCGACGGAAAGCGCTGGGAATTGTTCGGGCCGATCCTGACCGACACGTTCAAGGCCAACTGAACGAAACGACGGGAAGACCGCGGCGGCGCGGTCTTCCCTTTCCTGCGAGACGAGCAGGCGTCAGGCGCGCGCGTCGACAAGCCCGAGAAAGCGCGTGATCGCGCCGATCGTCTCGGCAGGCCGATCGTGATGCAGCCAGTGACCCGCGTCGGCGATCGTCTCGATGCGCGCGTTGCGGAAATAGCCTGCCAGATCCGTCGATTTCGAGGCGCCGAGAAAGCTGTCGCCGGCCATCAGCAGCAAGGTCGGACAGGTTATGCGCGCCCAGAGCGTCGTATGATCTTCGGCCCACAGACGATGCGGCGCCATCACGCGCTGATACGGATCGAATTTCCAGCTGTAGGAGCCGTCGGCGTTTTGCCTTGCGCCGTGGCTTGCGAGGTGCAGGGCGAGCTCGGGCGCGAGCCGCTTGTTGCGTTTGGACATCTGCGTGGCCGCCTCCGCAACGCTCGCATAGCGACGAGCCTCGCGACCGTCGAGCTTGTCGAGCTGGTCGACCCATTTGGCGATCCGCTCCTGCGGCGGCGCCTTCTGCGAGTCGGGCCGCACGGTCACGCCGTCGAGCACGACCAGCGCCGAAACGTCCGACGGAAACGCGCCGGCGTAGATGAGGCTCGTCATGCCGCCCATCGAATGGCCGACCAGCGTGACGGGCGCGCCCGCGACCCGACGAACGAGGCGCGTGAGATCGTAGACATATTCGGTGAGCGCGTAGCTGCCGCCTCTGGTCCACTCGGAATCGCCGTGACCGCGCATGTCCGGCGCGATGACGTGATAATGCGCAGACAAGGCGCGCGCGATCCGGTCCCAGCTACGGCAATGGTCCTGGCCGCCGTGCACGAGAATCAGCGGCGGCGCGCCCGCGTTGCCCCAATCGGCGTAATGCAGGCGAAGTCCCTGCGATTCATAGAAGCGGCTCGCCGGCGTCTGTTGGTCGATGTGCATGACGCATGTTACCGGCTCGCGCCATCAACGACCACAGATATGAAGCGTGGAAGCGCCGGCTCACCGCGCCAGCGCCACGCCCTTGACCTGCGCGAAGACGGGCATGTCGGCTTGCAGGGCGAGCGTCTCGGTCGATTTCCGCGTGAGGCGCGCCAGCAAGCGGTCGCCTGCGCCGTCCGCGCCGAGCCGCAACACGACAATGTTCTGGTTGTCGTCGATCGCCGTCACGGTTTCGACGCGCGCTTCCAGCACGTTGAGAATGGAGGAAGGACCAGGCCGGTCCCGTGCGAGACTGACGTCGCCCGCAACGACGCGCAGGCGGCGCTGGTCGCCCGGCGCGCCGCCATGCGCCGGCGTCAGGAACCGCCCGCCGCGCACCGACAGCGTCAGCAGGCCGTACCGCGCATCATGCGTTTCGATGCGCGCGTCGAGCGTGACGGCGGCGTCGGGCGCGCGCGCGAGCGGCAGCGTCGGATCGGATTGAATGTCGGCGAGCCTGCCGCTGGCGACGACGCGGCCGGCCTGCATCAATACGATATGGTCGGCGAGCCGTTCGACCTCGCTCACATCATGCGTGATGTAGATCGATGGAAGCGACAGACGTTCGTGCATGCGCTCGAGGAAAGGCAGGATTTCGGCCTTGGTCGCGGCGTCGAGCGCCGACAACGGTTCGTCCATCAACAGGAGCCGCGGCTGCGACAGCAATGCGCGGCCGATGGCGACCCGCTGACGCTCGCCGCCCGAGAGATTGCGCGGCGACCGGTCGAGCAATTTGTCGAGGCCGAGCAGATCGACGACCTCATCGAAGGCGATCGGTCGCGTGGAGCTTTCCGCTTTGAGCGGCGCGCCGAAGGCGAGATTGCGCTGAACCGAAAGATGCGGAAAAAGACTTGCTTCCTGGAAGACATAGCCGAGCGCGCGTCGGTGCGTCGGCAGGAATCGTCGTTCGTCCTGCCAGACCTCGCCGGCGACGACGCATCTTCCCTCGAGACGTTGCAGACCCGCGATGCAGCGAAGCACGCTCGTCTTGCCGCAGCCGGAAGGGCCGAACAGCGCGGTGATGCCGCGTGCTGGCGCCGAGAAGGCGGCGTTGAGTCGAAACGCGCCGAGCGTTCCGCTGAATGCGGCTTCGATATCGTCGCTCATGCGCGGGCCCGCGCGACTCTCTTTTCGACGAGGATCATCGAAAGTATGACTGCGAACGAGAACGCCACCATGCCGGCCGCGAGCAGGTTTGCTTCGCGCCATTGCGAATTCTCGACATAGTCGAAAATCGCGGTCGAAAGCACGCGCGTGCGGCCGGGAATATTGCCGCCGATCATCAGGACGACGCCGAATTCGCCCACCGTATGCGCAAAGCCGAGCACGGCGCCCGTCAAGAGGCCGGGACTCGCGAGCGGCAGCGCGACGCGCCAGAACGCGCTCCACGGCGAAGCGCGCAGGGTGGCTGCGACCTCCATCGGCCGATCTCCCATCGCTTCGAACGAATTTCGGATCGGCTGCACGACGAACGGCATCGAGTAGAAGATCGACGCGATCACCAGCCCGCCGAAGGTGAAGGCGAGCGTGCGGCCGCCCCACAGGCTCGCGACTGCCCCGCCGGGACCCTCGGGCCCGAGCGCGACGAGAAGGTAGAAGCCGAGCACCGTCGGGGGCAACACGATCGGCAGGGAAACGATCGCGGCGACCGCCTCCTTCCACCACGCCCGCGAACGCGCGAGCCACCAGGCAAGCGGCGTCGCGATCAGGACGAGCGCGATTGTCGTGACGGCCGACAGTTCGATCGAAAGACGCACGGGCGCCCAGATGTTTGCGGGAATGTCGATCATGCGCGCGCCCTTCCGGCCCGCGGGGCGTGCGGCCAATTCGGCGTCATCGCGACATCGACTTGCGTTTCGGCTTTCATATCGGAAGGGCGGCGCGATCTGTATACGCCCGTACATAGCGCATCGTCTTACGCGCCGGAAGGGCGCATCCCGCGTCCTAGCGTTTCCCTTCGATTGCGATCTCCAGCAGGTACGGCTTGCCGGCCGCGACCGCCTTGCGCAACGCCGGCGCGATCTCGTCCGCCGTTTCGACGCGGGCGCCCGCGACTCCCATGCCCGCGGCGAGGCGGACGAAATCGAGCGCCGGTCCGGCCAAATCCATGTTCTGGTAGGGATGGCTGGATTGCACGGCGAAATTCTGCCGCCACACGTCCACGTTGTGCTTGAGAATCCTGTATTGCCGGTTCGCCAGTATGACGAACACGATCGGCAGGTCGTGATGAGCGGCCGTCCACAGCGCCTGGATGCTGTACATGGCCGACCCGTCGCCCGAGACCGCGACGACCGGCCGTTCCGGCATGGCGAGCTTGACGCCGATCGCGCCGGCGAGCCCCTGGCCGATGCCGCCGCCGCGCCCGCTGAAATAATCGCCGAAGCCGCGATAGTCGAACGCACGCGCAAGTTCGAGGCTCGCAGTGATGCTCTCGTCGACGATGACGGCCTCGTCCGGCAGGCCGTTGCGCAGTTCCGCCATCGCGCGTGGCATGGAGGTTGGTTCGCGCGTCCAGCTCTTCTCGATTCGCGCGCGATGGGCTTGCGTCTCCTTGGCCCGCAGCGCCGCGAGCGCGCGGTTTCGCTCCTGCGCGGCTTCGCGAAACCGCGGCGTCGCGCGTACGGCGACGGCTTTTGTCAGGGCTTCGATGCTCGCGCCCATTTCGCCTGTTGCGCCAGCGTCCAGCCGATGATTGAAGGCGAGCCGTTCCGAACTCTCCTCGATCTGCGCGACCTTTGCGCCATCGGGAAAATGCCCGCCCGACGCGAACCAGACGTCCTCGAAGAACGGGCCGCCGAGCAACAGGACGAGATCGGCGTCGGCGAGCGCCTTGCGCACCTGCGCGGCGTCCGGAGGAAGCGATGCGCGATAATTGGGATGGCGCGTCGGGAATGGCGCGTGATGGCGCAAGCCCTCGAACCAGACGGGCGCGCCGATCGCATCGACGAGCGCGACGAGCCGGTCCTCGGCGCCGGCCCGCGCTGCATCGTCGCCGGCGACGATCGCCGGACTGCGGCTGTCGAGCAGGAGCGATGCGATCGCTTGTATGCCGCGTTCGTCCGCGGCCGGCGCGCGCCAGAGATGGTCCGACGCGAGCGCGCCGATCGTCGCGTCCTGCTCCAGCACGTCGATCGGCAGCGAGACGAAGACCGGGCCGCGCGGCGCATCGGTCGCGATCTTGAACGCGCGCCGCATGATCGGCGCGATTTCGTCGGCGCGTTCGGCCTGCACGCTCCATTTGGTCACCGGCGCGGCCATGGCGACGAGATCGTGGCCGAGCAGGGGATTTGTGAGCCGCATGCGCGTATCCTGCTGGCCTGCGGTGACGATGAGCGGCGAATTGGCCTTGAAGGCGTTGTAGATGGCGCCCATGCCGTTGCCGAGGCCGGGCGCGACATGCAGGTTGACGATCCCGACGCGCCCCGTCGCCTGCGCATAGAAACTCGCGGCGCCGACCGCGACGCCCTCGTGCAGCGTCATCACATACTGGATTTGCGGATAGTCGGGCAGGCTGTCGAGCAGCGGGGATTCCGTCGTGCCGGGATTGCCGAACACGTGCCGCACGCCGTTGGCGACAAGCGATTCCATCAGGACCTTGCGTCCGCGCATCTTCATGTCCTCCCGGACGCCGCCTTCGGCGCCGCGTCGATGTCGTTTGATGGAAGTCTAGCGGACAGCCGGCTCAAGCCAAGCGCTTTGCGACTTCCTCCAGCATGACTTCGGTCGCGCCGCCGCCGATCGCCTGCACCCGCGCGTCGCGCGCCATGCGTTCGATCGCCGATTCCCGCATATATCCCATGCCGCCGTGGAATTGTACGCAATCGAACATGACTTCGTTGACGAGCGTGCCGCACAGGGCCTTCAGCATCGAGACTTCCTTCGTCACCTGATGACCGAGGCTGTCGCGCCAGGCGATGTTGTAAATGAAGGCGCGCGCGGCTTCGACCTTCGCCGAAAGCATGGCGAGTCGCTGCCGGATCGCCTGCTTCTGCCAGAGCGGTTCGCCGAAGGCTTCGCGCTGCGTGACCCAGTCGAGCGTGATCTCGATCGCCTTCGAGGCCTCGCCGATCGCTTGCGCCGACAGGACGATCCGCTCGTTCTGCAAATTCTTCATCAGCGCGTAGAAGCCGCGGCCTTCCTCGCCCAGCAGGTTTTCGTCGGGCACGAAACAATCCTCGAACGCGAGTTCCGCCGTGTCGCTCGAAAGCCATCCGTGTTTCTTCAGCGTGCGCGAGACGGTGAAACCCGGCGCCCCCTTCTCTACGATGAACATCGAGACGTTACGGTTGCGTCCGGGACCGCCGGTCTTGGCCGCGACGAAATAGATGTCGCCGCGCACGCCGTTGGTGATGAACATTTTCGTTCCGTTGAGCCGCCAACCCTTGCCGTCGCGCCGGGCGCTCGTGCGCATGCTCGCGAGATCGGAGCCCGCGCCGGGCTCCGTCATCGCGACGGCGGCGATCCGGCGCCCGGCGATGATATCCGGCATGTAGCGGCCGAGCTGGTCGCGCGATCCGGCGTGGAAGAGATGCGGGCTCGCCATGTCCGTATGCACGAGCACGGTGATCGCGAAGCCGCCATAACTCGAGCGGCCGAGCTCTTCCGCAAGAACGACGGTCGCAAGCGTATCGAGCGCGCTGCCGCCGTATTCCGGCTGGTAGCGGATGCCGAGAAAGCCGAGTTCGCCCATTTCGCGCAGGATTTCGCGCGGCGTGTAGCCGGCTTCCTCCCAGGCGTCGGCGTCAGGCTTCACGCGCTCCTCGATGAAGCGCCTGATCTGGCGGCGCAGCAATTCATGCTCGTCGGAAAAGTAGGGAAAATGTCTGGTCGTATCGGCGGGTGGGGTGTTCATCGTGTGGTCTTTCGCTCTATCCGATCGGCGGGGTGCGGACGGTCTTCACGAATCCGCTTCTATCGACAGCAGCAGCGCGCCGGCCTGTACGGTCTGGCCCGCGACGCAGCCGACCTCGCGCACGACGCCTGCGACCTCGCTGCTGAGCGAAATGAAGAGCTTCATGGATTCCAGAACCGCGACGACATCGCCCGGCGCAACCCGATCGCCCGGCGCAACCCGGATTTCCGAGACGATGCCCGGCATGTGGCTGCGAACTGCGCCCGATCCCGATGCCGCGCGTCCGCTTCGCGCGCCGTCGATCTCGGGGCGCACGTCGAATTCGTAGCTTTCCCCGCCCGCCGCAAGGCGAATGGCCGCGCCGTCAATCGCAACGAAAAATCGTACGATGGCGCCGTCGCATTCCGTTTCGACGCTGTCGCCGTCGCGTTTCACGCAGATGTCCAGCGAAGACCCATCCTCGCGGACGCAAAAGCAATCGCGGCCCGTCGCTTCGAGCGTGAGCGTCGACCGGGCGGCCGCCGTCGACACGAGGATGCGGCAGGCCGCGCGGCCGCCGGCCGGCCCCAGCAATCGAAAGCCGCGCAGGCGCGACCATGCGCCGCCTTGGCCGCCGCCGCCTGCCTCCGCCGACAGGATTGCGGCGACGGCGCGCGCGAGCCGCTCGTTCGCGCGCGACGGTTTCCATCCGCCGGGAAAGGCTTGCGCAATAAAGCTTGTCGTGGCCTCGCCCGCGCCGAACAGCGGATGCTCCAGCGCGTCGACGAGAAACGGGATCGTGGTCGCGACGCCCGCGATCTGCGTCGCGCGCAGGCCGGCGACGAGCCGCGTCCGCGCCGCTTCCCGATCCGCGCCGTGCGCGATCGCCTTGGCGAGCAGGGAATCGTAGAACATCGTGACTTCGCCGCCGCGCGCGACGCCGCTGTCGAATCGCAGGCCCGGCCCTTCGCCATAGGCCGTGATTGTTCCGACATCCGCGCGGAACGCCTCGTCCGCGCGCTCGGCGACGATGCGCGCCTCGATCGCATGACCCCGCGCATGAATGTCGTCCTGGCGCGCCGGCAGCGTTTCGCCGGCCGCGATGCGGATTTGCCATTCGACGAGATCGAAGCCGGTGATCGCTTCGGTGACGGGATGTTCGACCTGCAGACGCGTGTTCATTTCGAGGAACCAGGGTTCTTCGCTGCCTGCCTCCAGGATGAATTCCACCGTGCCGAGACTGTCGTAGCCGATGGCGCGCCCCACAGCCAATGCGCGCGCGAAAAGCTTTTCCCGCACAACGGGAGAAAGGTGAGGGGCGGGCGCTTCCTCCAGCACTTTCTGATTGTTGCGCTGAACCGAGCAATCGCGTTCGAACAGATGGACGAGCCCGCCATGCTTGTCGCCCGCAATCTGCACCTCGATGTGGCGAGGGCGCTCGACCAGTTTCTCGAGGAGAAGCGCGGGGTCGCCGAAGGCCGCCTGCGCCTCGCGTCGCGCGAGGTCGAGCGCAGCGCCGAACTCGCGCTCTGCATGGACGGCGCGCATGCCGCGCCCGCCGCCGCCGGCGGAAGCTTTCACCATGACCGGAAAACCGATGCGCCTTGCCTCCGCGAGCATTCGCGCATCGGATTGATCCTCGTCGGCATAGCCGGGAACACAGGGCGCGCCGGCTTCTTCCGCAATGCGCTTGGCCGCGATCTTCTGCCCCATGGCTGCGATGCAACGCGCCGACGGCCCGACGAAGATCAGGCCCGCCTGCGCGCAGGCTTCGGCGAATTTCGCCTGTTCCGACAGGAACCCGTAGCCCGGGTGAACGGCCTCGGCCCCGGCGCGTTTCGCCGCCGCGACGATTGCGTCGATCCGCAGATAGCTGTCGCGCGCCGGCGCCGGTCCGATGCGATAGGCTTCGTCAGCCGCCGCGACATGGCGCGCGTTGCGATCTGCCTCGGAATAGACGGCGATCGATCGTATGCCGAGCTGCCGGCACGTGCGCGCGATCCGCACGGCGATCTCGCCGCGATTGGCGATGAGGAGCGAACGAATCACGGCCTACATCCGGTAGACGGGGCGGTTGTCGGGAAGGTCGATTTCCTGCGCGGCGAGCGCGAGGCAGAGGCCGATCACGTCGCGCGTCTGCTCCGGCTCGATCACGCCGTCGTCCCAGAGCCGCGAAGTCGCGTAATACGGGGACGATTGCTCCGCATATTGCGCGCGCACCTCCCGGTCGATGCGGGCGATCTCCTCTTCGTCGACCGCGCCGCGCGTGAGGCTGGCGCGCCGCAGATCGGTCACGACATTGGCTGCGACGTCGGCGCTCATCGTCGCGATCTGCGTATTCGGCCAGGCGAACATGAAGCGCGGACGAAAGCCGCGCCCGCACATCCCGTAATTGCCGGCGCCGTAGGAACCGCCGATGATGACCGTGTAACGAGGCACGCGCGCATTGGAGACGGCGTAGACGAGCTTGGCCGAATGTTTCGCGATGCCGCCGCGTTCGGCCTCGAGGCCGACCATGAATCCCGTAATGTTCTGCAGAAACAGAAGCGGCGTGCGGCGCTGGTCGCAGAGTTCGATGAAATGCGCGCCTTTCACGGAGGATTCGGAAAAAAGAACGCCGTTGTTGGCGAGAATGCCGACGGGTTCGCCGTGAATATGCGCGAAGCCGCAGACGAGCGAGGCGCCGTAGGCAGGCTTGAATTCCTGGAATTCGCTTCCATCGACCATGCGCGCGATCACCTGACGCACGTCGTAGGGCTGCTTCAGGTCGGCGCCGACGATGCCGGCGATCTCGCTCGCATCGTAGAGCGGCGCGCGGGAAGCGCCTCGCGTCGCCGGACTCTTGCGCGGCCAGTTCAACGCGCCGACGATGTCGCGCACTTTTGCGATCGCCTCGAGCTCCGTCTCCGCGAGATAGTCCGACACGCCCGAGACCGTCGAATGCATTTCGGCGCCGCCGAGCGTTTCGCCGTCGACGATCTCCCGGATCGCCGCCTTCACGATCGGCGGTCCGCCGAGGTGGATGCGGCCTGTGCCGCGCACCATCACGACCTCGTCCGACAGGGCGGGAATGTAGGCGCCGCCGGCCGTGCAGCCGCCGAACACGGCCGAAATTTGCGGCAGGCCCGCAGCCGACATCCGGCATTGGCGATAGAACGTGCCGCCGAAATGATCGCGATCGGGAAACACGCGGTCCTGTTCGGGCAGGAAGGCGCCGCCGCAATCGACGAGATAGATGCAGGGAAGCCTGTTTTCTTCCGCGATCTCCTGCGCGCGAATATGCTTCTTCACCGTCTCGTGAAAGAACGAGCCGCCCTTCACCGTCGCATCGTTGGCGATGATCATGCTGGCGACGCCGGCGATCATTCCGACGCCGGTGACGATCCCGGCCGCCGGCAGTTCGTTCTTGTACTGGCCCCAGCCCGCGAGCGGCGAAAGCTCGAGGAAGGGCGACAGCGGGTCGATCAGGGCGTCGATCCTTTCGCGCACCGGAATCTTGCCGCGTTCGACATGGCGCGCGCGCAGCTTTTCGCCGCCGCCCTGCAACGCCCACCGATGCCGATCGCGCAATTCGTCCACCATCGCCGCGAAAGCGCTCGCCTTCTCGCGGAATTCCGGTCCTTCGCGAACGAGATTTTCGATGACCGGCACGCTGGCTCTCCCTTCAATCCCGATCTTCCGGGCGCCGGCCTCTTGTCAGGGGCCGTTCGGCCCGGTAACCTACCAAACGTTAGGCAGCCTCTCAAGTCGGAGCGGCGCGCCCCTTCCGCGGATGGTTCGAGCCTCTCGAATAGAGGTCCCTGTGGCGCCGACAGCCCTGCGCAAGCAATCGAGGAAGCCCGCCGCCGCCGCGGACAAGGCCCCGTCCGGCGCCGCGCGCGAGATTCTGGATGCGGGCGCGTGGCTCTTGCGGCACAGGGGCTACGAGGCGACGACGACGCGCGCCATCGCCGAACGCGTCGGCATCAAGGCCGGCAGCATCTATCATCATTTCAGATCCAAGGACGCGATCGTCCAGCACGTGCTCGACGACGGCGTCAGGATCGTGGGCGATGCGGTTCTCGGCGAACTCGGCGCGCTTCCGAAACAGGCGCCGCCGCTGCAACGGCTCGCGGTCGCCGTTCGGACGCATCTTCTGGCCTCGCTCGAGGGCGGCGACTACGTCTCCGCTTCGATCCGCGCCTTCGCCTTTCTGCCGAAAGATCTGCGCCGGAACTGCCGGGTCGAGCGGCGCCGTTACGAAGACATCTGGCGCAAGCTGATCGCCGAGGCGGCGCGCGCCGGGCATGTGCCAAAGGGCGTTTCGCCCGACGCCGCGCGCCTCATGCTGCTCGGCGCGCTCAACTGGGCGGGCGAGTGGTATCGCCCGGGCGGGCTTTCGATCGACGAGATTTCGGCGAGCTACATGAAGCTCGCCTTCGGGCAAGCGGCGGCGGCGGCCCGGCGGCGAACGCCGGCCACGAAGCCGCGCGCCTGAATCGGCTACAGCGCGTTCTGCTGCAACATTTCGCGCAGGCGAAATTTCTGGATCTTGCCCGAAGGCGTCGCCGGCATCGCCTCGCGGACGATCAGCTTCTCGGGAATGAACTGGACGGCGATCTTCTGCGCTTTCAGAAAATCGACCATATCAGCGAAATCGATCGACTGGCCCGCCTTGGGAACGATCACGGCGCAGGCGCGCTCGCCGAGCCTTTCGTCGGGATAGGCGACGATTGCGACCTGTGCGACGGCGGGGTGCTTGTAGAGCAAGGCCTCGACCTCGACGACCGGAATGTTTTCGCCGCCGCGGATGATGACGTCCTTGCTTCGCCCGCTGATGCGGATGTAGCCGCTCGCGTCCATGTAGGCGAGATCGCCGGTGTCGAACCAGCCGTCGGCGTCCGTCGCATTCCATTGCGGGCGCTTGAGATAACCGCCGAAATTGGAGCAGGCGCGCACGAGCAGCTTGCCGGTCTCGCCGGGCGGCAAGGCTTTCCCTTCGCCGTCGACGACTTTCACCTCGACGCCCGCGAGACCGCAGCCGTCCGTCGTAGAGGCGCGTTCGTCGTCGTCTTCGGGCTTGATCAGCGTGACGGCGCCGTTTTCCGTCATGCCCCAGGCCGACACGATCTTCGCGCCGAGCGCCGCGCGCGCCTGTTCGACGAGCGGCCCGGGAATAGGCGCGCCCGCGCATAAGAACGTCTCGAGGCTGGGAACCGGCTTGCCGCTTTCGGAGACGACGCGCGCGAGGTCGGACAGGAAAGGCGTCGAGGCCATGGTGAAGCTCGCCTTCTCGTTGCGAATGAGATCTGCGGCTTTCGTCGGCTCCCACACGTCGAGCAGCACCGCGCTCGCGCGCAGCATGATCGGCATCATCAGCCCGTACATGAAGCCGGTCTGGTGGGCCATCGGGGACGCCATCAGCACGATGTCGCTCGCGCCGAGATGCAGGCGTTCGGCATAGGGGATGATGTTCGCCATCAGCGTATTCGCGCTGTGCATGACCCCTTTCGGTTCGCCTGTCGTGCCGGACGTATAGATGAGTTGCGTGACGTCGTCGGGGCCGGGGCGCGCGCCGGTCAGGATCGCGCGCGCGTCGGGTTCCCGTTCCCATGCGGGTTTCGTGAGACGCGCATCGAAATCGTCGTCGCCGCCGCCGTCGACGACAAGAATGTGCTGGAGGTCGGGCAGCTGCGGCTTCAGTCCGCGCGCCATCGCCGCATGATCGAAACCGCGAAACGTCGAGGGAACGACAAGAACCTTCGCTTCGCCGTGCTTCAGCATGAAGGCGAGTTCGCGCTCGCGAAAGATCGGCATCAGCGGATTGAGCGTCGCGCCGATCCGCGAGCAGGCGAGATAGAGCAGGGTGAACTGGTGCCAATTGGGCAATTGCATGGCGACGACGTCGTTGCGGCCGACGCCGAGCCGGGAGAGCCCGACAGCCATCCGGTCGGCGAGTTGCGCCATTTCGCGATAGGTGAAGCGCCGGATTTCGTTCCTGTCGGAGCGCACCGCCGTCAGCGCGGTCTTGTCGGGCGCGGCGGCGACGCAGGCGTCGAGATCGTCGTTGATCGTGCGGTCGTGCCAGAGGCCGCGCGCGATGCTGTCGGCGCGGCGCGGCTGGAGAAGTATGGCGTCGAAGTTCATTTTGCTCCCCCTCGGATCTGTTGTTGTCGTTTGTCAGGCCGGCACGGCCGCCCGGCCAGCGCGCGCGCGCGCGATCACCGTCTTCATGATCTGCGCCGTTCCGTCGCCGAGCTGGAATCCGAGTACGTCGCGCAGACGTTGCTCCATGAGCCCGCGATCGTATCCGCCGTGCCCGTGCATCAGAAGGCATTGATGCACGACGTCATAGGCGAGCTTCGGCCCCCACCATTTGCACATGGCGGCTTCCGCGCTGTGCGGCAGTCCCCTGTCCTTCAGCCACAGCGCTTGCAGGCAGAGCAGGCGCGCGGCTGTGACCTGCGTGTCGAGATCGGCCAGCGGATGCGAAACGCCCTGGAACGCAGACAACGTCGTTCCGAAAGCCTTTCGCTGGGCGACATAGTCCCAGGTCTCCTCGAGCGCGACGCGCGCGACGCCGAGCACCTGCAATCCGATCAGCGCGCGCGAGAAGTCGAAACCCTGCATGACCTGCACGAAGCCCTTGTTTTCGTCGCCGAGGCGATGCGAAACCGGGACGCGCACGTTTTCGAAAAAGAGCGAGCCGCGGCCGATCGCGCGCTGGCCGTGGCAGTCGAAACGACTGCGGGTGACGCCGGGAAGATCCATCGGAATGAAGAGCGCGGTGACGCCGTGCGCGCCGCTGTCGGTCGAGCCTGTGCGCCCGAACACGATCGAGGCGTCGGCCTGGTCGGCCGCCGAGATCGACGTCTTCTCGCCGTTGACGATATAGTCGTCGCCGACCCGTTCGATCTTGAGCCGGAGATTGGCTGCGTCCGAACCGCCGCGCGGTTCGGTGAGCGCGATCGAGATCAGGGCTTCGCCCGCGCGCAATTGCGCCAGCCAGGGCTTCACGATCTCGGGCCTGCCGTGATGCGACAGGATCTGCGCGTTCAGCGACGCGAGAAGATTGATGTAGGAGATCGACAGGTCTGCGCGTGCGATCTCCTCGCAGATCACGCCCGCCGCGACCGACCCCATGCCGAGACCGCCGAATTCTTCCGGCAATTCCGGCGCGATGAAGCCCATCTCGCCCATCGCCTTCATCAGGCCGCGATCGAGGGTTCGCGTCCGGTCGCGTTCCTGAAAGCCCGGCGCGACGCGCTCGCCTGCAAAACGTCGCGCCTGATCGCCGAGCGCGATCAGGTCCTCGTCGAGATAGGGGTTCACCTGGCGGCCTCCCTGACCGGAGAAGAGTCTATTTGACGAACTTGCGGAAGTCCGGCTTGCGTTTCTCGCCGAGCGCCTTGACGCCTTCGCGGGATTCGTCCGTGTCGTAGTAGAGTTTCAGCGCATACATGCCCATGCCGGCGATGCCGGCCTGATGCGCGGTGTCCATGTTGAAACTGCGCTTGGCGATGGCGATCGCGGTCGGGCTGCGTTCGCACAGCTCCTCGCCCCATGCCTGCACGGTCTTGTCGAGTTCTTCGTGCGGTACGCAGAGATTGGCGAGCCCCATCGATTCCGCTTCCTTGCCGGAATAGCGGCGGCACATGTACCAGATTTCGCGCGCCTTCTTCTCGCCGACGACGCGCGCCAGATAGGCGGTGCCGTAACCCGGATCGACCGAGCCCATGCGCGGGCCGACCTGGCCGAAGATCGCCTTTTCCGAACAGATCGTCATGTCGCATATGGTGGCGAGCACGTTGCCGCCGCCGATCGCGTAACCCTGAACGCGCGCGATCACCGGCTTCGGCACGTCGCGGATCGCAGTGTGCAATTCCTCCATCGGCAGCCCGATCGTGCCGCGGCCGTCGTAATTGCCGTCGTGCGCCGACTGGTCGCCGCCTGTGCAGAATGCGCGATCGCCGGCGCCGGCGAGCACGATGCAGCCGACGTCCTTGTCGTAGCCGGCCTTGTTGAAGGCCCGGATCAGTTCGTCGCAGGTCGTGCCGCGAAAGGCGTTCATCTTGTCCGGCCTGTTGATGATGATCCAGGCGACGCCGTTGCGGATTTCGTAGATGAGATCCTCGAACTTCATTTTCGTCTCCCTGCGTTTCTGCTCATCCGTTCATCGTCAGGCCGCCTGACACGCTCAGCACCTGGCCGGTGACGTAGGCGGCGTCGTCGCTCGCGAAAAAGAGGATGGCGCCCGGCAGATCGTCGGGCTGGCCGATCCGGCCGAGCGGAATCGATCGCGTGAAGGCTTCGACGAGTTTTTCCGGATTGCCCGCGCCCTGCTTGTAATCGGCGAACAGCGCCGTGTCGGTCGGGCCCGGGCAGACGACGTTCACCGTGACGCCGTGGCGCGAATGTTCGCGCGCGATCGTCTTGGAGAAGGCGACGATCCCGCCCTTGCAGGCGGCGTAGACCGCCTCGCCCGAGGAGCCGACCCGCGCGGCGTCGGAGGCGATATTGACGATGCGGCCGCGTTTGCGGGCGACCATGCCGGGCAGAACGGCGTGGTGCATTTGCAAGGCGCCCGTCAGGTTGATCGCGATCAGCCGGTCCCAGTCCTTCGGGTCCGTCCTGGTGAAGGGCTTGAATATGTCCCAGCCGGCGTTGTTCACGAGGACGTCGATCGGCCCGAGTTCGGCTTCTGCGGCGGCGACCGCCTGATCGACGCTTGCGCGATCGGTGATGTCGCAGCGATAGGCCCGCGCGATTCCGCCGGCGGCGCAAATTTTTCCTGAAACTTTCTCGGCTGCTTCCGCGTTCACGTCGAATACAGCTACGTTAGCGCCTTCCCCGCCGAACCGATGACATGTCGCCCCGCCAATGCCGCCGCCGCCGCCCGTGACCACAACGGTCTTTTTCTCGAACCGGCGCATTCCACCCTCCCGAATTTGGTTAGCATTGCCTGCCCGCTGCCGCCTCGCGCTGGGTTGCGGTTAACGAAAATACGTAACATATTGTCGTAAATATCATGATGGCCGGGGATACGCAAGAGGCGCCGCGAACTTGCCGAGGGGACATGTTTTGACAGGAATAGACAACGACAGGGGGTCGGAAGGGGCAAGGCAGGAATTGGCCAACCGCCTGTTTTTTCGTCTCTATCAATGCGCAAATATGTTGCATAAAACGGGAAGCCGGGCCGTCGAAGCCGAGGGGCTGACCACGCAGCAATGGGCGGTGCTGGGCGCTCTCTCGCGTCCGGACGCTGATGCCGGCATGAGCATTGGCGAGTTGGCGAAGTATCTCCTGGTGAGCCGCCAGAACCTCGCGGGCCTGATCGGCCGCATGGAACGGGACGGGCATGTCGAGATCGTTGCGGATGCGCGCGACCGCCGGTCGCGCATCGTGTCGATGACGCGCTCGGGCAGGCACGTCTGGCAGGTGCTCGCGCAGCCGAAAATTCGCGCCTATTACGACGAGGTTCTGTCTGACTTCTCGATCAACGACGCCGCCCATACGCTGCACTATCTGCTGAAGATTCTGGAGAATATGAAGCGGATCGACGACCGCGCTCCGCCCGGCGACGGCGAGGCTGCGCGCGAGGACGCATGAGAATCTTCGTGAGGAACCGCGCCGCGGCCTTCGACGAAACGAGCGTGGCGCCCGCCTCGGCGGCACGCATATGCATTCGTCGGGCAAAATGACCTTCGGCGCGGCGCCGACTGTCGCCGCCCACCGTAATTTTCCGCACGCGGCGGAGAACAGGCGCATCATCCTGCTGTCGCAGGCGCGTTGGCACGTTCCGTGCGTTTGACGCCCTCGAGGCGCAAGCAAGCGTGCGCGGATGGAAACGCCGCGTTCCCGCCGGATCGGGCGCGCGTTTCGTTGGTCGTCAAGGGAGAACGTCATGATACGAGAACAACTCACGGAGAAGATCCTCGACATCAAGCGCGAGAAGGGCTGGAGCTGGAAGTACATCACCGGCGAGATCGGCGGCATGTCGGAAGTGCTCGTCGTCGGGGCGCTGCTCGGGCAGATGAAACTCGTCAAACCGCTCGCGCGAAGGGCCGCCGAACTCTTCGGCCTCAGCACGACCGAAGAGCGCATGCTCAACGAAACGCCGATGCGCGGAACGCCCATGCCGCCGACGGATCCGCTGATCTATCGGTTCTACGAACTCGTGATGATCAACGGGCCGGCCTGGAAAGCCCTGATCGAAGAGGAGTTCGGCGACGGCATCATGTCGGCGATCGATTTCGACATGCAGATGGAGCGCATGGCGCACGAAAAGGGAGACCGCGTGAAGATCACCATGTCCGGCAAGTTCCTGCCCTACAAATATTACGGCGCGACGCAGGGCGCGCAGGAACTCGGCTACAAGGAGGAGTAACGCGGCCGATCGGAAACGCCGCGCGAACCCGCTGGGCGCCGCGCGGCGCGTCCGTCCGTGGCGGGCTCTCGAGCGCGCCTCGGCTCGACGTCTCTGGATTGGCATATGCGCCATGCGCATCGCTTGGTTGCCGCTTGCGGCAGGACGGGTATTGATGGCGACATGTCCGTCCAGACCAGCGGTTTCGACTCGCCACGCGTAGGCGCGGCCTTTTCCGGCGCGGAAGTCGGCGCGCTGGTCGCAGTCTTCACCGCGCATTTCGTCAGTCATTTCTACTATCTCGTGCTTCCGCCGTTGTTCCCCCTGCTGCGGGAGCGCACGGGCCTCGGTTTCATCGAGCTCGGCCTGACTCTGACGGCGTTCAACGTCGTGACTGCGACGCTTCAGACTCCGGTCGGGTTTCTCGTCGACCGCGTCGGCGCGCGTCCGGTGCTCGCGACGGGCTTGGCGCTTGGCGGTCTGTCCTATGTCGCAATCGGTCTGTGGCCGACCTATCCCGTTCTGCTCGTCGGCATGGCGGCGGCCGGCCTCGCCAATTGCGTCTACCACCCGGCCGACTACGCGATCATGTCGCAGGCGATCGGCGCGCCGCGCATCGGCAAGGCGTTTTCCGTTCATCTGTTCGCGGGCTATTTCGGCGGCGCGGTCGCTCCGGCGACCATGCTCGTGCTCGCCTCGACCATCGGCATGTCCGGCGCGATCGTTGCGGCTGGAATGTTCGGGCCGATCGCGGCGCTGGCGCTTCTGCTGCTGAAAAGCGATCCGGCGTCGGACCTGGCGAAAGCTGCTGCGACCGCTGCGCAGGCGCAGAAAATCAAGGTGTTTACGCCGCTCGTTCTCTCGCTGACGGGCTTCTTCGTGCTGCTCAGCCTGTCCGGCGCGGGCATCAACAATTTCGCGGTTGCGGCGCTCACGCGCGGCGCAGGGCTTTCGTTGCAGACCGCGAGCGCGGCGCTCACGGCCTTCCTCCTCATGTCGGCGCTCGGCATCATCGGCGGCGGCATGCTCGCCGACCGGACGGCGCGGCACGGGCAGGTCGCCGCCATCGGTTTCGTCTTCACGGCGATCCTTGTCGCCGGCGTCGCCCTCCTGTCCCTGTCCGGCGCTGCGATCGTCGGCCTGCTCGGCCTCGCCGGATTCCTGTCGGGGTTGATCCAGCCCTCGCGCGACATGATGGTGCGCGCGGCATGCCCGCCCGGCGCCGCCGGCCGCGTCTTCGGCGTGGTCACCACAGGCTTCAACATCGGCGGCGCCATCGGGCCGCTGCTATTCGGCTACTTCATGGATCACGGCCGCCCGATGTGGGTCTTTGCCGCCACCGCCGGCTTCATGGCTGTGACGGCGATCGCCGCGGCATGGGGCGAAATTCGCGCGAGCCGCTCCTTGCCGAGCTGAATTTCTCTTGTTCTATTCATCGAACAGCCAGTTTCTGTGTGTTCTTGTACGCTGACGCAGCAAGAGGCCCGAAATGGCGAACGATCCCAAAAGCGGTTGGACGGCGCTTAACCGGTTTGGATTCGGCGCGCGCGGCGATGGCGATCTGGCGGCCGCCGCCGCCGACCCGCGCGGCTTTCTGCTCGCCGAAGTCGATCAGCCCGGCATCGCCCTGCTCGACGGCCCCGGACTTGCGTCGACGCCATCGCTGCTGAAAGCCCTGTTCGACGAACAGGAGAAGCGACGGCTCGAACGCGAGGGCGCCGACCGCGCGAAGATCGCGAGCGCGCTGCAGGTCGTGCAGGGCGCAGAACCGCCCCAGATGCAGATGGCCGCAACAGGCGACGCGGCGGCTCCGACGCAAGCGGCCAAACCGCCGCCGAGCGTCGAGCAAATCGCCTATCGCGCGGAGGCGCTGGCGCGAGTCCAGCGCGCGACGGCCGCCCGCGCCGGATTCGTCGAACGACTCGTCTGCTTCTGGTCCAATCATTTCTGCGTGTCCGTCGCCAAAGGGCAGTTCATCCGCGTCAGCGCAGGCGCCTTCGAGCGCGAGGCGATACGGCCGCATGCGCTCGGGCGCTTCGTCGACATGCTGAAGGCCGTCGAGCAGCATCCCTCGATGATCTTTTATCTCGATAATCAACAGTCGATCGGACCGGAATCGAAGGCGGGCCTCAACCGAAAGCGCGGTCTCAACGAAAATCTCGCGCGCGAGATCATGGAGCTTCATACGCTCGGCGTCGATGGCGGCTATACGCAGGCCGACGTCACCGCATTCGCGCGCGTGATCACCGGCTGGACGTTCGTCGGCCGCGAAGGCCGGCTCGGTCCGCCGGGATCGCCGCTGTTCTTCGCCAATTTTCACGAGCCCGGCGCGCAGACCGTTTTCGGAAAGACGTACAGCCAGTCCGATCGCGAGCAGGGTCTGGCGGTTCTGGACGATCTCGCCCGCGCCCCCGCGACCGCGCGCCATATCGCGACGAAATTCGCGAAACATTTCGTCGCCGACGATCCGCCGCCGGCGCTCGTCGATCGTCTCGCGCAGAATTTCACGGCGACGCAAGGCGACCTCAAGGCGCTCGCAAAGACGTTGATCGCGAGCCCGGAAGCATGGTCGGCCCCTGCGGCGAAGTTGCGAAATCCCTATGAATTCCTCGTCGCCTCGGCGCGCGTCACGGGCAGGACGCCGGTCGACGCGGGCCCGATCCTCGGAGGGCTTGCGACGCTCGGACAGCCGCTTTGGTCGCCGGCCGGGCCGAACGGTTTCGCCGATACCGCTGCGAGCTGGATTTCCCCCGAAGGCATGAAGGCGCGGCTCGATATTTCATGGCAGATCGCGAGCCGCATTCCCGATATGGCCAATCCCGTCGACATGCTCGACAAGATCGCCGGCGCGGCGGCGTCGACCGAAACCCGGCAGGCGGTGGCGCGCGCGGAATCGAAACAGCAGGCGCTGGCTTTGCTCCTGATGTCGCCGGAAATGCAGAGGCGCTGAAATGAAAGACCACATGCTCTGCGAAACGCCCTCGTTGACGCGCCGCTCGATCTTGTCGACGTCCGGCGCTCTTTTCGCCTGGGCGAACATGCCGCGGCTCGCGAGCGCCGCCGGCGCGCGCGACCCGCGCTTCGTCACGATCATCCTGCGCGGCGCGCTCGACGGTCTGTCTGCGGTCGGGCCGATCGGCGATCCCGATTACGCGGGGCTCCACGGCGACATCGCCCTGTCGCTGACGGGCCCCGACGCGGCGCGGCCGCTCGACTCCTTCTTCGCGCTCAATCCGGGAATGCCGAATTTTCATCGGCTGTTCGGCGCCAGGCAGGCCGCGGTCGTGCATGCGGTTGCGACAGGCTATCGCGAACGCTCGCATTTCGACGGGCAGGACGTTCTCGAAAGCGGTTATCCCGGCCCGGGCTTTGCGACATCGGGCTGGCTCAACCGTGCGCTCGCCCAATTGCCGGCCGGTCAGAGCGTGCGGCAGCGCGGCGGACTCGGCGTCGGCGTCGTGACGCCGCTCGTTCTGCGCGGCGCTGCGCCCGTCGTCGGCTGGGCGCCGCAGATCGTGCAACCCGCCGGCGACGATCTCGGGCGTCGCCTTCTCGAACTCTACCAGCACGGCGATCCCGCGCTCGGGGACGCTCTGGCGCGCGGCCTCGATATCGACAAGATCGCGAGCCGCGAGATGAACGGCGAGAAAGGCAGCCGCGGCGGAATGGACTCGGTCGCCGGCATGATCCAGGCTGCGCGCGGCGCGGCGAAGCTGCTGGCGGCCGACGATGGTCCACGCGTCGCGGCGCTCGCCTTCGACGGGTGGGACACGCACGCAAACGAAGGCGGACCGCGCGGGCGCCTCGCGCAATTGCTGTCCGGCCTCGACGGCGCTTTCGCCGAATTCGAGAAAGGGCTCGGCGACAAGTGGCGCGATACGTTCGTGATCGCCGTCACGGAATTCGGGCGGACCGCGCGCATCAACGGCACGGTGGGCACCGACCATGGCACGGCGACGGTCGCGTTTCTTGCTGGCGGCGCCGTCGCGGGCGGCCGCGTGATCGCGGACTGGCCCGGCCTGAAGGACCGACAACTCTTTCAGAACCGCGACCTCGCGCCCACGACCGATCTGCGCGCCGTTCTGAAGGGCGCGCTGTCCGATCATCTCGGCGTCGGCGCCGCAGCGCTCGGGACGCAGGTCTTTCCGGATTCGATCGCCGTCAAACCGATGAAGGACCTCGTGGCCGCGTAAGCCCGGACGAACCTTCGATCGCTCAGCGGTAGATCTTTTTGGCCAGCGCCAGCATGTCGTTCATGCGCGCAGGGTCCGTCGTGCCGAGCAGCTTGCTCTTTTCGAGCTCCGCGATCGCCGGATCGACGCCGTCGAGCGCAACTGCGGTCGTCGGCAGCAGGCCGAGCCGCGCAAAGGTCTGCTGCATCTGTTTGCCGATACAATGCTCCATCAAGAGCCGCGCGGCGTTGGGATGCGGCGCGCCTTTTGCGAGCGCAAGATCGTACCCGACATAAGGCAGGCCTTCGGCCGGCGCGATGAAGCGGACCGGCAGCCCCTTGAGCTCCGTCATCGAAGTCAGGCTGTCGGGGATGTAGAGCGGTAATTCGCCGCGCGCGATCCTGCGTTCGTTCGCAGGAATTTCGCGACTGAATTGCAGATCCTGTTTGGCGAGCCGCTCGTGAAAATCCTGGCCGAACTTGTCCTGCAGAACGGAGAACAGGACGCCGCCGCCGCCGAGCGCCCTCAGGTCGTCGCTCAGGATTTTCCCTTTCCACTTCGGATCGAGCAGGTCGCGCCAGCTCTTCGGCTCGTCGCCCGGCTTGACGAGGCGGCTGCTGGCGAGAATGCCGTAGACGATCGCGAAGACCGGAAGCCGTATCCCGTCGCTCGGGAAGTCCTTCTTCAACCTGTCGATGCTGGGAAGCGGACCATGCGGATCGAAGGCGTTGTCCTCTTTGATCTGCAAGGTGGTGGTCGTTCGCCCGTTCTCCGAAACGTCCGCCGCGAAATGGCCGGCCGCCTGTTCGATGCGCATGCGCTCGCGAATTTCGCTCGCCCGGCCTTCCAGAATGTCGACGGAAATTCCGTAGGTCGTCTCGAAATCCTTCTTCAGGTCCTTGTGCGCAGCGAGCCCCACGAAGGCGCTGTAGAGCGTCACGCGCCCTTCCTTCCTGGCTGCGGCGACGAGTTGCGCCCAGGCGTCGTCCGCGCGGGCGGCCTGCGCGAGCGGGAATGCGGCGCCGGCCGCGAGGGCGCCGATCGCGGCGCGCCGGGTGAGCAGCTTGCGGTTCGAATCGGACATGGACATCGCGCCTACTCCGCCGCGTGCCGGCTTGGCGCGCGCCACCGCAGCGCGCTCTTCAGCTTGTCGTTGTAGGCGTCGAGCCAGTCGGTCTTGCCGTCGGCGTAGAACGAGCCCGCGCGCGCGCCGAAGAATACGTCCGCATCGTCGACGCCGGGCGGCGCTACGCCCTGTTCGGCCAGCGCGCGCGCTGCGCCGAGCAGCCGCCGCCGCGTGCGCGTGATCATCACGTCGCTCGGCGCGAGATGCTCCTTCGTGTGGTCGACGATCGGCCCCATGCTTTCGGTAACGGCCTGGTCCTGCATCACGATATTGCGAATGCCGGAATAGACCTTGTTCGTGCGCTGCGCTTCGCGATCGATCTGCCAGTCGTTGCCGATGTTCTGGACGGGGCGCCAGCGTCCGAACCAGTCGGTCGTGTTGGGCAGCATGTCGAGCGCCTCAGCGCCGGGAATGCCGGCGCCGCTCTTCAGTTTCGAGGTCGAATAGGTCGCGCCCTTCGCGCGGCCGCCATAGACGGAGATCAGCAGGGTGTGCGTATCGTCCATCGGCACCCAGGCCTTGGCGACGACATGATCGGCGAAATCGGCGTTCGGCGTCTGCGTCCAGAACGGCAGGCAGAAATGCGCCATGCGCCAGTGCATGCGCCCGTCGGGCTCCGGCCGGAACGCGCCGTACATCGTTCCCCAGCCCGCGTCGGCGACCTTGTATTCGGGCGCGCGGTTCGCGACCGTGTGGCGCGCCGGATGGCCTTCCTCGAAATCCTCGGCGCGGATATGGCCTGCGTGCAGAAAGCCGAAATGCGACGTGTCGATGTCGCCTTCGAGCCCCTGCAGCCAGTTGGCTTCGCGTTGCAGGATGGTCACGGTCCGATCTGCGTCCGGAACGAACATGGCTTCGAGCTCCGGCATAGCCGGCGCCTCTGCGCGCGATCCCATATAGACCCAGATCAGGCCCGCGCTCTCGCGCGCCTTGTAGGTCTTCGCGCGCACCTTCTCCTTGAAATCCTGCGAAGGCGGCACGTTCGGCATGTCGACGCATTGCCCGTCGACGTCGAATTTCCAGCCATGATAGACGCAGCGTATGCCGTTCTCTTCGTTGCGGCCGAGAAACAGCGAAGCGCAGCGATGCGGGCATTGATGCTCCATCACCCCGACGCGGCCTGACGTATCGCGGAAGGCGATCAGCTTTTCGCCCAGCAGCATCAGCCGCATCGGATCGCCATCGGCTTCGAGCTCCGAGGAGAGCGCGGCCGGTATCCAGTATTGCCGCATCATCTCGCCCATGACGGTGCCCGGGCCTACGCGCGTGAGATCCTCGCCATCGCTCGATTTCGACATGCAATCCTCCCGGAACCGACGTCCTGGCGTCGGCTTTTGCTGCAAATGGTGCAGTCAAATCCTCGCCGCGTCAAACAAGCCGCGCATTGCTTCGGCGCCCGTTTCGGCGCCGCGGCGATGCGCGGACCGGCTTCGCGTGAAGGTCGTCGCGTCACGCCGCGAAATTGAGTTCGACCGTCAGACCGTTCGGGTCTTTGAGAAAAATCTGATGCAGCGAAAGCCCGGGCACTTCGCGTTCGGAAAAGACGATCCCGCTTTCCGCGAAATGCCTGCGCATGCCGTCGAGGTCGTCGGCGGTGAATGCAATGTGATCGAAATTGCCGGAGCCCGCGCCGCCGTCGCCGCGCGCGCCGAGATAGTCCTGCAAGCCCGAACTGTCGTTCGGGTCGACGCCGATCACGTGCACGACGGCGCGCTCGCCCTGGTAGAGCCACACGCCCGGAAACGGAAACGCGGGGCGTGGGCCGTTTCTCAGCCCGAGGATCTCCTCGTAGAACGATCGCGTTCCTTCGACATCGGATGTGCGGACCGAGAAATGGTCCAGTCGAGTCAAAGCCATGAGACCCTCCGTTGCGGACTTAGCCGGCGGTCCAGCCGCCGTCGATCAAGAGACTCGTCCCCGTTATCATCGCCGAAGCTGCGCCCGCGAGAAAGACCACGGCGCCCATCACGTCTTCGAGTTCGCCGACGCGGCCGAGCTTGATCTTGCCCATGATCCAAGCCATCCGCTCCGGATTGGCGAAAGTCGCCTCGGTCAGCGGCGTGCGGATGAAGGTCGGCGCGATCGTGTTGACCCTGATGTTGTGCGGCCCGAGTTCGATCGCCATCGCCTTCGTCAGGCCTTCGAGCGCATGTTTGCTCGCCGCGTAGACCGTGCGGTCGATCCCGCCGACATGGCCCATCTGCGAGGACGTGTGAATGATCGAACCGCCGCGCCCTGCCGCGATCATGCCCTTCGCCACCGCTTTCGCGACGAAATAGGCCGCGCGCACATTGACCTCCATCACATGGTCGAAATCCTCGCACGTGATGTCAAGCATCGGGCGCGCGCGATTTGCGCCGGCGTTGTTGAACAGAATGTCGAACGGGCCGGCGGCCTCGATCGCCTGTTCCGCAGCCGCGACGTCCGACAAATCGAGCGAAAGCGCCCTGGCGGCGCCGCCGGCGGCGTGGATCGCGTCCGCGGCCTCGCGCAACGCGTCGGCGCCGCGCGCGACCATCGTCACCTCCGCGCCGGCTTCCGCCAGCGCGGCTGCGCCGGCAAGCCCGATGCCGCGCGACGCGCCGGTGACGAGCGCGCGTCTTCCGTCGAGCCGGAAGGAAGGGGTCCGCGGCAGTTTCATTCGGCGGCGGTCCCGTAGGGCACATTGCGGCCGCCATAGCGGCGCACGCGCACGTTCGCCTGTTCCGCGTGGCCGACGAATCCCTCGAGCATGCACAGGCGCGAACAATATTCGCCGACGAGCGCCGACGCCTGATCGGTCAGGACCTTCTGGTAGGTGTGGGTCTTGATGAATTTTCCGACCCACAGGCCGCCGGTGTAGCGGCCGGCGCGTTTCGTCGGCAGCGTGTGGTTGGTGCCGATCACCTTGTCTCCATATGCGACATTGGTGCGCGGCCCAAGGAAAAGCGCGCCGTAATTGGTCATGTTCTGAAGGAACCAGTCGTCGCGATTCGTCATCACCTGCACGTGTTCGGAGGCGATGGCGTTGGCCTCCTGCAGCATTTCTTCGTAGGTGTCGCAGAGGATGATCTCGCCGTAGTCCGCCCAGCTCTTCGCGGCGATTTCGCGCGTCGGCAAAATGGTCAGGAGGCGTTCGATTTCGCGCATCGTCTCGCGCGCGAGCTTTTCCGAATTGACGATGAGGACGGCCGGAGAATTGTAGCCGTGCTCGGCCTGGCCGAGCAGATCGGTCGCGCATATCTCGCCGTCCACCGTCTCGTCGGCGATCACCATCGTCTCGGTCGGACCGGCGAACAGATCGATCCCGACGCGGCCGAACAACTGGCGCTTGGCTTCGGCGACAAAGGCGTTGCCGGGTCCGACCAGCATGTCGACCGGGCGGATCGTCGCGGTGCCGAGCGCCATTGCGCCCACCGCCTGAATGCCGCCGAGGCAATAGATTTCGTCCGCGCCGCCCATGTGCATCGCCGCGACGATCGCCGGATGCGGCTTGCCGCCCTGCGGCGGCGCGGAAGCGACGATCCGTTTCACGCCCGCGACCTTGGCGGTGACGACGCTCATGTGCGCGGACGCGACCATCGGATATTTTCCGCCCGGCACGTAGCAGCCGACCGAATTGACGGGGATGTTCCTGTGGCCGAGCACAACGCCCGGCAAGGTTTCGACCTCGACGTCGCGCAGCGCCGCCTTCTGGTGCTCTGCGAATTTGCGCACCTGCGCCTGCGCGAAGCGGATGTCGTCGAGATCGCGCCTGGAGACCGCGCCCATCGCGGCTTCGATGTCCTGCTCGCTCAGGCGAAAATCGGCCGGCGCGTAATTGTCGAACTTCCGCGACAATTCGCGCACGGCCCCGTCGCCGCGCGTCTCGATGTCGGCGAGGATCGCCTCGACGGACGCGCGCACCTTCGCGTCGTCCTCGGCGCGCTCGGCCTGCGGTTTTGCGGTCTTCAGGCGTCTGATCATTTGATGGCCTGCGGATTGATCGGCGAACCGGCGCCGCCCGGCAGATGCAGCGGCGGCGCGACGAAGAAAAATTCGAACACCTTGTCGCCGGCGCAATCGGCGGCGAGCTCCTTCAGGTAGAAGATCTCGCCCATGGAAATGCCGATCGCCGGGATGACGACCCAGTGCCAGGGCTGGTTGGCGTCGCCCGTCTCGTTCGGCCGCACTTCGCAGCCCCAGGTGTCCGAGCAGATCGCGGCTATGTCGTGCTTCTTGATCCAGTAAGCGGTCTCGAACGCGAAGCCGGGCGCGTCGCCGCCGGCGTATCCCGTCCAATCCTTTCTCGAAAGACACCGTTCCTGATGGCCGGTGCGCACGATGACGAAATCGCCCTTGCGAATCTCGACCCCCTGCGCCTTCGCGCAACCGTCGAGATCGTCGTTGCCGATCGCATAGCCGTCGTCGAGCGAAGCGACGCCCTTCCAGCGCGCGATGTCGAGCAGCACGCCGCGGCCGACCATCTTGTCGCGCACATGTTCGATGCCGAGCTTCTTTGCGCCGCGCGCGTCCACGAGTCGCGCGTCGTAGCCGTTGTACATCTTGTCGCCATGGAAGATGTGGCAGAGCGCGTCCCATTGCGTGGAGGCCTGGCAGGGCATGTTGATGGCGTCGTCCGCGTAGCGCAGATAGGGGAAAGGTTCGTCCTGCGCGCCGCTCGCAGCGTCGGTGCCGGTCGCGAGCATCGTGTGGATCGGATTCCAGCGCCCGCCGAACAGTCCCGACTGGATCGGCTCCTTCAGCGACAGGCCGAGCGAAAACACCTTGCCTTTCCGGATCAGGCCCGCGGCCGCGACTATGTCGGCCGGAGAAACGTTGTTCAGCGTCCCTATCTGGTCGTCGTCGCCCCATCGGCCCCAGTTGGACAGCTCCCTGGAAGCCGTCTCGATCGCCGCCCGGTCCACCTTCCTGCGCATCCGCCCGCCTCCCGATCTTCGTTATTTATCGAGTGAAAAATACAACATGTTTGACGGCGATCAAGCGTTGTAACCTTGATTGGCCGCCGCCGAGCCGATAATTTATCGTACGATAAGCAAGATTGCCCGCGACGCCGGGCGACCGGGAGCGAACCGACATGCCGCAGCCCAGCTTCGCCGCGCCGGCGCCCGCCGCCGTTCCGCCGCCGGACTACGACGCTATGCTGGAGCGCGCGCGCGCGCTCGCAGCAACGCTTCGCGAACGCGCGGAGCAGACCGAGGCGCTGCGCCGCATTCCCGACGACACGCTCGCCGACCTGCACCGCGCTGGCCTGTTCCGGATCGTCCAGCCGCGCCGGGTCGGCGGCAGCGAATTCGATTATGTGGCGCTGATCGACTTCGCCGCCGCGCTCGCGCAGGGCGACAGCGCGGTCGCCTGGAACGTCGCCAATCTCGGCAGCCATCACTGGATGCTCGCCATGTTCGATCCGCGGGCGCAGGCGCGCGTGTGGGGCGAGAACCCGGACGCGCTGATCGCTTCGTCCTTCGTCTTCCCCTGCGGCCGCGCGCGCGCGGTCGACGGCGGCTACCGGATTTCCGGCCGCTGGCCCTTCTCCTCGGGCGTCACCGTCAGCCAGTGGAACATGCTCGGCGGCGTCGTTTCGTCCGACGCCGATTTCGGCGCCGCCGAATATCGCATCTTCCTCGTCGCCGAACCCGACTACAGGGTCGAGAAGGTCTGGGATGCGCTCGGTCTTTCGGGCACGGGCTCCGAGGATGTCGTGATCGACGACCTCTTCGTGCCCGCACATATGACGCTCGGCGTTTCCGAGGTCGCGGGCGGCCCGACGCCGGGTTCCGCGGCCAATCCGAACGTGCTCTACCAGCTTCCGGTCTTCGCGCTTTTCCCTTACGTCCTCGCCGGCGTCGCGCTCGGCAACGCGGAGGCCTGTCTCGCGGATTTCGTCGCCTCGGCGCGCAAGCGCGCCTCGAGCTACAATCTCGCGAAAATGGCGGACTTCCAGTCGATCCAGATCCGCATCGGCGCGGCGAGCGCGCGCATCGACGCGGCGCGCGGCATCCTGCGCGGCGCCTGTCTCGGGGCGATGGAGGACGCGCGCGCAGGACGCCTGCCGGACATGGCGCGCCGCACCGCCTACCGCCGCGACGGCGCATACGCCGTCAATCTCTGCACCGAAGCTGTCGACATTCTGTTCAAGGCGGCGGGCGCGGGCGGGCTCTTCCGCAAGAACGCGCTCCAGCGACAATTTCGCGAAGCGCATGCGATAGACTCCCACATCGCATTCTCGTTCGACGCGGCCGGCGCGAACTACGGGCGCGTCGCGCTCGGCCTGCCCTCGGAAAACCCGACGCTGTGAGGGCCGCGTGACGCAAGCGACAGGCCCCGTCTCCCCGGTCGAGCCGCTCGAGAGCCGGCATCCGATCGATCCGCGCGATCTGCGCAATGCGCTCGGCTGTTTCGGCACCGGCGTCGCCGTCATTACCGCCCGCGCGGGCGAGGGACGAAGGGCCGGGCTCACCGTCAATTCCTTCGCCTCCGTCTCGCTCGATCCGCCGCTCGTGCTCTGGAGCCTCGTCGCGCATTCGCCGAGCCTGTCGGTGTTTCAGGAGGCGAGCCACTTCACCGTCAACGTGCTCGCGCGCAGCCAGCAGCATCTGGCGCTGCATTTCGCGCGGCCATCGGACGACAAGTTCGCCGCCGTCGGCTGGACGGAAGGCCGGGGCGGCGCGCCGGTGCTCGACCACGTGGTCGCGCATTTCCAGTGCCGCAACGCCAATCGCTATTACGGCGGCGATCACGTGATCTTTTTGGGCGCCGTCGAATCCTATAATTATACCGGCGAAGAGGCGCTGCATTTCAGCCGCGGCAAGTTCGGCCGCTTCACGCCGCACGAGTGACGCGATGGCCGCTGCGCGCACCAGAAGTCCCGCCGTTCCGCGAAAGCGGCAGTCGCCCGAGGCGCGTCGCGAAGAGTTCATCCGCAAGGCCGCCGAGTTTTTCGCCGAGGAGGGATTTGCCGGCGGCACGCGCGAACTGGCCGCAAAGCTCGGCGTGACGCAGCCTCTGCTCTACCGCTATTTTCCATCCAAGGAAGAATTGATCCAGGCCGTCTACAGGCGCGTCTATCTCGATCGATGGAA
This sequence comes from Hyphomicrobiales bacterium, assembly GCA_028868735.1. Classification (GTDB taxonomy): domain Bacteria; phylum Pseudomonadota; class Alphaproteobacteria; order Rhizobiales; family Beijerinckiaceae; genus JAJXWB01. The sequence continues at coordinate 52,787 of JAGWTW010000002.1, read as the reverse complement.
CCCGGAGTGGGACGCGCTGCTCGCCGACCGGTCGCGGCCGATCCGTGAGCGCCTGCAGAAATTCTACGAAGCCTATACCGATGCGATTTTCGATCGCGAATGGCTGCGCATCTATCTCGCCTCCGGCCTCGCAGGCGCCGAGATCAACCGCTGGTACGTGTCCGTCGTCGAGACCCGCATCCTCACGCGCATAGTCGCGGAATTCCGGAACGAGGCCGGCCTGCCGGCGCAAGAGCCGCCGGCCCCCGGCGAACTCGAACTCGCATGGATCCTGCAAGGCGGCATCTTCTATTACGGCGTGCGCAAGTACATCTTCGATTCGCCGGTGCAGGAGGACAAGGCGCGCGTGATCTCGAACGCCCTCGACATCTTCTTCGAGGGCATCGCGAAAGTGTTCGGCGCAAAGACCAAAGTCCGCACGCGGGCGGTGCGGCGCGCCTGACGCGCGCCGCGCGCGTTCATTCTATGCCGAGAAGCTCGGCCGCGTTGCCGCCGCAGATCGCGCTGTAGACGCCCTCGTCGAGATCGAGGCTCGCGACATGGCCGATCGGGTCGTATTCGCCCATGTCGAACGGATAGTCGGTGCCCATCATGATGCGGTCCGGACCGAACACCTCGATCAGATAGGCGAGCTGGTGTTCGGTGAAGACGACGGTGTCTAAATAGACCTGACGCAGATAGGTCGAGGGCGGCAGCGGCAGATTCGCATGCGCGTCCTCGCGCGCGCCCCAGGCGTGATCGATCCGGCCGGAATAGGCGGGCAGATAGCCGCCGCCATGCACCGCCATCAGCTTCAGTTCCGGAAAGCGCGCCAGCGTGCCCGAGAAGATGAGTTGATGCAGCGCGAGCGTCGTCTCCAGCGGATTGCCGATCACGTTGTTGAAGTAGAAATCGGTGAAGCGCCGGCCTTCGGTAAACCCGTTCGGATGCATCATGATGAACGCGCCGAGCTCTTCGGCCCTGGCGAAGAACGGCAGGTATTTCGGATCCGACAATTCGCCGCCGTTGACGCTCGTCAGAATCTGCACGCCCTTGAGGCCGAGCTTCGTCACCGCGGTCTCCAGCTCCTTCACGGCGAGATCGGGCGCTTGCATGGATGTGACGCCGAGGCCGACGAAACGGTCGGGCCGTCGTGAAACGAACTCCGCCACGCCTTCGTTGACGGCCGTGTGCGCCTTCTCCGCGATCTTCGCGTCGACGCTGTAGAAACACTGCGGCGGCGCCGGCGCGACGACCTGGATGTCGATCCCCATCGCGTCCATGTCGAACAGCCGCGTATCGACGTCGACCATGATTTTCGCGCGGTCCTGCTCCTGCGACGCGTTGAGCGCCCTGGTGGCGTCATTGGCGAAATGGGCGAGCGGCACTTTCGTCAGATCGACATGCGGCCCCGCGATCTGCCCGCCCGCCGGAATGACGACGTGGCAATGAATGTCGATCGTCGGCGTCGCCGGCCGCGCGACGCGCCCGAGCCGCCTGTGCTGCCGGGCGGCCGTGCGGCCGTATCTGTTCTTCTTTCCGTCGATCATCCTGCTTCTCCCGTTTTTCCGTTCAGATCGTTTCGATGCGTCCGCTCCGCGCGGAGCGGACGATCGCTTCGAATGTCCTCGCATTGAGCAACATTTCCTCCGGCGAGACCGGATAGGCCGATCCTCCGGACGCGGCGCGCGCGAAAGCGTCGAGATTGTCGCGCACGGCGCGATGCGGCGGCCAGAACGCCGTCGTCGCCGTTTCGCCGCGACGGGCGCTGACGACGTCCCAGCCGGTCGGATTTTCCGGATGCGTCCTGTCGCGGATTTCGATCCAGCCGGCCGTGCCGTAGAGCGCGAGTCTGCCCACGAAAGGCGTCGTCAGGATCGCTGAAATCTGCGCGGTTCGGCCGCCTGCGAATCCCAGCGAGATCGTCAGCGCGTCGCCGTTGCGCAGATGCGGCGTGTGCACGGACAGGCGCGCAAGAACGTCGGTCGGCGCGCCGAACAATGCGATGGCGAGATCGACGAGATGGATGCCGGTCGCCGACAATGGTCCGACCGGCGCGAGGTCCGGCGAGAGACGCCAGTTGTCGGCCGGCAATGCGAGAAACTTGTCCTGGCTGAAATTGCCTTCCATCAGGACGGCGTCGCCGAATTCGCCTGCCGCGAAACGCCTGCGCAGGTCGAGCACGGCCGGTTCGAACCGCCGTTCGTGGCCGATGCCGATCGTCAGGCCGGCGTCTCGCACGGCCGCGAGCGCGCGCGCGGCTTCCGCGCCGGTCGGACACAGCGGCTTCTCGCAGAAGACATGCTTTCCCGCACGCGCCGCGGCCTCGATCTGGTCTGCATGAAAGCGGTGCGGCGAACACAGGACGACCGCGTCTATGTCGTCGCGCGCAAGCGCATCCTCGAAGCGAGAGACGACCTCGATGCCGTCGCCGGCCGCCGCCAGCCGCGCCGCTTCCGCCGGCTCGACGCCGAGCACGATGCGGATCGCGTCCGATCCTGCGGTTTCGCGCACGAGCGTGCGGCCCCACCACCCAAGCCCGACGACGGCGGCGCGGATCATTTAGCCGCCCAGCGCGCGGTCACAGCGATCGCGTCCTTGTCTGCGAGGCCCGCCTCCGCCGCTTCGCTGAAGGAGGCGAGCGCGGCCGCGGTCGCCGGCAGTTCGAGGCCGAGCGTGCGCGCATAGGCGGCCATGACGGTGAGATCCTTGCGCGCCGCGCGCACGTCGAAAGAAGCCGTCGCGGGAAGCTGGCCGCCGAGCGCGCGCGCCATGTCGGCTGCGCGCATCTTCATGGCGGCGGCGGTTCCAGACGTGTCGGCCATGATGTCGACGAGCCGTTCCGGCGGCAGGCCGAGCGGCTTGCAGAGCGCGAACGCCTCCCCCAGCGCCTGCCAGTAGACGAGCAGCGGCAGATTGACCGCGAGCTTCAGCCGTGCGCCGGCGCCGGGCGGCCCGACGTGTTCGATCCGCCGGCACATTTGTTCGAGTACGGGCCGCGCGCGCGCGACATCTGCGTCCGAGCCGCCGACGAGACCGAACAGCTTGCCGTCGCGCGCCGGGCCGACCGTGCCGCCGACCGGGCATTCGACGAAGGCGAAGCCCTTCGATTTCGCTTCCGCCGCTATGGACTCCTCGCTCGCCGGCAGCACCGTGCTCATGTCGATCGCGAGCTTGCCCGCGCCTTGCGCACTGAAGAGTCCATTGTCGCCGCGATAGACGGCGTCCAGCGCGCGGTCGTCGAGCACCATGGTTATGCTCGCGTCGCAGGCGTTCACGAGTTCGCGCGGAGACGCGGCGACCGTCATGCCGGCGGCCGCCAGCGGCGCGGTCTTCGACGCGTCGCGATTCCACACGACCACGTCGTGGCCTACGGATTTCAGGCGCTGGGCGATGGCCGAGCCCATCTTGCCGGTTCCGCAAACTCCGATCTTCATCGTGTCGCTCCTACTGCGTTTCTATGGTCTTGCGAATTCGGTCCGGGGTCAGCGGCATGTTCCGCACGCGCAAGCCCAGCGCATGGGCGAGCGCGTTGGCGATCGCCGCCGCCGTCGGTCCCGCCGCGCATTCGCCGCCGCCGAGCGAAGGCGCGCCGTCGGGCTCCAGAAATTCGACGTGAATCTCCGGGCATTCGGAAAAATTCAGGATCGGATAATCGGCCCAGCTCTGCGCAACCGGGCCGTCCGGCGCAAAGCGCGCCGCTTCCTTCAGCGTCCAGCTCGCAGCCTGCACGATCCCGCCTTCGATCTGGTTGCGCAATCCGTCGGCGTGGACGACCGCGCCGCAATCGACGGCCGCATAGGCGTGGGTCACCGCAATTTTGTCCGTCGCTTCCACGCGCGCGACGACCGCGCAATATCCGCCGGAATTCTTGTAGCGCGCAAAACCGATTCCACGTCCTTCGCCCGCGCCGCCCTTGTCGCGCGCGTCCCATCCGGCAAGGCGGCCCGCCGCGCGCACGACGGCGCGCGCGCGCGCGTCCGTGAGATGCGCGAGGCGGAATTCGATCGGATCGACGCCTGCGCGTGCGGCGAGTTCGTCCATGAAGGATTCGATGGCGAATATGTTTCCGTGCGCGCCGAGCGAGCGCAGCGCCGATGTGCGCACCGGCCATTGCGGCAGAAGACGATGGACGATGCGCCGCCGCCCGACCGCGTAGAGCGGGATGGCGTTGCGGTCGCCCGCGCCGGCCGGGCCTGGAAAGTCGACGGGAGGGGAGGGCGGCTTTGCGCGTTCGATCTGCGCGGCGGCGAGGAGGTTGACGCCTTCGCCGAAGCCGGGCCGCGCGACATGCGGCGGGCTCGAGACTTCGTGCGTCCATTCCACGATGCGGCCCTGCGAATCGAGCGCGGCGGAAAGCTTCATGCGCATCGGCGCGCCGAAGGGCGACCATGCGAGCTCGTCCGCGCGCGACCATTGGCAGCGCACCGGCGCGCCCGCCGCGCGCGCGAGCAGGGCCGCGTCGAGCGCGACATCGTCGGCGCCGTTGTGTCCGTAGCAGCCGGCGCCCATGGCGTGGACGACGCGAATCTTGTCCGGCGCGGCCTCCAGCGCGCGGGCGAGCGCGGCGCGCAGCGGATAGACGCCCTGGCTGTGCGTCCACACGGTGAGCGCGCCGTCCCGCCATTCGGCGATGGCGGTCGAGGGCCCGATCGAGGCGTGCGCGATCCAGGGACGCGAATAGACGGCCTCGATGCGCTGCGCCGCGCCCGCGCCGACGCCTTCGTCGACGAGCGTCGTCACGCTGACCGCGGCGACCGAGTCCATCCACGCGTTCTCGTCGTCGAGCGCGGGCGTTTCTTCGCCGCGCCATTCGATATGACGACGCGCTGCGGCCGCGGCGCGCTCCGCCTCGTCCTCGCGCCCGGCGACGAGGCCGATGAAATCGCCGTCGACGGCCACATGCCTGACGCCCGGCAGCGCTTCGATCGCCGCGCGGTCGATGCGTGCGAGCCGCATGTTCTGGCGCGGCGCCCGCAGGACGCGTCCGTGCAGCAGACCCGGCAGATCCATGTCCTGGATGAACGCGCCGCCGGCAAGCTTCGCCGTGAGATCGAGGCGCGCGATTCCGGTCTGCGCCATGCGTGCGCCCATGGCGGGCGCTTCGCGGTCGCGAAGATCGCAATCGAGGTCGACCTCGCCGGCGAGATCGCCATAGCCGAGGCTCTCGTTGCGCTGCGGGGCAGAGAAGCGGCCTTCGTCGATGCGCAGGTCTGCGACCGCGCATCCGAACCGCGCCGCCGCCGCCTTCGCGAAAATTTCGCGGGCGGCGGCTGCGGCCCAGCGCGCCGCCGCGCCGCCCTGTTCGATCGACATGCTGCCGGCCGTCATGCCTTCGTCCGGCGCCCGCGCCGTGTCGCCGGCGACGACGACGAGATCGTCGAGCGCAAGCCGCAGCTCCGCCGCAGCGATCGCCGCGATCGCGGTGACCGCGCCCTGGCCGAGCTCCACTTTGCCGATCGACAAACGCAGCCGGCCGTCGGCGGCGACGCCGATCCATTGCGCAAGGCGCGGATTGGCGAGAATGTCGGCGGGCGGCGCTGTCATCGGCGCGCCGCCTCGACGTTCAGCAGGCGGTCGATCGCGCGCAGGATGCGCGGATGCGCGCCGCAGCGGCAGAGATGGCGTTCGTCGAGAACGGCGAGAATGTCCCGGCGCGCCGGCGTGCGGTCGGCGGCGAGCAACGCCGCCAGCGTCATGATGACGCCATTCGTGCAATAGCCGCACTGCGCGGCCTGTTCTTCAATGAAGACCTTTCGCACATGCGCGACGAGCGAATCCGCCGCTGCGGCCTCGATCGTGCGGACATCGGCGCCGGCGAGCGACCAGATCGGCGTCTGGCAGGCTTGCACGGCGCGGCCGTTGACGATCACCGTACACGCGCCGCAATGACCCTCGCCGCAACCGAACCGTGCGCCGCGCAGACGCAGATCGCCGCGCAGAACCGCGAGCAACGACGACCCGGCCGCCTCCGCGCTCACCGGCGCGCCGTTGACGCTGAATTCGATCGTGCGCGCGGCCTGCATCGGTCAATGCCCTCCGAACACGCCGAGATTTTGCGCGATCAGCGCCTCGTTGTCGCGAACATCCTCGATCGACCCGGCGTACACGCAACGCCCCGTCGTCAGGATAACCGCGCTGTCGGCGAGATCGAGCGCGACACGCAGATTCTGTTCGACCAGGACGATGGATTGCCCTTCGCTCTTGAGGCGCGCGATCGTGCGGCCGACTTCGGCGACGATCAGCGGCGCGAGCCCCTCCGAGGGCTCGTCGAGCAGAAGAACGCGCGGATTTCCCATCAATGCGCGCCCGATCGCCAGCATCTGCTGCTCGCCGCCCGACATCGATCCGGCAAGCTGACGTTCACGTTCCCGCAGGCGCGGGAACAGATCGTAGATGCGTTCGATATTCCAGGCGGCGCGGCCTGCGCGCGGCGGCAGCTTCGCGACGAGCAGATTTTCGCGCACGGTCAAGGTCGAAAAGATGCGACGGCCCTGCGGCACGAGACCGATGCCGCGCCGCGAGATCGTTTCCGGCGCGAGGCGCGCGACGCTTTCCCCGAACAGACGCACGTCGCCTGCGCGTCTGGCGACGAGCCCCATGAGCGACATGACGCACGTGCTCTTGCCCGCGCCGTTGCGCCCGAGCAGCGCCAGTATCTCGCCGTCGCGCAGACGGAAGGATACGTCCTGCAGCACATGGCTGTCGCCGTACCAGGCGTTGAGCCCTTCGATGGCGAGCGCGTCAGACGCCAAGATAGACCTCGCGCGTCTGCGGGTCGGAGATCACCGCTTGCGGCGATCCGTCGACGAGAACTTTCCCGTAGTGAAGCAGCGTCACGGCGTCGGCGAGATCGAGCGCGGTGTCCATGTCGTGTTCGATCATCACGAGCGTCGTCGTGCGCGGAATGGAGGCGATGAGCGATTTCACGCTCTTGCGCTCCTCCAGCGACAGGCCGGCCATCGGCTCGTCCAGAAGCAGGAGTTTCGGCTTCTGCGCGAGCGCGAGCGCGATTTCGAGACGGCGCTTTTCGCCGTAGGCGAGCGCGGAAACCGTCCGGTCGGCAGCCCCGTCGAGCCCGACGAGCGCCAGCGCCTCGCGCGCCGCCGCACGCATGTCCGGAAAGCGCGAGAGCGGGCGCAGGATGTCGAACCGCCGTCGCGACAGGCCGAGCAAGGCGAGCATGACGTTGTGCTCGAGCGTGTCCTTCTGGAACAGGGTGATGATCTGGTACGTGCGCGCGATGCCGCGGTGCGCGCGTTGCGCCGGCGAAAGCCGCGTGACGTCGGCGCCGAACAGATAAATCGCGCCCGAGGTCGGCGCGATGTCTCCGGTGATCTGGTTGAACAGCGTGGTCTTGCCGGCGCCGTTCGGGCCGATCACCAGGCGTCGCTCGCCTTGGGCGACGCGCATGGTCACGTCGCGCGTCGCCGGCAGACCGCCGAAGCGCTTGTGGAGATTGTCGATGAAAAGCGCGGGCGTCGTCATTTCCGGCCGCCGCGAATCCGCGCAGCGGCCCTGCGCAATCCAGGAATGACGCCGTCCGGCGCGATCAGGACGATCGCGACGAAGACGAAGCCGAGCAGCATGTTCCAGCGTTCGACGTAAGCCGATACATAATTCTTGAGAAGCATGATCAGCGTCGCGCCGACGATCGGACCCGCGAGCGTGCCCGACCCGCCGGCGATCACCGCGAGCAGGCCTTCGGCCGAGTTGGTGATCGACATCGCGCTCGGATGGATGAACTTGTTGTAGTTGACGTAGAGCAGCCCGGCGACGCCGGCCCAGAAGCCCGCATAGACGAAGGTTATCCAGCGGATGAGACGCACGTCGTGGCCGAGCGCGGCCATGCGGCGCGGCTCGTCGCGCGTGCCGCGCAACGCGGCGCCGAACGCCGACGACGCGAAAGCCGCAATCGCCGCGAACGCGATCACGCAGAGCGCCAGCGTAAACCAGTAGAATGCGGCCGCGCCGTCCAGCGAAAGTCCGAACGGCGAAAAGCGCGGAATGCCGGAAATGCCGTTGTCGCCGTTCGTCACGGACGCCCAGCGATAGGCGAGACCCCACAATATCTGGGAAAAGGCGAGCGTGATCATGAGAAAGCCGAGCCCGGTCGCACGCAGCGCGACGAGGCCGAACACGCAGGCGACGATCGTCGCGCCGACGAGCGCGGCGGCCGCCGCGACCGCAGGGCCGGCGCCGGCGTGCGTCGTCAGCCAGGCGAAGACATAGGCGGACACGCCGACGAAGGCCGCGTGGCCGAGCGAAGTGAGCCCGCCGTAACCGACCAGCAGATTGAGGCTCGATGCGAAGATGGCGGCGATCAGGATCTGACTCGCGAGGTTGATGAAATATTCGCCCGCGTAAAACGGCAGCAGCGCCAGCGCAACAAGCGCCGTGAGCGCGAGGATGAGCGATGCGCGGCTCACGCGGCGATCCGTCCGAACAGGCCCTCGGGCCGGTACGCGATGACCACGATCATCGGCAGAAACAGAATGAAATAGGCGAGATCTGGAAACAGCGTCGAGCCGAAGGTGTAAATGGCGCCGATGATGAAACTGCCGACGAAGGCGCCTGCGAGGCTGCCGACGCCGCCCAAAATCACGACGATCAGCGCGAGCGGCAGCATGTCGGCGTCGAGACCTGGATAAGCCGAAAAGATCGGGCCGCCGAGCACGCCGGCGGCGCCCGCGAGACCGGCGCCGAGGCAGAACACGGCGGTAAAGAGACGCGAGACGCGGATGCCGACCGCGCGCGCGATCGGCATGTCGTCGACTCCGGCGCGGATCATCGCGCCGATGCGTGTGCGCTCGAGCAGCGCGTGGAGCCCGACGGCGACGACGACGGAGACGACGATCACGACAAGCCGATAGGTCGGGAAGGCGAGACCGGCGAAGAAGATCGGCCGCGCGAGCGCACGCGGCGTCGGCACGGGTATGGGATCGCCGCCCCATACGAGCAGGCAGGCGTCGGACAGGATGAAGGCGACGCCGAGCGTGACGAGCACCTGCCCGAGCGAATTGCCGGCGAGCCGCCGCAGCACCAGCCGTTCGAGCAGCCCGCCGAGCGCGGCGAGCGCGATCCCGGCGAGGAGCGCGGCGAGCCAGAGATCCATGCCGACGACGCGCTGGCGCAGAAGGCTCGCGCCGATATAGGCGCCGACCATGAAGAAGGCGCCGTGCGTGAGATTGGCGAGCCGCATCAACCCGAAGATCAGGGAGAAGCCCGACGACAGGAGAAACAGGAGCCCGCCGAGGGCGAGGCTGTTGAGAAACTGGATGATCCAGAATTGCATAGGCGCGCAGGATGTGCGCGACGCCTGCGCGTCGCGCGTTTGTCGTTTCGGCTACTTCTCCAGATTGCCGGCCGGCGGCCAGGTGCGGGAGTAGACGGGGTTCGCCAGGAATTGTTTTGGATCGTAGGTCCAGAACTGGCTCACGTCGGGATAGGTCTTGATGATCGAGTTCACGAGGCGCCCGTCCTTGCGCTCGACCTTGCGGATGTAGACATTGCCGACGACGTTGCCGTAGGCGTCGAAACTGACCGGGCCGCGCGCCGTGTCGACCTTGACGTCGCGGAGCGCCTTCATGAAGGCGGGCTTGTCTTCGGCCTTGCCGCCGATCGTCTTGAGCGCGGCTTCGAGCACGGCGCCTTCGACATAGGTGGCCGCCGCATAGAAGCCCGGATCGTACCCGAACTGCTTGCGGAAGGCGGGCGCGAATTTCTGGTTGATCGGATTCTGGAGTTCCGCCGAATACCAGCAGGAGGTCACGATTCCGAGCGCTTCGTCCCCCATGTTGCGCAGAACGGATTCGTCGAGCGCCGTCATGCCGCCCACGGGCTGGATCTTGTCCTTCAGTCCGTATTCGACGAACTGGCGCAGGAACCTGAATCCATTGGAGCCGGCGAAGCCCAGGAATATCGCGTCCGCATCGGTCTTCAAGTCTGCAACGAACGCGCCGTAGTCGGGCGCGGTCAGCGGCGGGAAAAGCTTCTGGATGATCTTGCCGCCGTTTTCCTCGAACACGCGCTGGAAGCCGGCGCACATTTCGTGGCCGTAGGCGATGTCGTCGGCGATGGTGATCATGCGCTTGTATTTCAGCTCCCTGGCGCAATAGTCGGCCATGGGATGCGCGCATTGCGCAGACGTGGAGGTCGCGCGCACGAACCAGGGGTTGGGATGGCGCTGCGTCATGTCTTCGGCCGCGGCGACGGACAAGGTCGGAACCTGCGCCTGGCGGATGTAGTCGTCGATCGCGAGCGCCTCGAACGCCGCGAGCGGACCGATCAGGCAATGCACATTGTTGCGTTCGACAAGCTCCTGCGTCTTCGTGCGCGCGGTCGCTGGCACGCCGCCGGTGTCGGCGACGATCAGATCGATCTTGCGGCCGGCGAGCTGATCGCCGCGCTCCTTGAGGAACATCTGGAGCGCGCGCTCCATGTCGATTCCGCCCGAGGCGAGCGGACCGGTCTTCACGGTCAGAAGACCGATCCGGATCGGTCCGCCGTCTTCCGCCCGTGCGGCCGCCGGCGCGAGCGCGCCGATCGCGGACGCCGCTACGCCCTGCACGAGATCGCGTCTGTTCATCTTCATCGCTTCCTCCCTGTCGCTTGCGGCGCGTAGCGCGCTCTTTTCTTGTTCACGCTCACGCGCCCTTGGGCGCGATCGGCAAAAGCAGATAGTTCGCGCCGTCGGCGTCGAGATGCAGCGTCGTCGCGCCGCCGAAGATAGAGGACGGCCGGTCGCGCGGATCATTATGCAGGAACGGCCCGCAGCCCGTTAGCTCGTTCTTGAAATTCGAGAGGCGCAGCCCCGTCGATTTCTGCCATTCGTAATCGCGCCCGCGCACAGAAAGCGCGATCCGGCATCCCGCGGGAACGACGATGGAGGTCGGCCAGATCTCGATTTGCAGATCGACGGGGACGCCCGGCGTTAGCGGCTGCTTCTCGTCATGCGCGTGATAGGGACGCCACGGCTTCGATAGCGTGTCGTCGAGCTTGCGGTGCGATGCGCGCAGCCAGCCCTGCGCGACCGGCGTATGCGGATCGATCGCGCCGGCGAAGGTGATTTCGCGCAAGTCCGCGGTGAAGACGCGGAAAACCAGAAAGATGTCGGCGTCCGCGGTCGATGAGGACACGCGCAGGCCAGCGGCGAGCGGGCCGGTGATTTCCGTTTCCTGCGCGAGCGGCGCCGAAACGAACGTGAGGCCGTCGCCTGGCGCGTCGAAGGAAATGCGCGCCGGTTGTTTCGGCGGTTCTGTCGACAGCGTCTGGCGCTCGGCGTCGAGGTAAAATTTCGTCCAGCGTGTGCGCGCGAGCGGCCATTCGGCTTCCGCGCGCTCCTCGAACCTGTCGACGTGGCGCACCTGCAACAGCACGCGTTTGCGTGCGCGCCAGCCATTGTCCTCGCCTTTCAGATAGCAATCGAAAAAGGCCTTCTGCAGCGCGCGCCCATAATCCGTGTAGAAATGCGTCCAGTGCTCCAGCCCGTGCGCCTCCAGCCATTTTTCCTGCGAGGCGGCGCGCGTGAACCCCTCGAAATTGCCGCGGGGATGCAGGCCCTGGCCGCCCCAGTTCGCCGCCGAGAGAAAGGGAACCGTCACCTTGTCCCATTGGGGGGCGCGCGCGCGATGGTAGTCGTCGTCGAGCGGATGGGCGAGAATCTCGTCGCCGAACGAACAGCGGTTGCGCGCGAGCGCGTCGTCCGAAAGGGTCTCGTCGCCGCAGACGAGCAGACCTGAGACCGCGCTGCGCGGCCCGCGTTCGCCGAGGCCGTATTGCACGGTCTTGACCTGCATGTCGTACCAGTTCGCCCAGAAGGTCGAGAGGATGCCGCCGTGATGCGTCATGTCGCGGTACCAGTCGGCCGCGCCTTCCCAGATGCACATGGCGGCGAGATGCGGCGGCTGCAGCGAGGCGACATGCCATTGGTTGATGCCGTAATAGGATATGCCCGACAGCCCGACCTTGCCGTTGGACCACGGCTGGCGCGCCGCCCATTCGATGCAATCGTGGAAGTCGCGCGTTTCGCGCGGCGAGAAATGATCGACGAAGCCGGGCGAACGGCCCGTGCCGCGCGAGTCGACGCGCACGCAGACATAGCCGTCGGGCACCCACTTCTCCGGATCGACCACTTCCCAGTTCTGATGCTTGTTGGTCGAACCGTAGGCGACGTCGGGATGATCGGCGATCATCTTCGTCCACGCGCTCGGGTAGCCTTCCTGAAAGGCGAGGCCCTTGGCATAGGGGCCATAGGTGAGCAGCACGGGACAAGGTTCGCCGGAAACCGGACGAAACACGTCGGCGCGCAGAACGACGCCGTCGTCCATCGGAATCTCGACGTCCCAATCGATCGTCATGCCGTCCTGGACACTGGTGAAACCCATGCAGAACGCCTTCCTTTCACCCGCCGATACGTTTCGTCTCGGCCGCGTACCAGTCGCCGATCTCGCTCGCCGTCATGAAGGCGACCCCCGCATGGCCGCGGATGTAGTCGAGCAATTCCTCGAGATAGCGGATGCGATGCGGAACGCCGGTGATGTAGGGATGGATCGAGATCGCCATCACCCGCGCGTTCGTCGCGCTCTCGGCGTAGAGCCGGTCGAACTGGTCGATCCCGCGCTTCAGGAAAGCGTCCGAGGCCTGATGCTGTAGCGCGAAGACGACGATGTCGTTCGTCTCGACCGTATAGGGGACGGTCGTGATCGGCCCGTGCGGCGTTTCGATCGTCTGCGGCAGGTCGTCGATCACCCAGTCCGCGACGTATTCGATTCCATTGGCGCGCAGGAGATCGAGCGTTTCGTCGGTCTCGGTGAGGCCGGGGCTCTCCCAGGAGCGCGGCGGCGCGCCGGCGAAGGCCGCGATCTCGTCGCATGTCCTGCGGATCGCCTCGTTCTGGTCGGCTACGCGATGCATCGGTCCCTGCAGCCAGCCGTGGCCCATGAACTCCCAGCGCGACTCGCGCGCTGCAGCGGCGATGCGCGGATAGGTCTTGCAGGCATGGCCGTTGATGGCGAGCGTGCCGGGAATGGATCTGCGCGCGAGCGCTTCGTGCTGGCGCCAGAAGCCGACGCGCGCGCCGTATTCGTGCCAGGACCAGTTCGGAACGTCGGGCAGCAGCGGCTGGCCCATCGGCGGCGGCAGCACCGTGCGCGGCATGGCGTTCTCGATCCGCCATTCCTCGACATTGACGATCACCCAGACTGCGAGCCGCGCGCCGCCCGGCAGCTCGAGCCGCGGGCGATCGACAATCGCCTGGTAGGGAATGCGGTCGCTGAGCGCCATCTATTCCGCCGCCGCCGCCTTGCGCGTCGCCGCATTCACCTTCGGCAGCACCTTCTCGGCGAGGAGGATCATCGAATCGCGCCCGAGATCGCGATCGACCCAGTCCTTGCCCGCATAGAGCAGCGTGCCGAAATCGCCGACCGTCTCGCGGAAGGCGAGGATGTCGTCGGCGACCTTGTCCGGCGTGCCGTAGATGACGAGCTTGTCGCAGACCTGTTCGAGCGTCACTTCGTGCTCCGGCTGGTCGCGATGCGTCTTGAAAAGTTCGATGCGGCCGTTCTTCTTCAGCTTGGTGTAGAGCGAGCGGTAATAGGCGACATAGGGCCCGTTCGGATCGGTCGCATAGGCTTTCGCTTTCGCGGAATCCTCGCACACGAAAATGCTTTTCGCGACGCGCCAGTTCGATGGGTCCGCCGGCCGGCCGGCGCGTGAACACCCCTCGACATATTTCGGCCAATGGCTCTTGACCCAGGCCGGCATCAGGAAGTTCGCCGAGATCGGCTCCCACCCGCGCGCGGCCGCTTCCGTCACGCCCTGCGAAAAGGGCGCGACGGCGGTGACGACGATCGGCGGATGCGGGCGCTGGAGCGGGCGCGGCAGATAGCCCTGTCCGATGTCCTTCATCATCGTGCGGGCGGTCGAGATCGACCAGTATTTGCCCTTGATGTCGTAAGGCGGCTCGCCGCTCCAGATCGCAAGGATCTGGTTGATGCATTCGAGGAACATCTCGTTGCGGTTGGCGTCGAGATTTCCGTAGAGCTCGGCGTCGGACAGGAGACCGCCGGGGCTGATGCCGAACACGAAGCGCCCGTCCAGCATGTGGTCGAGCATGGCGATCTGCGAAGCGGCGGTCGCGGGATGCGTATTGGGCAGGTTGACCGTGCCGGTGCCGAGCCTGATCGATTTCGTCGCCGCCGCGATCCACGCCAGAAACGTGATGCAGGAGGTGATGTTCTCTGCCTTGTCGGTCACATGCTCGCCGCTCAGCCCTTCGACGAAGCCGAGTTCGTCGGCCAGGATGAAAGCCTCGCGGTCCTCGCGCAGGGTCTGCCGCCAGTCCTTGTCCAGCGGGTGAATCGGCATGGTGAAAAAGCCGAGATCCATTGGGCTTCCTCCAGTCCCTCTGGCGGGGGGCGCCGCAAATATATTATCGACCGATAAATAGAAAAATGATAATTCCTGCTTCCTGCCATCAGGAAAATTGATGCGTCCGTCGCTTCGCCAGCTCCGCGCCTTCGTCGCCGTCGTCGAGGAAGGCTCGTTCACCGCCGCCGCCGTGCGCGAGGGCGCGACGCAATCGGGCGTCTCCCAGCACATGAAGGCGCTGGAGACGCAGCTCGGCGTGCGCCTGCTCGACCGCGACGGACGGCGCATGGCGGCCACCGCGGCGGGCCTGCGCTATTACGAGGAATGCGTGGCGGCGCTGCGCCGGCTGGACGCTGCCGGCGCGGGCCTCGCGGCGATCGAGCGCATGGGCGGCTCCGTGCGCGTCGGCCTCATGCCCACTTTCACGCGCGCGATCCTCGCGCCGGCGCTCGCCGCCTTTCTCGAAAGTTCCGGCGGCGTAGAGGTCACGATCCTCGAGGCCTATTCCGGCGTTCTGACCGACAAGGTGCGCGCGGGCGAACTCGATTTCGCCATCGTGCCGTCCTTCGCGGTCTCATCTGGATTGCATGCGCGAAGGATCGCGACCAACAGGGAAATGCTGGTCGCGCGCGCCGGCCGCACCGGAAAACATCTCGCGCCCGTGAAGCTCGCGGACTACGGGCCGATCGACATCGTGCTGCCCGGTCCGCTCAACACGCGCCGCCAGAGCATCGAGACTTATCTGGCCTCGAACGGCGTCGACGTGCGCCGGCGCCTCGCGCTCGACGCGATGATCGGCACGCTCGAATTCGTCGCCGGCAGCGACTGGGTGGCGATCCTGCCCGCCGTGCTCGCCGCGCCCGACCGCGACGGCGCGCGCTTCGAAATCCGCCCGCTCGACGACCCGCCGCTGCGCAGCGATTTCGTGCTGATCGAACCCTCGCGCAGCGTGCTGAAGCCGGCGGCGAAGCTGTTCGCCGACCTTCTGACTCGCGAGGCGCTGCGGGTGAGCGCGTTGATGCCGGGGTGAGGCGGGCGCCTGGATCGAAAGAATTTCTGGATTTTGGACGCGGGGCGAGGCGCGAAGGCGCCTGCGTCGCCGGCTGTGAGGGCGTCGCCGCGCCTTCCAGCCCGCGATTGACGATGTCCCCGTCGCAGGATTCGTCTGCTTCCGGCGCGACGATTGGAAACGTCGTTGACGATTTCTGAACGTATTCCCGAAGCGGCGGGAAATTGGCGGGCATGCAGGCCGCATTGGCAAGTGACAAGAAAATACTGGGTTTCCCGGCGACTCCGACAATCCGATCAGCGGTCGCGGCGCATAGATCGACGTCGGCGGCGACGGTCTGTTGATCCGATGTCGCAAATTTGCGGCAGCGCTCGCACAATACCTGCATAGCGCTCCCGTGCCGCCCGCGTAGCGTGACCAGCCACGGTCTCGCATGCTTGCGTCAGCTCGGTATGCCGTTGGCCGAACAGGTTTTGTCAGTGAGGTCACGCTTGTCTATCGGTCTTCCGCTCGAAACCGCCACGTCGAATTCCGCCCTTCGAAAAATCTCCACGCGTAGCGCTCGCTGCAAGTGCGCAACTCGGATCGCGTCGACCGGCGCGCATCTCTGCGGCGGGACGAAGCTATGAACGCGGGCGGATCGAAAAAAGCGAAGGCGCGAAGCTTGTCCGACGAAAGCGGCGCCGTTGCCGTCATCTTTGCGCTCGCGCTCGTACCGCTCCTGATCGTGGCCGGCGGCGCAATCGACTACACGGCCGCAATGTATGAAAAGTCCGTGCTTCAAAACGCCGCTGACGCGGGCGTTCTAGCGGGCGCCACGACGGCGCGAAACGCTGTGGGAGCGAGCGACGCATCGTGGAAGCAAGCAAGCGCCTCCTCGTCGGCGAGTGTGTTTCAGACGAATTTGTCCTCGCGCATAAGGTCGGATGTCGTTTCGCAGGCGACCAGCTTCAGCCTGGGCGCCACGACGATCGATGGCGCCCTGACAATTTCCGCGCAGGTGCCCACATCCTTTTTGAAGCTGATCGGGATCAAACAGATCAACATCGCCGCAACCAGCAGCGCATCGGTTTCAACAAAAAAATTCACAGACATTCACCTCGTCGTCGACACTTCGAACTCGATGGGGATCGGCGCGACCGTCGCTGACCAGACAGCATTGTACAACCAGACGGGTTGCCAGGTGGCCTGTCATTATAATGGCGGCGCAAGCCATCCAGATGATTTGGCCGTCGCCCGGTCGATCGGCGTGACGCTCCGTCTCGATGTCGTCAAGCAGGCGCTTACGAAAGCGCTCGCCAGTCTCCCGACGGACGGGACGACGCGCGTTGCGGTCTACTCGCTCGGCAACACCTTGACGACCACCTTCCCGTTGTCCGCGGACATCCCCGGCGCGATCAATGCGGTCAACGCGCTCGATCTGGCGCAGGCGAACGCACAGGGAGGCACAAACATCGGATATTCGTTGCAGCAGCTTGCAAGTCAGCTTCAAACCGCTGGAAGCGGGGTCGCTGCAACAAGCCCTTCGGGCGTGTTGATCCTCGCGACAGACGCCATCGAGGATGAAACCATCATCTATCAAAGCGGAGGGAGCAACTCGTGGGTCGCCGATCCCAATTTCGTCGTCAATCCAGTTAGCGTGCTGGATGGCTCAGGCTTTCATTTCCAGACGCTCAATCCCGCAAATTGTCAAAGCGTCAAGGACAAAGGCTATAACGTCTTCACACTGGAGGTCGCCTACATCATTCCAAGACCGGTCGACAGTTGGTACAATACGCGCCTCGATTTCATCAGGAACACACTGTTGCCGACGCAGGTGCCCGACGCAATGTCCCAATGCGCGTCATCGCCCAACCAGTATCTTCACGCGGAAACGTCTGCGGACATTGTGACTGCGATGACGCGCCTCATCCCCGCCAATTCCGGCTTGCGTCTGACGCGATAGAGTCTGCCCGCGCCAAACTGGACGGTATCGAGCTGGAATTTTCTGCGACTTATCTCCTTCACCCCCGCCCGCCCGAGCGCGCCTCGATGACCCGGCAGACCGCCGCCGTATCCATATCCCCGAGCCCCGCGCGCAACGCCTCGTCGTAGATCGACTGCGTCGCGTCGAAGCAGGGCGTGGCGACGCCGAGGCTTTCGGCGAATTGCGTGATGATCGCCATGTCCTTCGCCCAGGTCGACACGCGCATGGTCGCGGGCTCGTATTCGTCGCGCGCCATCATCGGCGCGCGCATGTCGAACATGCGCGAGCCGCCGGCGCCCGGCGCCACGACATCGATCACGTCTCTCGGATCGAGCCCGGATTTGATCGCGAGCGTCATCGCCTCGGCGGTTGCGACATTGTGGATCGCGACCAGCAGATTGGCGACGAACTTCATGCGGCTGCCGTTGCCGAAGGCGCCGAGAAAGGCCGACTTCTTGGCGAAGTCGGCAAACAGCTGCGCGCAAGACTCGGCCGCCGCGCGCGCGCCGCTCGCATAGACGACGAGATCGCGGTCGACCGCCTGCGCGCCGGTGCCGCTCAGGGGACAGTCGAGCGGCTCGTGCCCGCCCGCGCGCAGCGTCTCTGCGAAGGCGAGCTTGTCCGAAAGCGCGAGCGTGGACAATTCGGCGACGATGCGGGCCGGCGCGCCGGAGCCTGCGATCTCGGCCGCGACCGCGCGCAAAGGCCCCGGCCCCGGCAGGCTCGTCAGAACGATCGGCGCGGCCTGCGCGACCTGCGCGGCGCCGTCCGCGATCGTCACGCCCGCCGCCGCGAGCGCTGCACGGCGCCCGGCGTCGACATCGGCGCCGATGACGCGCCAGCCGCGCTCGACCAGATTGCGCGCGATCACGCCGCCCATGATGCCCAGTCCGACGATCCCGACTTTCCTATCCATTCCATCCGTCCCGCCTGCTTGCGCCCGCATCCGATTTATATAATGATCGGTCGATAAACAATGACGACGCCCAGCAGGGCGCGAGGGAGGAAAATGCAAGCGCTGACGCTCGCGCAGGCCGACAGGATCGCGTCGGTCGCACTGGCCACGGGCCGTTCGCACAAGATGGCGCCGCTGACCGTCGTCGTGCTGGACGCGGGCGGCCACATTGTCGTCGTCAAGCGCGAGGACGGCTCCGGCATCGCCCGCGTCGAGATCGCGCGCGGAAAAGCGTGGGGCGCGCTCGGCATGGGATTCGGCAGCCGCAACCTCGCCTCGCGCGCAGCCAGGATGCCGGGCTTCTTCACAGCGCTGGCGGCCGCGACCGACGGGCGCATGGTGCCCGTGCCAGGCGGCGTGCTGATCCGGGACGGCCAGAGCAACGTGCTGGGCGCCGTCGGCATATCCGGCGACGTCTCGGACAATGATGAAATCTGCGCCCTCGCGGGCGTCGAGGCGGCCGGCCTCATCGGCGACCCGGGCGCGGAAATGTGAGTGATCGACCGATAAATTGAGTCCACGAGCAGCGAGCCGTTTGTATCGATGAAGGCCCCCGAATTCGACTACGCCCGACCCGCATCGCTCGATGAAGCGCTGCGCCTGCTCGCCGACGGCGGCGAGGACGCGCGCGTCATCGCCGGCGGCCAGAGCCTCGTGCCGGCCCTGAATCTCAGGCTCGCGGCCCCGCCCGTCGTCGTCGACATCGGCGGCCTCGATCCGTTGCGCGGGATCGAAGCCGTCGGCGACGGCCTGCGCATCGGCGCGCTCGTGCGCCACGCCGAACTCGCCCGCTCGGCGCTCGTCGCCGCGCGCTGCCCGCTGCTGACGCAGGCGATCGCGCATGTCGCCCATCCCGCGATCCGCAATCGCGGCACGTTCGGCGGCTCTCTCGCGCAGGCCGATCCCGCAGCCGAACTGCCGGCCTGCGCGCTCGCGCTCGACGCAATCATGATCGTCGCGAGCCGCAGCGGCGAGCGGCGCGTCGCGGCGCAGGATTTCTTCCGCGGCGTCTACGAGACCGCGCTCGCGGCGGGCGAGATTCTCGTCGCCGTGGAAATCCCCGCGCTCGGCGCGGACAGGCGTTTCGGCTTCGCTGAATTTTCGCGCCGGCGCGGCGATTTCGCGATCGTCGGCGTCGCGGCGGCGGCGACGAAAAGCGGCGGCCGGCTCGCTTCGCCGCGCATCGCTTTTTTCGGGACGGGCGACCGGCCGCAACTCGCGCGCGCCGCAGCGGCGGCGCTCGATGGCGCGGCAAACGACACAAACACGCGAAAGGCCGCGCGCGAGAAACTCGCGGCCGATCTCGATCCGGTCGAGGATTCGACCGCCTCGCGCGCCATGCGCCTGCATCTGGCCGGAGAGGCGCTGGAGCAGGCGATCGACGCGCTCTGGCGCGAGGCGGCATGATGAGCGCGCGCCGCATCAGGATCAGTCTCGAGGTCAACGGCGAGCCCGTCGAAGCCGAGGTCGCGCCGCGCCAGCACCTCGCCGATTTTCTGCGAGAGACATTGGGTCTGACGGGCACGCACATCGGCTGCGAGCATGGCGTCTGCGGCGCCTGCGGCGTACGGCTCGACGGCGCCGTCGTGCGCGCCTGCCTGACGCTCGCCGCGCAGGCCGACGGAGGCGCAGTCGAAACCATCGAGGGCGTGTCCGATTCCGGCGAAATCGCGGACCTTCAGGCGGCGTTCGAGAAACGCAACGCCCTGCAATGCGGCTATTGCACGCCCGCGATGCTCTTGAGCGCGCAGGAACTGCTGCTGGAGAACGCTGCGCCGTCGCGCGAAGAAATTCGCGATCATCTCTCCGGAAATTACTGCCGCTGCACCGGCTATCACGCCATCGTCGATGCGGTGGAAGAGACGGCGCGCCAGCGCAGGGGAGGGCCGGCGTGACCGAACGCACGTCGCCCCTGAGCGCGCTCGATCGCCCGAATTCCTATATCGGGCGCGCCGTTCCGCGGCCGAATCTCGGCAGGCTTCTGGAAGGCCGCGGACAATATGTCAGCGACATTTCGCTGCCGCGCATGGCGCATGTCGTGTTCGTGCGTTCGCCCTATGCGCATGCGCGCATCGTCTCGATCGACGCCGCCGACGCAAGAAAGGGCAAGGGCGTCGTCGCCGTCGTGACCGGCGCCGAGCTTGCGAATGTCTGCACGCCCTGGGTCGGCGTTCTCACGCATCTCAAGGGATTGAAATCGCCGCCGCAGCACGCCATCGCGGTCGACCGCGCCTGCTGGGTCGGCGAGGCGGTCGCAGCCGTCGTCGCCGCGTCGCGCGCGGAAGCCGAGGACGCCGCCGCGCGCGTCCTGGTCGAATACGAGGAATTGCCCGTCACGGCCGACATGGACGACGCGCTCGCGGCAGGCGCGGCGCCGATCCATCCCGATTTCGGCGACAACATCGCCTTCGAACGTCGTCTCGACGTCGGCGAAGTCGATGCGGCCTTCGCGCAAGCCGACGCCGTGGCCGAAGCCGAATTCGTGTTTGCGCGCCATACCGGCGTGACGCTGGAAGCGCGCTCGATCGTCGCCGACTGGAATCCCGGCGAACAGCGGCTGACCGTCTATCAGGGCACGCAGGCGCCGCACATGATGCAGAACATCATCGCCAGGCACCTCGGCCTCGCCGAAGCGCAGGTGCGCGTGCTCTGCAAGGACGTCGGCGGCTCTTTCGGAATCAAGGTCCACGTCTATGCCGACGACATGGCGACGGTCGCGCTGTCGAAACTCCTCAAGCGGCCGGTCAAGCATGTCGCCGACCGCGTCGAGAGTTTCCTCACCGACATTCACGCGCGCGACCACCGCTGCAAGGGACGCGTCGCCGTCCGGAAGGACGGAACGATTCTCGCCTTCGAGATCGACGACAGGACGGGCATCGGTCCTTATTCCGTCTATCCGCGCACGTCCGCCATCGAGGCGAACCAGGTCGTCAACCTCGTCGGCGGCCCCTATGCGGTGAAGAATTATCGGGCGCGGGCGCGCGTCGCGTTCCAGAACAAGAATGTCACCTGCCAGTATCGCGCGGTCGGCCACCCCATCGCATGCTCCGTGACGGAAGGCCTCGTCGATCGCGCCGCGGCTGCGATCGGCATGGACCCCGTCGAGATCCGCAGGCGCAATCTGCTGCCGGACGATTGTTATCCGGCAGAATCCGCCGCCGGCATGAAATTCGAGGCGCTCTCGCACCACGCCGCGCTCGAGAAAATTCTCGCGATGATGGATTACGAGGCGCTGCGCGCCGAGCAGGCGCGGTTGCGCGAGCAAGGCGTCTATCGCGGCGTCGGGATCGCTTCCTTCATCGAGGTCACGAACCCGAGCGCGGCCTTCTACGGCGTCGGCGGCGCGCGCATTTCATCGCAGGACGGCGCGGCCGTGCGGCTCGACGCTTCGGGCGCGATCGTCTGCCAGACCAGCATCACCGAACAGGGGCAGGGATCGGAAGCGATCATCGCGCAGGTCGTCGCGACGGCCGTCGGCGCGCCGCTCGAACGGGTGCGCGTCATCCTCGGCGACACCGACAATGTTCCGTACGGCGGCGGCACATGGGCCTCGCGCGGGGCTGGCATCGGCGGGGAAGCCGCCTGGCGCGCGGGCCGCGCTTTGCGCGACAACATACTCTCGGTCGCGGCCGCGATCCTGCAGACCGAAGCCGCCGCTCTCGACATCGCAGGCGGCGAGATCGTCGACGCCGAAGGCCATGCGCGAATCGGGCTCGATGAAATCGCGCGCATCGCCTACTTTCGGCCGGATACGCTGCCGCCGGATTTCCAGGCCGAACTCATCGCCACGCGCCATTACGCGCCGCGCAAATTTCCGTTCGCCTTCACCAACGGCGTGCAGGCGGCCTCGATCGAGGTCGACGTCCGCACGGGATTCGTCAAGCTGCTCAGGCACTGGGTCGTCGAGGATTGCGGCCGCGTCATCAATCCGCAGCTTGTCGACGAGCAGATCAGGGGCGGCGTCGTGCAGGGGCTTGGCGCCGCGCTGTTCGAACATTGCCGCTACGACGAACGCGGACAGATGCTCAACGCCAACATGGCCGACTATCTCGTGCCGATGGCGGGCGAAATGCCGGATATCGAGGTCGCGCATGTCGAGACCCCGACGCAGGAGTCCGAACTCGGCGCCAAGGGCGCGGGCGAAGCCGGCACGGCCGGCGCCGCGGCGGCCGTGGCGAACGCGGTCAACGACGCGCTCGCGCCGTTCGGCGCCGTCATCTCCGAAATTCCGCTGACGCCGGAACTGGTTCTGCGCGCGATCGGGGCGATTTCTTGAAGGTCAGAGAATGTCAGGGAGGAAGACATGACGGACGACGCCAGGAAGTTTACGAGCATTAGCCGCCGCGCGATCGTGGCCGGCGCAGGCGCCAGCCTCGCCGCGCCCTTCTCGTTCAACATCGCGCGCGCGCAGCAGGGCAACATCAAGGTCGGCTTCCCCGTGCCGCTCACCGGGCCCTATGGCGCCGAAGCGCAGGATCAGGTCCGCGCCGCGCAGGTCGCCATAGCGGAATTCAATGAGACCGGCGGCCTGAAGGGCCGCATGGCCGAACTGCTCGTGCGCGACGACAAGCTCAATCCCGGCGAAGCCGCGACGCGCGCGCTCGAACTGGTGGAAGGCGACAAGGTCGATTTCGTCGTCGGCAGCCTGTCGGCGGCGGTGCAGCTCGCCGTCAACAACGTCACCAAGGCGCGCAAGGTTCTCTACAATTCGATCAGCCAGTCCGACACGATCAACGAAGCGAAGGACTTCAGCCCCTACACGTTCCACGAGGCGCTCAATCCGCATATGACCGCGGGCGCCGTCGGTCGATACGCCTTTCAGAAATTCGGCAAGAAGGTCGTGTTCCTGACCGCCGACTACGCCTACGGCTACGAAATGGTCAACGGCTTCCAGGCGGCGGGCAAGGCGTTCGGAATCGAAACGCTCGCCGACATCCGGCATCCGCTCGGCGCGACGGATTTCTCCGCCCTGCTGCCGCGCATCCAGGCGCTGAAGCCGGACATTCTCATCATCAGCAATTTCGGCCGCGACCAGCAGATCGCGCTGAAGCAGGCGACCGACTTCGGCATGAAGAAGCAGATGAAGATCGTCGCGCCGATCCTGCTCTACACCGGTCGACTGGCGGCTGGCGCGCAGGCCTTCGACGGCGTCGTCGGCGGCACGTCCTATTACTGGGGCATGGAAAAGACGACGCCTTCGGCGAAAGTCTTCAACGACCGCTTCCGCAAGATGCACGACGGCAAGGTGCCGTCCGACTACGGCTCGCTCGCCTATGCGGGGGTCAAGACCTTCCTGATGGCGGCGCGCGCGGCGGGCAGCACGGCGTCCGAAGCGGTGATTCCGGCCATGGAAGCGCTGAAGTACGACTATTACAAAGGACCGGAATATTATCGCAAATGCGATCACCAGTCCGTGCAGTCGGTCTTCATCATCGAATCGAAGAACGCGCCCGCGAACGATCCGGACGTCTTCAACATCGTTGCGACCGACGAACCGAACGAGGCGAACCTGCGCACGTGCCAGGAACTCGGCCACACCTAGCGCGGACCGGCTGCGGAATGAGGGAGACGGGATTTTGAACGGATTGTCGCTCGACCTTCTCGGTCTGCAGCTGTTCACGGGCGTCGCGCTCGGCGCGCTCTACATTCTCATGGCGGTGGGCCTGTCGCTGATCTTCGGCATGCTCACCGTCGTGAATTTCGCGCATGGCGCCTTCTACATGCTCGGCGCCTATGTCGGCCTGTGGCTGATGATGCACGGCGCGAATTTCTGGATCGCGCTCGTGGTCGCGCCGCTCGCCGTCGCCGGCGTCGGCCTTGCGGTCGAGCGCGTTCTCATCCGTCCGCTGTATGGACGCGGCATCGACTATCCGCTGCTGCTGACCTTCGGCCTCAGTTACATCATCGTCGAACTGGTGCGCGTCGCCTTCGGCAATACCGGCTATCCCGTCGACACGCCGGAGGCCTTGCAGGGCGCAGTCGACATCGGCGTCGGCTATTTCCCGCTCTACCGCCTGTTCGTCATCGCCGCGACGGCCGTCATCCTCGCCGCGCTCTGGTTCTTCCTGGAGAAGACCAGCTTCGGACTCATCATTCGCGCCGGCGCGCGCGATCCGCAGATCGTCCGCGTGCTCGGCGTCGATGTTTCGCGCGTATGGCTGATCGTGTTCGGGCTCGGCACGGGCATTGCGGCGCTCGCGGGCCTGTTGTCCGCGCCGCTGCAGGGCGTCATTCCGGAAATGGGCGGTCCCATCCTGGCCGAGGCTTTCGTGGTCGTGGTCGTCGGCGGCATGGGCTCGCTGGCGGGCGCCGCGGTCGCCGGCCTGCTCGTCGGGATCGTCGTCAGCATGACCTCGTTGTTCGCGCCGGAAATGTCGCGCGTCGCGATCTTCGCGCTGATGGCGATCGTGCTCCTGATCAGGCCGCAAGGCTTTTTCGGCCGCGCCGGATTGATGAGCTGACGATGACGCTCGAGCGAACGACAGGGCGACCGGCGCGCAGCAGCGCCGCCTTCAGAGAAGCGGGCGCGCTCGGGTGGGCGCGTCGCCACAGGGCCGCATTGGCTGCAGCCGTCATTCTCGTCTTTCCGCTGATCGCGCCGTTCAAGGCGCTCGCCGTCCTCATCCTGGTCTACGGGCTCTACGCGCTCGGGTTCAACCTCCTGTTCGGCTATCTCGGCGTCCTGTCCTTCGGCCATTCGGCGCTGTTCGGCGCCGGCGCCTATTTATGCGGCATCGCCTTCGTTCACTTCGGCGCGCCCTGGTGGGCGGCCATCATCGTCGGCGCGGTCAGCGGCATGATCGTCGCCGCGATCATCGGCGCGCTCGCCATCCGGACGCGCGGCATCTATTTCGCGATGGTGACGCTCGCCCTCTCGCAATGCGTCTACTACCTGTTCTACGAAGCGGTCGGCTGGACCGGCGGCGAGAACGGGCTGCGCGGCGTCGACGTGAAGACCATCGATCTGTTCGGGCTGCATCTCGATTTCGTCGATCCGCTCACGCGTTACTACGTGCTTGCGGCCTTCGTCATCGCTTCCCTGTTCGTGCTGTCGCGCATACTCGCCTCGCCGTTCGGCGCGGTGATCGAGGCCGTGCGCGAGAACGAGGCGCGTGCGCGGGCGTCCGGCTACAACGTGCCGCTCGTGCGCTTCGTCGCTTTCGTCCTGTCCGGCGGATTCTGCGGACTTGCCGGCGCGCTGCTCGCGCTGCATCTCTCGATCGTCCCGATCGAAACCTTGCATTACGATACGTCAGGGCTCGTGGTGATGATGAGCCTGCTCGGCGGGATGGGAACCTTTTTCGGACCGTTCATCGGCGCGGCGATCTTCCTGATGCTCGAAAATCTCGTATCCCTGTGGACGGTTCACTGGCAGTTGATCGTGGGCGCCGCCTTCGTCATCTGCGTGCTTTTCTTCCCCCGCGGCCTGTGGGGCACGTTGCTCGAACGGCTCGAAAAATGACCGTGGACGCAGACCCCGTCATTCTACGCACCGACAATGTCGCCAAGTCGTTCGGCGGCCTGCGCGCGCTGAACGGCGTCAGCGCGGCGTTCCGTCGCAACGCCATCACCTCCATCATCGGCCCGAACGGCGCAGGCAAAAGCACTTATTTCAATCTTCTCTGCGGCGCGCTGTCGCCGACGAGCGGCAAGATCGAATTCGACGGCCGCGACGTAACGGGCCTTCCGCAACATCGCTTCGCCCATATGGGCATCGTCAAATCCTTCCAGATCACCACCGTCTTTCCGCAATTGAGCGCGCACGAGAACGTGCGCGTCGCAGCGCAGGCGCTCGTCACCACGTTCGGCCTGTGGCGCCCGCGCGCGGCCTACAGGGATTTGTCGGAAAAGGCGGATCGCATTCTCGAACGCGTCGGCCTGGCCGACCGCGCCCGTCGCGCGGCCGGTTTGCTCGCGCACGGCGAACAGCGCGCGCTGGAGATCGGCATCGCGCTTGCGAGCGATCCGCGGCTTCTCCTGCTCGACGAGCCGACCGCCGGCATGAGCCCGGAGGAGACGCGCACCGTGATGGACCTGATCGTGAGCCTCGCGCAGGAGCGCACGATCATTCTGGTCGAACACAAGATGAAGCTCGTGCTGGGAATCAGCGACAGGCTGCTCGTTCTGCATCACGGCGAATTGCTGGCGGAAGGGTCGGCGGACGACATCCGTCACAATGATGCGGTCAAGCGCGTCTACCTCGGGCAGAGGAGCCACTGAGATGCTCAGCATCAAGGGTCTCAACGCCTGGTACGGATCGAGCCACGTGCTGCAAGGCGTCGACATCGAAGTCGGCGAGGGCGAGATCGTTTGCCTGATCGGCCGCAACGGCGCCGGCAAGACGACGACGCTGAAATCCGTCATGGGCCTCGTCGACAAGACCACGGGCAGCGTGACGTTCGAAGGGAAGGAATTGCTGGGCGAGCCGGCGCACGTGCGCTTCCATCACGGGCTCGCCTACGTGCCGGAAGAACGCCGGATCGTCGCGGGGCTCGATGTGCGCGACAATCTGCGTCTCGGGCTGCTCGCCTCCCGCGACAAGGCGCGCGAGAAGGAGCTGATTGCCGAGACCGCCAAGATTTTCCCGCGCCTCGCCGAGCGGCTCGACCAGACCGCAATCACCATGTCGGGCGGCGAGCAGCAGATGCTGGCGATCGCGCGCGCCCTGATATCGTCGCCCAGACTGGTGATGCTGGACGAGCCGTCGGAAGGCATCATGCCCGTGCTGGTGGACGAAATGTTCGAATTGTTCCGAGACCTGAAGGGCAGGGGCGTCACCATTCTGCTCGTCGAACAGAACGTCGAGCTGGCGCTCGGCATAGCCGATCGCGCCTATGTGATCGACCAGGGCGAAATCGTCCATCAGGCGACCGCCGCGGCGCTGCTCGCCGACGCGGAAATCCAGGAGCGCTATTGCGCCGTTTGAAAGCGCCGCCGGCGCGATTTTGCTTTTGATCAAGGCCGTTCCCGGCGTCATGTGCTGGAAAAGGGGCGAGGGGTCCCTGATGCCAGCGAATTCCATTGCTTCTTGCGGATCCGCCCTGCGCCGGCGCGTCGCGCAATGGTTGCGCAGCAAGGCCTTTGTCGCGGAATTCAGCGCGATGGATCCGGCGACGCGCGCGGGCGTCCTGAGCGAACTCAACGTCAGCGAAGGCGCCTTGTCGGCGATGGCGGCCAGCTCGCTGACATCGGAAGGTCTCGAGCGGGTCCTCGGCTTGCTCGAGCTCGACAAGGAGCGGTTCGAGCGGGAGCTGCCGGTCGCGATGGCCGACCTTCATCGCACCTGCTCCATGTGCAAGGACTGGATCAAGTGCGGCGCCGATCTGGACGCCGGACGTTTCTCTCGGGAGGTCGAAGCCTATTGCCCGAACCAGGAAGTCCTGCGTCAATTGCTTTCGCAAAAGCAGCGCGAGACTCGCGCCGGTTCCGGCGCCTAGCGCATATCCCGCAAGAGCGAAGACGTGCGCAGCCGCATTGTGACGAGAGCGCTGGCGCCTGAGCGCACGGGCCGATAAAAGGGCGCGCGGTTCGGCGGGAAATCGGCGGGATGGCGCGGCCATCGCGACAATTGCATGACGGCCTCAGGCCGGCGCGTCAGAATTCGGTATGAAATCTGACGCTTGCGATCGAGACCGGGCCGCGGTCCGCGTTGTAGCCTGGGTTGGCGACGAACTGATAATCGAAGGTGAGGACCGCCCATTTGGCGAGCCCGATCGCATAATAGGTCTCGAGCGCGTTTTCCCGCCGGTAGGTCAGCGCGCCGTCGCCGATATTGAGGCCGAGGCCGCCGAGCGCGAGATATCGCCGATAGGCGCCGCTGAGGCCGCTGACGACGCCGGCGACGCCGACCTTGTCCTGCGGACGCCCCCAGGCGGTTCCCTTCATCACCGCGCCGGCGGACAAGCTGCGGTCGATGTCGGTCCAGGCGACGACTTCCGTCGTGCCTGATCGCCAGCTCCAGCGCGCAAACAGGCCGAGATCGTCCGTGAGCGCCTGTTCGAGATTTGCGACATAGCCCCATTCCGGACGATTCCGGCGCGTCTGCGTGATGTCGCCGCCGTAGATCGGATTGTAGACGGCTTCGTCGAAACTGCCGGCGACGGCCCGCGAATACCAGCCCGTGAACCTGATCTTGCCGGGCTGGTCGAGCAACGGCAGCGTGTAACGGCCTTCCAGCTCGCCGACATATTGCCCGCGCCGCACGAGCCGCGTGTCGAACACATTGCCGTTCGGCTCGGTCGGCTGGAGGAAATAGCCGGCGCGCGCGGCCCATCGTTTCTGATTGAGTTCGGCGACCGCGCCCCAGGTGTAGCCCTTCTGGTCCGCGGCGTAGTCGAACGCGCCCGCATCCACCAGCGCCCAGTTCATAAAGCTCGTCCGCGCGTCGTGCGAATAGGCGTTGTTGTCGAAAAAGTCCGGCACGGACATTTTGCCGGCGATCAGGGTGATGCGCGAGACGTCGTATTCGCCCGCAACCTGATTCTGTCCGTCCTCGATCTTCTCGGTCTCGCCGCCGAGACCGAAGACCTGACGCACGAACAGGCGCGAGGAATTGTAGTGCGGATAGTTGAACCCGGCCTTCTGCGCCTCGTTGTTCGGGAAAGCGGCGACGCCGTGCGTTCCGCTGAGGCCGAATCCCTGGAAGGGTTCGGGATTGTAGTAGAGCTCCGTACCGGTCGGCAGTCTGACGCCGACAAAGGCGGTCGCCGAGAACGTCTCGCGCAACTGAGCCGCGTTCGAGAGACTGTTGGCGCCGGAATAGCGGGCGGGAAAGGCGAAGGCGTTCTGCGCGACGAAGGTCGACTGCCCGTGGATCGACCAGTTTTCCATATCGCCGAGAAGGCCCTTGGGCGCGTCCTCCGGTTTCTCGCCGAAATGGTAGTTGAGGCCGAGCCGTACCTGGTGCGCGCGCAGATCGGACGCATAGGTCTGTTGCGCAAGCGGGAAATAGACAGCCGATCGCCCGAACTGGCTGTACAGATATTCGAGCTTTGCGCTCCAGTCCGGCGACAGCCGCGCCTCCACGCCCGCGCCAAGCGAAAACCCGTAGCGCCACCGCCACGCCGTATCGACGTCGCCCGCCGCGGCGAACCCGCTGGACATGCCGGGGACGAACTGCGTGCGCTGGATACGGTCGCGTGCGATCGCGAGGCCGCCCGTCGCATAGGCGAGCCAATTGCCGGACGCGACGCCCGCGCGCGCGCGCGCCGTGCCGGACATCTCGATCTTGTCGTTGATCTGGTAGGCGCCCGCGAACGGCGAATAGGCGAACCGCCCGGATTCCATCACGTCGGCGAACGACGCGTCGAGTTCGAACCCGAGCAGAAAGCGATTTGCGAAAATCGCGTTGTAGCCGGCCTCGAAACCGCCGACGAGCGGTCCGAATTGCCCGTCGCGCGCGCGCAGATCGGCAAATCCGGAGTCGGAAGACGCGACGCCGCCGGCGCGCCAGCCTGACCCGGCTGAAATCGCGGCGGCCTGGCCGCCGAAATAAAATCCCTGCCAGGCGAGCGTCGGCGGCGCAGACGGTTCGGCGGCGTGCGCGGCGCCGACGCCCGGGAGGGCGCCGAGAAAAAATGCAGCCGTCATTGCGCCGCCGCGCATGCATTGCTCCGTCGTTTCGTCGCTCGATAAACACCTGGCGTGTAAGGATCAAGACGACCAAAGAAGATTGGAATGGTTTCGCCTTCGCGGGCGGCCGCGGCCAACGGCGCCGTTCGTCAATGGATCGGCGGCTTTCACAGGATCGAGGCGCGTCGGAAGACGCAGACGGATCGAGACCGATCCATGGAACGTCAACGCGTTCGGAATGTCGTTTCACGCCTGCGCGCGAGGCGGCGCGACCCCGGACCAGTCGCCTGCCGCGCGCGGTTGACGCGCGCGTCGCGCAACGTCTAGCATCCCATCAAAAGAGCTGGCCGGGCCGGATATTGCAAGGGCGCGCTCATAATTTCGGGGAGGAAACGGCGTGTCCGAGCTAGGGTCGTCCGGCTTGAACCGGACGGATGGCGGCGCGCCGCCGAAATGGCGCTGGGCGCAACTGG
Source organism: Hyphomicrobiales bacterium (assembly GCA_028868735.1). GTDB lineage: Bacteria > Pseudomonadota > Alphaproteobacteria > Rhizobiales > Beijerinckiaceae > JAJXWB01. Next base: position 22,464 of record JAGWTW010000002.1, on the reverse strand, counting down.
CGATCGGCGTCGTCTGCATGGCGATGATCGCCAATCTCCAATATGGCTGGACGCTGTTCGTGGATCCGATTCATGCGCGCCACGGGTGGCCGCGCGCGGAGATCCAGGTCGCGTTCACGATCTTCGTCCTCGTCGAAACGTGGCTCGTGCCGGTGGAAGCCTGGTTCGTCGACCGTTACGGCCCGCGTGTCGTGGTGATGTTCGGCGGCGTCGGCATCGCGCTGGCCTGGGTCATCAACGCCTACGCCAATTCGATCGCCATGCTGTACCTGGGCGCGGTCGTCGGCGGAGTCGGGGCCGGCGCGGTTTACGGAACCTGCGTCGGCAATGCGCTGAAGTGGTTTCCGGACAGGCGCGGGCTGGCCGCCGGCTGCACGGCGGCGGGCTTCGGCGCGGGCGCGGCGATCACGGTCGTGCCTATTTCAAAAGTCATCGCGAGCAGCGGTTACGAGAGCGCGTTTTTCTCGTTCGGGATCGGGCAGGGGCTTGTCGTCTGCCTGCTTGCCTTGTTCCTGCGCGCGCCCGGCGAGATGTCGCCGCTCGCGGCGACCAATCGGCGCACCCCGCAATCGCAGATCTTCGCGACGCCGCGCACGGCCATCCGCACGCCCGTCTTCTGGCTGCTCTACCTCGCCTTCGTGATGGTCGCGGCCGGCGGCTTGATGACGGCGGCGCAGATCGGGCCGATCGCCAAGGACTTCAATATCGCCGGCGCGCCTGTCGACATTCTCGGCGTCGAGCTGGCCGCGCTGACGTTCGCAATTTCGCTCGACCGCATCTTCGACGGGTTCGGGCGGCCGTTTTTCGGATGGCTGTCGGATCGCATCGGGCGCGAGCAGACCATGTTCATCGCCTTCATGATCGGGGCCTGCGCGCTTTATGCGCTCGGCGCGCACGGGCGCGACCCGCTCGTCTTCGTTCTCGCATCCGCTCTGTTTTTCGGCGTATTCGGCGAGATATACAGTCTGTTTCCGGCCACGTGCAGCGATACGTTCGGCGCGAAATTCGCAGCCACCAACGCCGGCATGCTGTACACGGCCAAGGGCACGGCCGCGATCCTGGTGCCGCTCGCCAGCGTGCTGGCGACGGCCTATGGCTGGCGCGCGGTCTTTGGCGTCGCGATCGGTCTCAACATCGCAGCCGCGATGCTTGTCCTGTTTGTCGTCAGGCCGATGCGTCTCTACTACATCGCCAGAACCCAGCCGAAGCCGGATCCGATCGGCGAAGGCGTCACGCTCGGGCTGCAGGAGAGCATGTAACATGCTCGCCGCATCCGGTTCGCGGACCCAAATCCAGAAGTCGCGCAGGTCAGAATGAAGATTTGCATTGTAGGGGCAGGCGCCATCGGCGGTTTGCTCGCCGTCAAGCTGCACGCTGCGGGTCAGGACGTCTCGATCGTGGCGCGCGGGCCGCATCTCGCCGCCATCAAGGCCTCCGGCCTGAAGTTGATCGAGGAAAGCGGCGAGACCGTCGCGCGTCTCGAAGCGACCTCTGACATCGCCGACCTCGGTCCGCAGGATGTGGTGGTGCTCGGGCTGAAGGCCCATCAGGTATCGGCGATCGTCGAGCAGCTGCCGACCCTGTACGGACCGCAGACGATGGTGCTGACGGCCCAGAACGGCATTCCCTGGTGGTATTTCTTCAAGGTGGGCGGGCCGTTCGAAGGGCGGACGTTGCAGAGCGTCGATCCCGGCGGACGCATCGCCGCGCATCTTCCGATCGAGCGTGTTATCGCGAGCGTCGTCTATCCGGCCGCCGAAATCATATCGCCCGGCGTCATCAAGCACATCGAGGGCAACCGCTTCTCGCTCGCCGAAGTCGACAATACCGAAACGCCGCGTCTCAAGCTGCTCTCCGAGACGCTGCGCGCCGCCGGTTTCAAGGCGCCGATCGTCTCCGACGTGCGCGCGGAGATCTGGACGAAGCTCTGGGGCAACATGAGCTTCAACCCGATCAGCGCGCTGACGCATTCGACGCTCGAGGATCTCTGCCGCTTTCCCTTGACGCGCGCGCTGGTCGCCGAACTCATGCGCGAAGCCCAGAACGTCGGCGAGAAGCTCGGCATTCGCTTCCGCATCCCGATCGACAAGCGCATCGCCGGCGGCGAGGCGGTCGGCGCGCACAAGACGTCGATGCTGCAGGACGTCGAGGCGGGCCGCATGCTCGAGGCCGACGCGCTGCTGGGATCCGTGATCGAACTGGCGCGCCTCGTCGAATTGCCGACGCCGCATCTCGACAGCGTGTTCGCGCTCGTCAAACTGCTCGATCACGAACTTCAGAAGGCGCATGGACGCCTCAGGATTGCGGCGCCCTGAGCGCCCGATCGCAACCGGACCGGAGGATATGATGTCGACCCAATCGCGCGCCCGCTGCGCCACGTTGATCGAACTGATGGCGAAAGGCGCCGACGGCGACACGGCCATTTCCGCCCCCGGCGCGAAAGCGCTGACCCACGGAGGCCTGCGCGCGCTGGTGCAGAAAACGATCGCCGACCTCAACGCCGCCGGCGTCGGCCGCGGCGACCGCGTCGCGATCGTCCTTCCGAACGGTCCGGAAATGGCGACCGCCTTCATCGCCATCGCCTCGGGCGCCACATCGGCGCCGCTCAACCCGGCCTACAAGGCCGACGAGTTCGAATTCTACATGAGCGACCTGAAAGCCAAGGCGCTGGTTGTGGAAAAAGGCAGCCAGTCGCCGGCGGTGGACGTCGCGAAAAAACTCGGCGTGCGCATCGTCACGCTCGAGCCGCGGCCGCAGGACGGCGCCGGCGCGTTTGCGCTTTCGACCGACGGCGCCGGCGCGTGTCGGCGCGGCCCCGCCGAACCCGACGATGTCGCGCTCATCCTGCACACATCGGGTACGACGTCGCGTCCGAAGATCGTTCCGCTGTCTCAGCGCAACGTCAGCGTCTCGGCCGGCAATATCGCAGCGACCGTGGAGTTCGCGGCCGCCGATCGCGGCCTCAACATCATGCCGCTGTTCCATATTCACGGGCTGATGGCGGGCGTGCTCGCGCCTCTGTCGGCCGGCGGGTCGGTGTTCTGCACGCCAGGCTTCAACGCATTGCGCTTCTTCGCCTGGATGGATGAGTGCAAACCGACCTGGTACACGGCGGTGCCGACAATGCATCAGGCGATCCTCGGCCGCGCCTCGCACAATACCGAGATCATCGCGCGCCATCCCCTGCGCTTCATTCGCTCGTCGTCGTCCTCGCTGCCGCCGCAGGTGATTTCCGAGCTGGAGGCGACCTTCCATGCGCCGGTGATCGAAGCCTATGGCATGACGGAGGCATCGCATCAGATGGCGTCCAATCCCCTGCGCGGCGCGCGCAAGCCCGGCGCGGTCGGTCTGCCGGCGGGACCGGAAGTCGCCATCATGAACGACGCCGGAGACTTGATGCCGAACGGCGAGATCGGCGAGATCGTCATTCGCGGCGAGAATGTGATGGCGGGATACGAAGCCAACCCGCAGGCGAACGCGACGGCCTTCACCAAGGGCTGGTTCCGCACCGGCGACCAGGGCGTCAAGGATTCGGACGGCTATGTAAGCCTCACCGGTCGGCTCAAGGAGATCATCAACCGCGGCGGCGAGAAGATTTCGCCGCGCGAGGTCGACGAGGTCTTGATGGATCATCCGGCCGTGCGCCAGGTCGTCGTCTTCGCCGTCAAGCACGACAAGCTCGGCGAGGATGTCGCGGCGGCGGTCGTGCTGCGCGACGGCGCGAACGCCACCGAGCAGGAGATCAGGGAATTCGTCGGCAAGCGGCTCGCCGCCTACAAGGTTCCGCGCAAGGTCCTGTTCCTCGAGCAGATACCGCTCGGCGCGACGGGCAAGCTCCAGCGCATCGGTCTGGCGGAAAAGCTCGGGCTTTGATCAGGCTCGTGGCGTTTCGGCATTCGCGACGGCGAAAGCTTTTCGGGGCGCCTGCGGAACGCGGAGGATCGCGCATAGGCGTTCGGGGCTGGACGGCGCCGAACTTCGGTCCGGGCGCGAGCGAGGCGGCTTGATCCATCCCTGCGGATGCGACTAGTCTTTTCACCGCAACCGGCCAACCGGGTCGACGCATTCGTAGCGTGGAAGCGAGAGAAAGTCGCGCAGCGAGCCAGCGATCGGCGGCGGATCGGAGGCAGGATGGATAGCGTCGACTTCATCAAACTCAACTTCGCTGACGCCGAAGCCACGATCCGCGCTTACGACACCAAATCGCAAATCGTTCTCGCCTCGACGGCGCTTTCGTTCAATCCGATCCTGTCGGCGGTACGACAGCTCGACGTTTCGGCCCAGCTCAACCTGCGGCTCGGCGTGCTGTTCGTTCTTTTTACAATCGTCATGATCCTGTTCGCCCTTGTGCTCGCCCCGGCTTCCGGCGCGAATGCGACGGGCGGCCCGACCGCAGGGCTGTTCTTTCTGCGACGGCCCGCCGACTTCGAGCCGCGGCAATATCTCGACGCTCTGGCCGCTGCGGACCTCAGGCTCGAATATGCGAACGAAGTGCTTGCGCTCCATCGGGTCCGATTGATCAAGAACAGGCGCTTCAAGCGGGCGCTTTACGCACTGATCGGATATCTCGGCGTGGTCCTTGCGTATGCCGCCTACCTGACCGTTCGCGCAATCGCATAGCCGCGACGTCCGACGCGCGCTTTCGCGCCGCCACTGGACAGTCCGATTGCGCCATTGCAGACTGGAGCCGTCGACAGGGGGGACTGCAATGCCTGGCCTTCAGACAATCGTCAATGAGATGAACGTGATCTTCGGCGCCCGGAACGTCAGGGAGCTTTCGAAGAGAAGAGAACTGTTTGCGCTCGACAAGCCGCTCGGCAGCGCTGGCGTCGTCGTCGGCAAAGAGGATGTCCAGTACAATCTCTGGCAAAAATATCTCGCAGGCTTGCCGCCTGCGATTCAAAAAACCATCCAGGCCGTCGTGTATCTCGCTCTCGACCCTGCGGCGCCGCGCACAATCAACTGGTCCTGGGCTCCGGGTTACGATTACGAGATCACTGTCTGGGACGTCCCCGACAATAGCGTGACCAATACGCCCGGCGGCATTACGCTGCTGATCAAGAGTCCCTATCCGAAAGAAGGGTCGAAACGACCTTAGCTATTGGCGCTTCGCCGGCCGCATCGACGTCGTCGCGACGTTTGCGGCTGCGCAGGCGTGGCGCGCGAGCAAGAGGCACAGGCCATGATCGACTGGAAGCGCATTGTCGCTGCGGCCGTCGAGACATATGCGCCCGTCCCCGACGCCGGGATCGCCGTGGCGGTCATCAGGGGCGATGATCTGCTGTTCGAGGGCGGGTTCGGCGCCCGCGAGCCGCGCGGCGCCCATCGGATCGATCGGCACACGGTGTTCGCAATCGGTTCGTTGACGAAAGCCTTCACCAGTTTTGTCGCCCTGCGACTGGCCGAACTGGGCGTCGTTGCGCTCGACGCGCCCGTGCGGACTTATCTTCCGGACTTCGCCGTGCAGGACGACGACGCCAGCGCCAACATGACGCTGACGGATCTGCTGAGCGGTCAGACGGGCGTGCCCCGTCACGATCTGCTGTGGTATTGCGGCCCGTTCAGCAGATCGCAGCTCTACTATCGCGCACGCTACCTCGATCCCGACGCGACCCCCGGCTCCGGCTTCCGCAAGCGGTTCGAGTACAACAGCATCATGTATGCCATCGCGGGCCTCGCGCTGGAGGCGGCCGCGCGCAAGCCATGGTCGGAACTGGTCAAATCCCTGATCTTCGATCCCCTGTCGATCGATGCGACAATGACGGTCGCGGACTTGCAAAATGCGCCAGACCACGCCGCGCCTTGTGCGCTCGCCGCACGTATGGCCTACGACGGCGTCGACAACATCGCGCCTGCCGCTGCGATCAACGTCAGTATCGCCGGCATGACGAAATGGATGCGGCTTCTTCTGGATTGGGGCGTCGCGCCCGACGGCCGCCGCCTGATCGAGCGGTCCTCGCTGGAGCTCTTGTTCAAGCAACATATCGCCGCGCCGCCCGGCGGCGGCTACGGGCTCGGCTGGTACATCGACAATACCGCAGCCGGTCGACTGCTGCATCATCCCGGCGATGCGCAAGGATATGCCGCTTACGCCTCGCTCATGCCCGATCCTGGAATCGCCGTGGTCGCGCTGTCGAACCAGAACATCTACCTGAACCAGGCGATCAGCCCGTTTCCGGTGAACGTGGCCGCTGCGATCTACCGCGCCTTGTTCGCGGAACCCACGATCGCGTCCAGGATTGTCGAGGCGCACGAACAGACGTTCAGCCATCGCTCCGCCGGCGAGGCGTCGCCGGACATTGCGCCCGCGGCGTCCGACGAACCGTCGCCGCCCGATTATCTCGGCCTGTATTCGAACGCCGGATACGGAGATCTCGCCATCGCGCAGGTCGCCGGCCGGGTCGTCGTCAGCTATTACGGTCGCGAATGGACGCTGACCCGACTGTCCGCCGACAATTACGCGTTGACGTTCGAAGCGTTCGGCAGGGTTTTTCATCCGCCGCTCGCGTTTCAACGGGACGGCGCCGGCAAGGTCGTCGGTTTGCGCGTCCGGCTGGACGCCTCGGCGAATCCGATCGCATTCGACAGGCGATGATCAATCGGTTCGTCGCGCGACGAACGAAGCCGCGGGTCATTCCGCAGCGAGGGTCCGGAGCGCGCGCTCGAACAGGCGTGCGCCTGTTTCCCGCATGAGTTCGATAGCCGCATTATGCTCGGCCTCGAACGCCGCAGTGCGTCCGAGCGCGCGCGCCGCCGCAGCGCAGGCGATGCGGGCGCGGCATTCCGCGGTGCGTGCGCGCCGGCTGCGCGCGATCGTCACGGCTTCTTCCGCAAGCTGACAGGCCTGCGAGGCGGCGCCCAGCGCGAGCTTACAGCTCGACAGATCCGACAGGATGCGCGCCTCTTCTTCCAGCGCGGCGTTTTTGGCGCGCGCGAAATCGAGCGTCTCCTGAAGCAGCGCTGCGGCGCGCGCGTTTTCGCCGGCGACCAGATGCGCGAGCCCCTGCGCCCATTGCGCATAGACGTGGACATAGGTCGCCCCGCTCGCCCGCGCCATTTCGGTCGCCCTGGCGGCATGTTCCGCCGCCGCGCGCGCGTCGCTTTCGCTCCAGGCCATTTCTACGTAGGCCAGGTGCGGAATGCACCGCAACGACGCGTCCGCCGCCGAAGCATCCGTCTCCATCACGCGGTCGAGCGCGCGTCGCGCGTCCTCGAAGCGGCCAAGCCCGACGAGTATTCGCCCGCGCAACGAAAGCAGCCAGATCTCGATATCGAAGCCGAACATGTCCCGGTCGAACTTGGTCAGCTTGTGCGCGTTGGGCAGCGTTTCGTCGCACACGCGCAAGGCGTCCGCGAGCCGTCCGGCGAGCCTCAGCGCCTGACACAGCATCGAGGCCAGCATGACCTGCAATCCCATGTCGTCGGTCTTCCCGGCGATTTCCTGGGCGTGGCGCACCTTCTCGACATATTCGTCGGCCGATCCCGACGAGGCCAGCACCCGGCCATAAGTGGCGTGAAGCAACGCGTTTGCGCGCCCGTTGCCTCGGCTGGTCGCGATCCCTGAACCCCGTTCGAAAAATCCGCGCGCTTCCTCGGCCGAAATGCCTTCGCGCCACCCGAAATTTATGACCTGCCCGCAGGCGACCATGCGCAATTGTAGCGTGTCGGCGTCGGGCGGTTCGGCTTCCAGCAGATCGACGACTTTCTTCCAGGCGGCGAGCGCTTGCCGGGGATCGTTGACGCCGACCCACATTGCAGAGCGCGTCATGAATTGCGCCGCTTGCTTCAATTCGCCGGAACGCTCCAGGTGGACGGCCAGCAATCCTGCGTTTTCGTCGAGCCGATCCGCAAGCCGAACCTTGATCGCGGCTGCAACCGCCGAATGAAGGCCGCGCTTTCGCTCGGACAGCAGGCTTCGATACGCGACTTCCTGGATCAAGGGATGGCGGATGAGGAGAAAAGCGTCGTTGCCGCGCGCGGTTTCGACTGCAAGTTCCCTGCGACGAAGCTCGCGAAGCGCGTCTGCCAATGCGGCGCGCGTCGTTCCGGCGACCTCGGCGAGAATCGCCAGTTGCGCCTCGCGACCGATCACCGCGGCGATCTGGAGGATCTGTTTGGCGAAAGGCTCGAGCCGGTCGATCCGGGCCGCCAGCAGCCCCTGCACGTTTGGCGGCAGCGCCGCCAGATGTGCGGAAGCCGCCGACCTGTACGCGCCGGCTTCCCCATGCAGTCCGCCGCTGTCGACAATGGCGCGCGTGAGCTCTTGAACGAAGAACGGATTGCCCTGCGAGCGTTCCGTCAACTCGCGCCGCAATTCGTCCGTCGAGCGGTCGTCGCCGATCGAATGGATCACCATGCGCTCGACGGCGTCGCGATCGAGCGCGTCGAGCGCCACCTGCCGATAATGGGCGCGCTGCATGCACGGCAGGTCGAGGTGGGGGCGGAAATTCAGAAGAAGCATTGTCTTCGTGCCGGCTACGGAATCCGCGAGCGCATTGATGATTTCCGCGCTGCCGCTGTCGATCCAGTGAACGTCTTCGATCAGAACCACGGCCGCGACGACAGATGCGCTGGCGCCCGCCAGCGAGCACACGAAATCGATCAGCCGCTGCTTTCGGTCGGCAGGATCGAGTTTGCGTGTCGCCACATCGCGTACGACGCCGAGAAAATCGAGCGCAAGCGTCACGTTCTCGCCGCTGACGCCGAGCTGCCTCAGGCGGTCGGCGACCTTGTCGCGGATCGCGGCGGCGTCCGTCAGCGACCTTATGCCGAAGAAATCGCGCAGCAGGTCGAGGATCGGCTGAAAGGGCGTCGCTTGCCCGTAAGGCGCGGCGCGCGCTTCGAGCACATAGACGCCGCGCCGGCGGCATTGCTGGACGAACTCGAAACACAGGCGGCTTTTGCCCATGCCGGCCTCGCCGACGACCCCGACGACGCTCGCCGTGCCGCGCTCGGCTCTGGCGAGCGCGGCATGAAGCGCGCCGAGCTCGCCGGCGCGCCCCGAAAATGGCGCGAGGGCCGCGTCCTGACGAAACACGTCGCTTGCAGGGGCGCTGCGCGCGCCCGTAATTCTGTAGACCTCGACCGGTTTCGAAACGCCCTTTACCGGGACCTTTCCGACATAGACGCCCTCGATGTACTGGCGCGCCTGATCATAGGTGTCGGACGTGCAATAGATGGCGCCGGCTTCCGCGAGCTGTTCCATGCGGTTCGCCAGATGCACGGACGCGCCCACCGCGCCTATGCTCGTTGTGAGGCTCGTCTGCACGCTTCGCACGACGACCTCGCCCGAATGGATGCCGACGCGAACGCCGATGTCTGGATCGTTCAACGCCGCAACCTGTTCCTGGATCGCAAGCGCCGCCATGCAAGCGAGCGCGGCATGGTCTTCGGTCGGTCGAGGCGCGCCGAACAGAGCCATGACGCCATCGCCGAGAACATCGTTGACGACGCCGTTGTAGCGATGCACGGCATCCTTCATCGCCGCAATGACCGGCGCGAACTTCGCGACCGCGACTTCCGGATCGGCGTCCTCGATCAGCGCGGTCGAATTGCGCATGTCCGCGAACAGCACGGTGATGCGCTTCCGCTCGCCGTCCATCTCGGCCATGCCGGGTTTGCGGGCAGCCTTCTCCTCGGGAAGAGCGACCGCAGCGGCGCCGCATTGGCTGCAGAAGCGATCGGCCGGCGCAAGCAATGCTCCGCACTGCGTACAGACCCGCGCCAACGGAACGCCGCAACGCCCGCAAAATCTGCTTTCAGCAGGATTGGCGGCGTCGCATGCGCTGCAATTTACGCTCTCGAACGGCACGGATCACGAGCTGACTGAGGGCAGGGCCCGAATGCTGGCATAGCGGGCAAGACGTGTCGAGCTTCGGCCTGCGCGGCAGGGGCGGGCGGACACGCGTTTTGCGCGTATGCGCTACCTTTGCTGTGAGACGGAGAGTTGATACTCTGCGCAAGCGCCGGCCGATGTGTTGGAGTCGCGGTCCGCGCTCGAGGGCCGGCGCGTCGTTGCATTCGTCCCGGGCGATCCGCAGGACAGAAGATGAACAAGAGCGGAAACGGCGGCAAACTTGCGGATGTCGGCGCGGTATATCTCGGATCCCATCCGCTGTTCCGGGGGCTCGACCCCGGCGCCCTCGAGCGGCTTGCGCGCTACATGCGGCACACGAGCGCTCGCAAGGGGCAAATCCTGTTTCGGAAGGGCGACGAAGGCTCTTTTTTGATGATTCTCGTCGAAGGCTCGGTGAAGATCGCCGCGCCGACCGAGGATGGGCGCGAAGCCTTGTTCAATATCCTGCGTCGTGGCGAGATGTTCGGTGAAATCGCCGTGCTCGACGGCCAGCCGCGCACGGCCGACGCGATCGCGCTGACGGATTGTTCGCTGCTCATGCTCAACCGGCGCGATGTCGTCGTCTTTCTCGAGCAGAACCCGCAGGTCGCGTTGCAGTTCATCAGCGTCCTGTGTCGCACGGTGCGACACACGAGCGAGCGCCTCGAGAGCGTCATGTTCCTCGGCGTGACCGCCAGGCTCGCGCGCGCGTTGCGGACGTTCAAGGACGAAAAGGATGAAATCACCCTCACGCAGCGCGAACTCGGTCAGATCATCGGCAGTTCACGCGAGAGCGTGAACCAGAAACTGAAAGCATGGGAAACGCAGAATTGGGTGCGGCTCGAAAAGGGTCGAATCCTGATTGTCGACGTCGCCGCGCTCGACCGGCTGCGCAACGAGAGCGATTGATCGGCGGACCTGAACAAAAAGCCGTAATTTCGCGGCGACAATTTCTGTCACAATGTCACAAAATCGTCATATTAGACGAGGGGCTGCGCGTTCGGCTATACGTCGGATCCGGCAAGCGTCGACTTGGCGTTGCAGCGCGCCTGGAGAAGAGTTGTGAGTAAACAGCACAAGCACTTGTCGAAGGTCGTGGAGAAATTTCGCAGGAACGCGGAAAAGGAACTCGATCGCGTGACGTCGCTCGCCAAGAAGGCGGAGAAGTTGAAGAGCGGCAGCGAACCGTCCTCCGGCGCGGATCGTTTCTTCGAGCGCCTGCGGCAGAAGGAATTGCAGGCGAGCGGCGAGATAGCCTGGGCCGGACAGTTCTTGAACGAACTGGCGTCGGCGCGCGACAAGAGCGAAAAGAGCAAGAAATCGGCCGGGGTGGTAGTGTCCTAATTTGACGGATCGAAAATCCATCCCCATATAGCCGGTAACTCAGAGGTACCAGTGAGCCTATTTCGGTAGGCTCAATGTACGGCGGTAGCCCAATTGGTAGAGGCACCCGCTTGCCAAGCGGGTTGTTGGGGGTTCGAGTCCCCCGCGCCCGCTAGCCTTTCCGATGCTCAGCTACGATCGCCGCCCTTACCGCGTCTAGTGGCGACTTGATCGCCCCCATATGCAGCACGGCAAAATATCGTCTCTTGCTGCTTCCCTCGATAGGTGAGGACCAGGCATAGGCCCGCGTCGCCTTCGGGTTGTCGGCGAGGTTGAACACGTGCACGACGCCTTCCCAGACGGTTTGTCCGGCATGGGTTTCCTTCACGGGGACGGATTGGACGAGGGTCGCCCGGCCGCCGTGCTGCGACTCGATAGCTGTTTTAAGTTCGCTGGTCATTGAAATCGCCACTTCGCAACCGCCAACTGTGCCAAATGCGACTGCCGGTCCTCAATCTCATTTCGCGTCCAGTTCGCATATTGCGAAACGGAATTTGTGATCCTTAATTTAGAACCCGCATAGGATTTCTTCTTTTCCGAGAAGGCTTTGTTGCCGAGCGCGCGGTTGGCGTCCGCAAGCAAGCACATGTTGCCAAGGCGGTATAGAAAATCGGCGTGAAGTTCGGGATCAGCGTCAATTTCCGCCTTCCACGCCGCGCCGGGCGATTTGGGAAGGATATGTTCGACAGTGACGTTTCCGGGGATAGACTCGGACGGGTGAGCATCTTGCGCGCGAAGTAGCGATTGATGTTCAAGCCCCTTCAAGAGATACATCGCTTTCTTGGCCTCGCGCTCTGTCTTGAGCTTGAAATCAGCCTCAAAAACCGGATCGGCAATATAGAGTTCCCGCACCTCTGTCAGAACTTGTGAAGCAGTAGTTATCTTGCCATCCGCTATCGCCTTCGCAGCGCGTCCGGCAGTGCTTTCGATTCTTCCGGGGCGCCCGCGGGCGACAAGTTGCCAGCGCACGGCTAATACCTCTAGAAGCCACATGAGCCGTTCAAATTCGCGCTTATCGAACACTGCTAGGGCAGCGAGAATCAGCGGGTGAAATTGCGATGACCCAATTATCGCCAGCGCCTCGACACCGTGCTTCACACGTTCGGAATAGGGCGACCAAATAGGATCATTCGAGTCGCTTAAAGCAGCATATCGCTCTGCGGCCGCTCGCATATCAAGAGATACTTGATAGGCCTTCTCCGCGTCAGCGTATTCTTTCTTGAAGTATCCAAATAACCGCTTCCCTTCCGGGGCCCCGTGTTTCGATGTCCAGAATGCGCGAAGAAAAGAATCGGCCTTCACAGAACTAAGCAATGTCATCATCTCAGTCCAACGCTCTTCCAAATCGCGCAACGACAATGCCTTCGATTTCTCCGCTCTGCTAAAAAGGTAATTCTTTACAAGGTCGAGAGGAGCTAATTCCATTCCACGGTCGTTTAGAGTTTCAAATATCGTGTATGCCGCGTCATCGCCGCGCACGACAAGTCGAACAATTTGCACTGTATCCGTTATATATTGCACTAGAGAAAGAAAATAATCTCTGGCTTTATCTGGCGAATCAAATTTATCAGCTATATTTTTTATTCGTTGGTTCAGATACAGTGAGGCAGAAAGCAGCGCTTTGTTTCTGTCTTCTTTCTTGCAAACTTTCAGCGCCCTTTCGATGTCGGCGAGCGGGATGGCATCTATTACGTAGCGCCTAAAGACATCATTATTAGCCGCGTTCAAAGTTAGTTTCGGCTCAATAGTTGTCTGTCCAAGATCGCTATCTCCAAGATAGCGCTCCTCTATTTGCGTCTGGGCGCGCTGAAACGAGGTATACCCTCCGAGCCAATTCCTGATAGCGCTAAAAATCATTAGAGTGGTGGCAAGGCGTTGCTAACCGTCCAACACATGAAAGGAAGGGGCATCTGACTTAGTGAAGACCATTAGGCCGCAAAAATATAAACCTTCCTTATCTTTCACTGCGTTTTCGATATCGTCAAGGAATTGCTTTACATATTCTTCTGTCCATGAGTAGTCCCTTTGATGACTCGGAACTGTAAAGCGAACTTCTTTTATGAATTGCCCCAAACCTACGGTCGGAGTGTCAGATAATGGAATCGTCATTTGGTCGTCCCTTCTGAGCGAATGGACTCTATAAGCTTCCGATACTTCATGATCTCGCGTTCTGCGAGCCGTATCGCAGCCCGCTCCCAGTTCCCCGGTGCCGCTCTATGCGCCTTTGCATCTGGTCCTAGCCGGGCCTGCCTTATGGACGCCACAGACACGCCTAATGCCTCGGCCAAGTCTGAATGATCGATTCGCGCAAAGAGGATATCCGTCGCCTCTTTGAAATTCATTGTATGCAGTCCTATTGACATCTGACCATCTGTATATCATACTGCATACAAGATCGGTTGTGAAGTGGATTTTCGATATGAATCGCCTGTCTCTCGCCCGTCGCACACAGATCATCGGGGCCTTGGTTGAAGGCAATTCGATTCGCTCGACCGAGCGCATGACCGAAACGCATCGGGATACGATCATGCGCCTCATGGTCGAGGTCGGAACCGGCTGCGCCAAGATCATGAACGAGGAAATGCGCGACCTGCCATGCAAGCGGATACAGGTTGACGAAATCTGGGCGTATGTCGGCAAGAAGCAGCGGCAGGTTACGAAGGCCGACGATAAGGCTCGGGTCGGCGATCAGTGGACCTTCGTGGCGATCGATCCCGATACGAAGCTGATCCCGTCCTATCTGGTCGGGAAGCGCAGCAAGCCGAACGCCATCGCGTTCATGACCGATCTGTCCGAGCGGCTGGCGAACCGCGTCCAGATTTCCTCGGACGCCCTCAACTCGTATGTGGATGCCGTTGAACAGGCGTTCGGCGCAGACGTGGACTATGGACAGGCGGTTAAATTTTACGAGGCCGAACCGATTGGCCCCGGCCGCTACAGCCCTCCCAAGGTCGTGCGCTCGGAACGGACGGCAATTGCTGGCGCGCCGGACCGTGCCCATATCTCCACCAGCATGATTGAGCGTCAAAACCTGACGATGCGTATGAGCATGCGCCGGTTTACCCGCCTGACGAATGGCTTCTCAAAGAAGGTCGAGAACCATCGGGCGGCGGTCGGCCTGCATTTCGCTCACTACAACTTCGTCCGGCTGCATAAGACGCTCCGCACGACGCCAGCGATGGCGGCGGGAGTTAGCTCGCGCCTATGGTCGCTTGAGGACTTGGTGGATCGGACTTCAAATTAGGACACTACCGCCGGGGTCGACAGCTTGCAATAAGCTGACGCTCCGGGTTGCGAAGACGTCTTGCGCCTTTCCCGGTACGCAATCTCATCGAACTGACGCGGCGCGGCATCGCGCCGCGTTGTTCCAGCGTTCACGCGAGGTTCGACATGGCGAGTTCGTCGCTGACGTCGTGGCCGGCGATCAGCCGGTCGACAAGCTCGCGATCGTCGATAGAGGCCGCGAGCGGATCCTGCGTGTCGAGCTTGTGGCGGACCACGAAATGCGCGAGCGCCAGACGCCGCGCATTGCGGGATTGCCCTGCCTCCCACGCCATGATGATCGCGGAGACGGCGTTGTAGAGCGCGCTCGCCATCCGCCGCACGTCCTCTTCGCGTTCCGGCGCGGCGGCGACGATGTCGGCGAGATCGGCGGCCCGCGCGAAAGCGCTCGCCAGCCTGTCGCGCGAGCGTGCCGGGATGCCGGAATTGCCGAGCAGCTGGGTCGCATACGTCCTGAGCGCCTCCAGTGAGCCTTCGCGTCTGATCGCGCGCTTCACGTCGAGCGCCACGACATTGCTGGTGCCTTCCCAGATCGAACCGAGATGCGCATCACGCAGCACGCGCGCGTCCGACCATTCCTCGATGTAGCCGGAGCCGCCGCGCGCCTCCATTCCGTCGCCCGCCACCTTGCGCGCATCGCGGCAGGTACGAAACTTGATGAGCGGCGTCATGATGCGCATGAGCTTGGCGTACAGCGGGTCTCCGGCGTCGGCGCGACGAAGCACTTCGGTCATGTGCAGGCAGAACGAGCGGCCCTGTTCGGCCGTCACCATCATCTTGACGAGCTGGCGGCGCATGAGGGGCAGCTCGATCAGCGGCTTGCCGAATGCGGTGCGGTTCTTCGCGATATAGAGCGCCTCGCCCACGGCGCGCAGCATCAGACCGGCGGAGCGCACGCCGTTCGACAGGCGCGACATGTTGATCATGTCGGTCATTTGCTTGAAGCCGGAGGCGGGCTCGCCGACAAGGTAGGCGACAGCGCCCTCCATGACGATTTCGCCGCTCGCCATCGAGCGCGTGCCGAGTTTCGGTTTCAGCCGGAGGATACGATAGGCGTTCAGCGTTCCGTCCTGGCGGCGTCGCGGCAGCAGAAAGAGCGAGAGGCCCTTGGTGCCGGGCTGGCCGCCGGCGGGACGCGCCAGCACCATGGCGAGATCGGCGTCGACGTTGGAGCAAAACCATTTGTCGCCATAAAGCCGCCATTCGCCATCCTCGAACCGCGCCTGCGTCGTCACCGCGCCGACGTCCGAACCTGCGTCCTGCTCCGTGATGAACATCGCGCCCTGGTACAGATCTTCGAAGGTTTGGGTGGTCAGGGCGGAGAAATAGCGATCGATCAGCTCCTTCGAGCCGAATTTGCAGAGCGTGCGGGTCAGGGAATCCGTCATCGAGAGCGGGCAGCAGAGGCCGAACTCCGCCTGCACGAACAGCATGGTCAGACCATATTTCACGGCTGGATGCAGCTTCTCTTTTCTGCCGAACACGCCGCCGCGGTGCGACAGGGCCGCGAGCCCGTATTCTGAAAAGGCGTAACGCTCGAGCGCGATATAGCTCGGATGCTTTTCGAGCGCCTGCAGATCCGAACTGTTGCGGGCGCGTAGTCGCAGGACCGGCGGATTGCGGTCCGCCGCCAGCGCGAGATCTTCCATTTCCCCGCGGACGAGCGCGCCCAATTCGACAAACCGGGGTTCGACGAGCTTGATCGTGTCTTCGTCCATGTAGATTCGAAGCAGTCGGGCGAAATCCGGGTCGGCAAGGTAGGCGTTGGTGCCGTAGCTGTCGGGGATATTGCGATAGGTCAGCGTCGGCGTCTGCTTCATGGCCTTCTCCCGGAGCCGCATTGTTTTGGCGACTTCGCCACGAACGGACAAGGCGCTCTCGGACAATGCCGGAGCGCCGGTCCGCGAGGCGCGTCTTCACGAGTCTACAATAGACCCCCGGCGCTTTCGATTGTATCGACGTCGTCGCTTGGGATAATTGTCGTCGTGGGTCTTGCGGCCGTCCGAGCGCAATCGTCAATTGCGGAACAGGTCGGTCAAAACGGCCTGGGGTCGCCATGCTGGCTCAGCCCGACAGTCGAGCCCGTCCCCAGCGGCCCGAAAATTCGAGAAAGAACGACGGGCGACAGCGCCGCGGAACGCGGCGGAGCCGCTGGTGGCGGCCGGACGCCTGGCCGCGTATGGCGCTACCTGCTCCTTGCGGTCGATTTTGAGGGCTGGCGCAGTTCATGTTCGAGAAACAGCGCGGCCATGCTGCGCCAGCGTCGCAAGAGATCGTCGAACTTCTTGGGGTCATTGTCGATGAATCTGCGCACCGCCAGGCCGCGCACGATGCTGAGCGTCAGCGCGAGCAGGTCGGAGGCGAGCTTGCGCGGGATGCCGCGCGCAACCAGCGCCTCGATCCACAATTTTTCCGCGGCGAAGCGTGCTTCCCGCGCCATCGGCACCGTGTGCCGCATCAGGTCTTCGTCCCTCGCGTCGCCCATCGTGATTGCGAGTGAGACGAAGAAATAATCGCTGAAGAAAAACTCCTTTGCATCTGCGATGGCGTCGCCGATCGGATCGGCGGATCGGTGCGCCGCGGCCGCACGCCGACGGCTTTCTGCCAGCATCCTGTCGTTCAGATAGCCGAAGGTCGCAAGGATCAATTCATGCTTCGTCGGGAAGTGATGAAGCTGCGCGCCACGCGACACGCCCGCCAGATCGGACACTTCGTTAGTCCGCAACCCGCCGTAGCCGCGCTCGCGCAGGAGAACCAGGGCGGCCTCGATCAGTTTCTTGCGCGTCGTCTCGCTCCGTTCCGCCTGGGTGCGGCGAGGCGTCTTCAATGGCGCGCGCGCGGTGGCGGCGCTCGGCGCGGTCCTCCGCGCGCTTCGCATGGCTTTCGCTTTCGTCTTCACGCCTTCATCAGCCATGACTCGCCCGCTGCCCGCATAATCCGCAAGCATAGCTTCGCCGCCGCCGGCCGCAACGCCGCGGCGACGCAAAGGTCAGGCGATCAGGAAGCGCCTGGAAGCGCTGAAAATGCAGGTGTCGATCAGTCCAGTGTCGCGCGACCCTCGACCGCGTTCGTTCTAGGCGCCGGCAAGGCAGGCCCGGTTGGAACATTTGCGCCGTCGGATAGTCCGCCGTAGCTCTGCGCCTCGTTCGGCGCGCATCCGGCCGGGGCAAGAGAGCATCGTCGCGTCTTGACAAACCGGACATCTATCCTGAAAGTTGCTTCAAGAGCGACTTCAGATCGCCCGTAGTGGAAACGCCTCGATCGGAGCGCAAGGTGCGGGTTTCGCCTCCTCCACAAATCGCCGAACCCTGCTCGATCGCGCCGCCGCGCCGGCCTGGATCGAGCACAGCCAGGACTGGGAAGGCTTGGGTGTCGACCTTCGCGCCGGCGTCAATGTCGTCGCATGAGATCGGCGATGTCGCGGCGCATTGGAATGGCCCGCGTGGGCAATGGCGCCGCGTCGAGCCCCGGGCCGACGGGCATGCGATCACGGTCAGCCGCATCGCAGACCAGTTTTGTTCAGCGGACGACCGCTGTACGCATGGAGATGTATCGCTCACCGAAGAGGGAACGCTCGACGGCTGCATCGTGGCGTGCCGCTTCCGCTTCGGTTCGTTCAACGTGACGACAGGCGCGCCCGTCGCCATGCCTTGCGAGGCGGCGCTCGAGATTTGCCCGGTGCGTGTGGAGAACGGAATCGTGCATGTCGAGGTCTAGCCGATGAGAGACTTTGTCGATCGCCCGCTCGCCTATGCGCGAATTCCGGCGCGGCGGCCCGAGGCGGCGGCGCGCTTTGCCGCGGAAATATTCGGCCTGGAACCGGCCGATGCGACTGCAAACGCGTTGCGAGCGGATGCACGACGCCAGGCGCTGGCGTTCATGCCGGAGCCTTCGACGCCCGCGATAGGCGTCGAAGTCAGCGACGAAGCGGTCCTTGCGCGTATCGTCGAGCGTCTGCGCGCAGCGGGACATCCGTGCCAGCAGATGAGTCGGCAGGCATGCGCTCAACGCGGCGTTCGCGATGGCGTCACCGCGCGTGAGCCGTCGGGGACAGAAATCGAATTGATCGTGCGCGCTGAACTCTCGGCGCGCCGTTTCTATCCGACCCGCGATTCCGGCGTCTCGGGCCTCTCGGCCGCCGGGCTTCGCAGTCGTGTCATCGCGCGCGATCTCCTGTTCTGGACTGACTGCATCGGCGCAGAGATCAGCGATCGTGTCGGCGACATCGCCTATTTGAGACTCGACGCCACGCATCATCGCATCGCGCTTTATCCGTCCGAAAAATCCGGCCTGCTCTATCTCGGCGTCGGAGTACGAACACACGACGATCTGATGCGAAATGCCTATTTCCTGCAGGAAAGACAGGTTCGCATCGTTCACGGTCCCGGCGCGGAGACGGCTTCGGGACGAGTATTTGTGCGCTTCCTCAGTCCCGAAGGGCAGATGTTCGCATTGGATTTCGATGCAGGCGGCCACGAGGCCGGACGTCCGGCGCGCCAGTTCGCGCTCGACCGCTACGCATTGTGCGGGTGGGGAAGCCCATGCCGCGACATACCGGAACTCGCCGCCGCGTGACCGCGCCGAAAGAAGGCACAGGATGATCGAACTTATCGACATTTTCTACGTTCGGCTCGGCGCTCCCGATATGGCCGCGGCAGAGGATTTTGCGACACGCGTTCTGGGCCTGCAGGTCGGCGACCGCGGCGGCAAGGCCGTCTATCTTCGTTCGGACGACCGCGCTCATACGCTCTGCGACTACGAAGGCGATCCGCGTGAGCAGACCGTGGCGTTCGAAGTCAGGGATGCGGCGTCGCTGGATGCGGCGGCAAGCGCCCTTGAATCCATCGGACACGCCGTGCATTGCGGTACGGTCGGCGAATGCGCCGCGCGTAAGGTGCGCGGCGGCATGGTGTTCGAATATTCCGTCGGGGTGGAAGCAATCGCCGACGAGGCGACGCGCAGGCCTCGACAATTCGGTTTCGAACCGACGAGTCTTTGCATGTGGGGTTCGAAAAGCAACTTCGTGCCGATGTGAGGCGCATCGAAATGTCCTTCGTCGTCGACGTTCATACGCATGTCGTTCCCTCTCACATTCCGGCTTACGCCGCCGGCGGAAAGCTTTGGCCGAGCATCGCAGTCGAAGGCGACGACGCCAGCGTGATGATAGACAATCGCGTGTTTCGCCGGATCGACTCCCGCTGCTGGAATGTCGCCAGAAGGCTCGACGACATGCGCGGCGACGGTGTGGACGTCCAGGTGCTCTCGCCGATGCCCGAATTGCTGTCGCACTGGTTCGACCCGGACGCCGGCGAGGCGCTCGGCGAAATCATCAACGACGACATCGCGCGCATGATCGCCGCAGCGCCGGGCCGTTTCTACGGCGTCGGAATGGTCTGCATGCAGGACGTCGCGCGCGCGCTCAGGCAGATCGAGAGGATCAAGGCGCTCGGTTTCCGCGGCTTCGAGATCGGCACGCATATCAATGGCGCGCCGCTGGGCGCGGAACGGCTCTGGCCGATCTACGAAGCCGCACAGGCCCTCGACATGATCGTATTCGTGCATCCCCTGCATCCCGCCGGCGTCGAACGGATAGGAGCTGGCGGCGAATATGCGGCGGTTGCAACCTTTCCGCTGGAAACGGCGCTTGCGGCAGTCTCGCTTCTGGCGCACGGCGTTATGGAGCGCTACCCGAACCTGCGCGTGTTGCTGAGCCACGGCGGCGGCGCGTTGCCGTGGATCCTGCCGCGTCTCGACCAAGGCTACGGGATCAGCGCAGCGATGCAGCGGGCCATGCGTGAGAATCCGTCCGCGATTGCGCGGCGCTTCTGGTACGACACGATCGTCTATTCCGAGAGCGCGCTCCGCTTCATGGCGCAGGAAGCCGGCGAGGACCATATCGTCGTCGGCTCGGACTATCCCTTCACGATCAAGCAGGACAAGCCGGGTCTTTTCGCTTCGCGCGCCCTCGGCGCGGACTCGCCCTGCCTGGCGGCGAATGCGGAAGGTCTGCTCGCCGCGAAATTCGGCGCGGCCGCTACGGAGCCGCCGTGAAGAGCGCGCCGGTTCTCGTCCGACGCCGTTCGGCGGCGCAATTCGCGTCGTTCGGCCCGCCGCCGCCGCGCACGCCGGGCCGACCGGATCCGCAGGCGCCGGAGGAACTGGGCGCCGGCCCTGCGGCATACGCCAGGCTGCCCCACATCTACTTCTACGACGGCAATCGGCCGGCCGACCCGACCTTCGGCTTCATCGAGATTGAATTCTCGTTGCAGCGTCGCGCCAATGGACAGCGCCGACTCGATCTCTACTGCATTGGCGACGGACATCAGAGCGGCGCCGGCCTTGCGAACGGCAATGGCCTGCAACTGGAGCTGTTCGCCGGCGACACGCTTGGTGCGACGACCGCGTGGGCGTTTCGCGAGATGAGCGCGGGACGGTGCGATCCCATGACCTTCGCCGCGTCGCTGTCGATCAGCGACCAGGATTACGGAAAAATCGATCGCGTACGGGCGCCATCCGTGACGGCGGTGTGCCGTAGCAACGGCTAATACCAGGACGAGGGAACGACATGGATATGGGAATTCGCGGTCGCAAGGCGATCGTCTGCGGCGCCAGCAAGGGGCTGGGCAAGGGCTGCGCGACCGCGCTGGCCGGCGAGGGAGTCGAGGTCTGCATCGCAGCGCGTCAGAATCCGCAACTCGAGGCGGCGGCCGCCGAAATCGAGAAGATCACGGGCAATCGACCGCACATCGTCGTCGCCGACGTGACCACTGCGGAAGGTCGCGCGGCGGTGCTCGCAGCCTGCCCGGATCCCGACATTCTCGTCAACAACGCGGGAGGGCCGCCGCCCGGCGATTTCCGCAACTGGACCCGCGAGGACTGGATCAAGGCGCTCGACGCCAACATGCTCGCGCCGATCGAACTGATCAAGGCCACGGTCGATCGCATGATCGCGCGGAAATTCGGCCGCATCGTCAACATTACGTCGCATGCGGTGAAGCAGCCGATCGACATGCTCGGCCTGTCCAACGGCGCCCGTACCGGGCTCACGGGCTTCGTCGCTGGCCTTTCGCGCGCGACCGTGCAGCACAATGTGACGATCAACAATCTGCTGCCCGGTACGTTCGATACGGACAGGCTGAAGTCGAACTTGTCAGCCCTGGCGCAGCGTTCAGGCAAATCGGCCGACGAGACGACGGATGCGATCCGCAATTCAAATCCGGCGAAGCGGTTCGGCACGATCGACGAATTCGGCGCAGCCTGCGCGTTCCTTTGCAGCGACAAGGCCGGTTACGTCACCGGACAGAATTTCCTGATCGATGGCGGCGCCTATCCCGGCACCTTTTAGGCGTCGGCGCCGCCCGTGAGCGGATCTTCGAACGATCCGATTCGTGTCGGGAAAGGCACGGGCCAGCGCACAATGCGCCACTGCCCTCGTCAGGACCGCGCAGCGGCTGCGTCCGCGGGTCTCCGCAGGTGCGGCTTCGCGAGCGCCACGCCGGCGCTCCGGCCAAAAAGCGCCGTTCCAAAGGCTCCCGGTTAAAAACGTCGGCGGCGTCGGGATCTTGATGTGAATGGCGCGCCGGAAAGGATTCGAATCCCTGCCGACCAGTTTCGTAGCTATGTCGAAGCGCCCAGCGGCTGCAAGGGCGTTCGGGTGTGTCTACGAGCGTTCGCGAGAGTGCGCGAAACCGGATCGGCGGCCATTCGTGAATCGTCGCGAGCGCATTTGAACGAGGGCGCGGGGGATTGGAGCCGCGTAGCTGTAACCGGCGTGTAACCGAGAGAGCAGGGCGATCGCGCGTCGGGCTTGCGGCTGCTCGTGTTGAGGTTTTCGGACGCCGGCCTCACCCGGATGTGGGGGCGAGTTCGGAGGCCGGCGTCCGAAAATCTTCAGGGGAGGACGCCGCGGCATCAGCGAGATTGCGCGACGAGGGCTTTGAGATCGGTGGCAAGATCGGCAGCCT
>JAGWTW010000035.1 GCA_028868735.1 Hyphomicrobiales bacterium | reverse complement strand
CCTCGCTGCCTTCGGTGATGCGGTAGCGGCGGTGGTGGCGGTAGATGTGTTCGAACGGCTTGTGGCGGGAATAGCCGATGCCGCCATGCACCTGGATCGCGCGGTCGGCCGCCTGCCCGCACAGGCGGTTCGCCCAGTAATTGCACATGGACACCTTGTCGGAGAGCTTGTGCTCGAGGCCCGCGCGCTCGGTGCGGTCCATCTCCCACGCGGTCTTGCGGATGAGGAGGCGCAGCATTTCGGCCTGCGTCGCAAGTTCGACCAATGGAAACTGGATCGCCTGGTTGGTGGCGAGCGGCTTGCCGAACGGCGAACGCTGGCGTGCGTATTTGACGCTTTCTTCGATGCAGAACACGGCGGCGCCGAGCGAGCTCGCCGCCTGCCGGATACGGTTCTCGTGCACGAAACATTGCGCGAGCGCGAGGCCGCGGTCGAGATCGCCGAACAGCGCGTCTTCGGGAACCCAGACGTTCGTCAGCGACAGACGCGGATGGTCGGTCGGCATGTTGAACGTCCACATGAACTCCTCGATCACGAGGCCTTCGATCGGCACCGGCACGAGGAAGCAGGAGATGCCCCTGGCGTCGCCGTCCTTGCCCGAGGTGCGGGCGAACACCGCGCAATGCGTGGCGTGATGCATGCCCGTGATCCACATCTTCTCGCCGTCGATGCGCCAGCCGGCCTTGCCGCCGCGCGTCTCGGGAACGGCGCGCGTGCCCATGTGCGTCGCGTCCGATCCGTGCGCGGCTTCCGTCAGGCCGAAACAGATCCGCGTCTCGCCGGTGAACTGGCCGGGGATCAGCGCCTTCTTCTGATCCTCGCGCCCGTAGGTGTCGAGCATGATGACCACGGGAAAATTGCCGACGATCGAATGCTCGTTTTGCAGATCGTTGTGCAGGCCGAGGCCCTGCGCCGCGAAATGTTCGCGGATCGTCGCCATCGCCAGATTGGAGCCGTCCTTGCCGCCGTAGCGTTTCGGCAGCGCAAAGCGCAGGTGCCCCGCCTTGTCCGCGCGGTTCTTGGCCTCGCGCAGCAGCAGCTCCCATTCCCGGCGCGGCAGGCCGCCGTTCTCGAAATCGGTGCGGGCCCATTCGCGCCGATGATCGAAGAAACGGATGTTGTCGTCCTGATTTTCGAGCGGCTTGATCTCCCGCACGACGAAATCGTCGAGCTCGACGAGATAGTCGGTGATCTCCTTTGGCAGATTGAAATCCATGCGTCTCTCCCGTTTATTTCGTCTCGCGCGCGCATTCGCGCTTGTAGGATCCGTATTGCGGCTGGTCGACGGAAAGCTTCGCCAGGGTCGTCGCCCACAAATGATCTTTCAGGCCCGGCGTCTCCAGCGTCATCTTGCCGTCGGCGACGGCGGACGCGAGTTCGGCGTTGAGAGCGCCGAGTTCTCCGCCGTGGCCGAGCAGTTTCGTCAAACGCGCGACCTCCGCGGCGTTCGCCGCCGGCTCCTGCGCAAGCTGGCGCGCGACGAGATCGAGCGCATTGCAGGAGACGCGCAATTGAAAAGCGTGATGCGCGGTCAGCGTCGGCAAGAGCTCGTCGCGCAAGAAATGGGCGACGGCGGCGAGAAGTTCGGTGGGGCCGGGCTTGTCCTGCATCTGCGTCTTTCTAGTCGCCGCGCGGCGCAAGCAGCCGCATGAGGTCGATTTCGTTTTCCGACGTGCGGCGCGCGATCATCGACATTTCGACGGGCCGGTCGGATTGCTTCGCGCGAAAGCCCATGCCGATGCACATGACGCCCCAGCGCAGGCTGCCGAGCGTCTCCCAGAAACGCAGCACGTTCGGATCGACGCGGCCGCCGCCGGCCGCCTCGTAACCGGCCATCAGATCCTCGCGTTCGCCGAAGCCGCCGACGGGCTTGTCGATCACGCTGTAGCGCCAGGCCGCCGTGCAGATCCAGCCGAGGTCGCGCATGGGATCGCCGATGTGCGCGAGCTCCCAGTCGAGAACCGCCGTAATCCCGTTCGGCGAGATCATCATGTTGCCGTTGCGAAAGTCGCCGTGCACGAGTTTCAGTGCGGCGTTCTCCGGCGGCATGCGCTCGGACAGCCAGCGGAACGCCAGTTCGAACACCGGCCGCGGCTCGCTCCACGCGCGATAGTTCGCGAACATGGTCGTGATCTCCTGCGCAGGCTTCACAAGCGGAAGTTGCGGGAGCGAGGCGACGTCGATCGCGTGAATTCGGGCGAGCGTTTCGCCGGCCTGCCGCGCGAGTTTCGGGCGGATCGCGGCGAATTGTTCGTCGCGGACGATCTTGCGCCCGAGCGCTTCGCCCTCGACATGGCTCATGAAGAAGCCGCGGCCGAAACCGTCGTCCGGCTGCACGACGTAGTGCACATGCGGCGAGGGCACGCCGGCCGCTTCGGCCGCGCGCATCAGCGCGGCCTCCGTCTCCAGCCCGATCTTTTCCACGACGGGCACGCCCGCCGGCATGCGGCGCAGGATCATGCGCTCGGGCGACCCGTTGCGGATGGCGACGAGCGACCACGTCTCCTGACTGGCGCCGCCCGACAGCCGCACGACCTTTTCGAGCCGTTCGGCGTCCGGCGCGAAGCGTCGCACCACGGCCAGTGCGCGGTCCGCGAAAGAAAAGCTTTCTCTGGGTTCGCCCGTTTCCGACATTTGCCTGAAGGGTTGGCGCGCCGAAGCGGCGCACTCCGCTCCCCCTGAGGGGAGGGGCAGGGGGAGGGGGCCGGGAAACCTCGCCGGAGAATTCGCGCGAGCAACCTCGCAAGACTTCCCGCCCCCCACCCTGACCCTCCCCATCAAGGGGGGAGGGAGCAAGGCGGGTCCGGCTTACAGCCGCTCGACGATCGTCACGTTGGCGAGGCCGCCGCCTTCGCACATGGTCTGAAGGCCGTAGCGCTTGCCGCGCTGATGCAGCGCATGCACGAGCGTCGACATCAGCTTGGCGCCGGAGCCGCCGAGCGGATGGCCGAGCGCGATCGCGCCGCCGTTGACGTTGAGGCGCGACGGATCGGCGCCGGTGCCCTTCAGCCAGGCGACCGGCACCGAGGCGAAGGCTTCGTTCACTTCGAACAGGTCGATGTCGTCGATCTTCATGCCGGCGCGCTCCAGCGCCTTGTTGGTGGCCGGGATCGGCGCCTCCAGCATGATGACGGGATCGTGGCCCATCACATACATGTGATGAATGCGCGCGAGCGGTTCGACGCCGAGCTTCTTCAGCCCTTTTTCGTTAACGACCATCACGCCCGAGGCGCCGTCGCAGATCTGGCTCGACGTCGCAGCGGTGATGCATCCGCCTTCCATCAGCAGCTTCACGCCCTTGATGCCCTCGAGCGAAGCGTCGAAACGAATGCCCTCGTCGACCTTGTGCGGTTGCTTCTGGCCGTCGACCGTCACCTCCACCGGCACGATCTCGCGATCGAACGCGCCGGCCTTGGTCGCGCGGATCGCCTTCTGGTGGCTTTCGTAGGCGAATTCGTCGAGCTGATCCTTGGTGAGCCCGTATTTCTTGGCGACCATCTCGGCGCCGGGAAACTGCGAGAACTGCACGCCGGGATAGCGATGCTCCATGTTCGGGCTTTTGTAGACGCCGAAATCGTATTTCGCCGGCAGCGAGGCGGGCAGGCCCATCGGTACGCGGCTCATGCTCTCGACGCCCGACGCGATCACGACGTCCTGCCAGCCGGACATGACGGCCTGCGCAGCGAAATGCAGCGCCTGTTGCGAAGAGCCGCACTGGCGGTCGACGGAGGTTCCCGGCACGCTCTCCGGCAGCTTGGAGGCCAGCACGGCGTTGCGCGCGACATTGACCGCCTGTTCGCCGGCCTGGCCGACGCAACCCATCACCACGTCGTCGATGACGGCGGGATCGGCGCCGGTGCGGTCGACCAACGCGTTCAGAACCTGCGCGGCGAGATCGACGGGATGCCAGCCGGAAAGACGCCCGCCCTTGCGGCCGCCGGCCGTGCGTGCGGCTGCGACAATGTAAGCTTCCGCCATGATGCTCTCCTCGCGTTTCCTTTTGGTGTTTCCCTTTTGCGGGCGAGTTAAGCGGGCGGCGTCGATTTAGTCAATCGACTAACTAAAATCTTGCGGGCGCGCTCGCCATGCGGTAATTGCAGAGTGCGACAGCGCCGAAGAGCGCGCGCGGGAAACATCGAGGAGGAGCGTTCGCGCATGGCGTATGAGCACATTCTTGTCGAGCGCGAAG
The DNA here is from genome assembly GCA_028868735.1 of Hyphomicrobiales bacterium. Lineage (GTDB taxonomy): Bacteria > Pseudomonadota > Alphaproteobacteria > Rhizobiales > Beijerinckiaceae > JAJXWB01. The sequence continues at coordinate 28,040 of JAGWTW010000035.1, read as the reverse complement.
GCCCGATCACCATCGTCACGCTGAACAGGCCGCAGGTTTTCAACGCCCTGCACAAGCCGGCGCATTTCGAGCTCGACGACGCGTTCAACAAATTCTCTGCCGATCCCGACCAATGGGTAGCGATCGTCACCGGCGCTGGCGACAAAGCCTTTTCCGCCGGCAATGATCTCAAGTTCCAGGCGGCCGGCGGCGAGCGCGGCTGGGCGAAGAGCGGCTTCGGCGGCCTCGTTTCGCGTTTCGACTGCGACAAGCCGATCATCGCCGCCGTCAACGGTTTCGCCATGGGCGGCGGCTTCGAAGTCGCGCTCGCCTGCGATCTGATCGTCGCCGCCGAAAACGCGATTTTCGCCCTGCCCGAGCCGAGCGTCGGGCTCGCCGCGCTCGCCGGCGGCCTTTTGCGTCTGCCGCGCGTCATCGGCATGAAGCGCGCGATGGGCATGATCCTCACAGCCCGCCGCGTGAGCGCGAAGGAGGGCCTCGAGCTCGGTTTCGTCAATGAAGTGGCGCCCGTCGGCGGCGCGCTCGCGGCAGCCAAGGCGATCGCGAAGAAGATCTGCGAACTGAGTCCGATGTCGATCCGCGCGTCGAAGCAGATTGCGATCCGCGGCGCGGAAATGCCGCTGGCGCAGGCGCTGGTCGAGCAGGAGACATGGCCGGCGTTCAAGGCGATGCGCGATTCCGCCGATTTCGTCGAAGGTCCGAAGGCCTTCGCCGAAAAGCGCAAGCCCAACTGGACCGGCCGCTGAGGAGAACGACATGAGCAAGGCGACAGGGCCGCTGCGCGGCGTGCGCATCGTGGAATTCGCAGGCATCGGCCCGGGCCCGTTCGCCTGCATGCTGATGTCGGACATGGGCGCCGACATCGTCTCGATCCAGCGGCCCGGCCACGGCCGCAACCATCCCGGCAATTTCGTCAATCGCGGCCGCCGCACGATCGAACTCGACCTGAAGAAGTCGGAAGACGTCGAGACCGCGCGCAAGCTCGTCGCGAAGGCCGACGTGCTCGTCGAAGGCTTCCGGCCCGGCGTGATGGAGAAGCTCGGCCTCGGTCCGAACGAAACGCTGGCGAGCAATCCGAAGCTCGTCTACGCGCGCATGACCGGCTGGGGCCAGGAGGGCCCGCTCGCCATGGCCGCGGGCCACGACATCAATTACGTCGCCGTCACCGGCGCGCTCGACTCGTTCCGCGCGCGCAAGGGCGGCCTCGTCTCGCCGCTCAACCTCGTCGGCGATTACGGCGGCGGCGCGCTCTATCTCGTGGTCGGCGTGCTCGCCGCCGTAATCGAGGCCCGGGGTTCCGGCAAGGGCCAGGTGGTCGACGTCGCCATGTGCGACGGCGTCGCGAGCCTCATCACCATGTTCCATGCGCTGAAGGCGATGGGCGTGTGGACGGACAAGGTCGGCGAGAACCTGCTCGACGGCGGCGCGCCGTTCTACGGACCGTTCGAATGCAAGGACGGGAAGTATTTCACGATCGGCGCGATCGAGCCGCAGTTCTACGTCGAGCTGCTCCAACGCATGGGCATCGACGATCCCCAGTTCAAGGACCAGAACAACCGCGCCAACTGGCCCGCGCTCGTGAAGAAGATGGAAGCGATCTTCCTCACCAGGACCCGCGACGAATGGGCCGGGCTGCTCGAAGGCACGGATTCCTGCGCGATGGCCGTCTATTCGATGGAGGAAGCGAAGGCGCACCCGCATCTCGTCGCGCGCAAGACCTTCATCGAACATGCCGGCCACGTGCAGCCGGCGCCGGCGCCGCGCTTCTCGCGCACGCAATCGCAGATCCAGTCCGCGCCGATGGAAGGGCGCGTCGATCCGGCCGCCGCGCTCGCCGCATGGAACTGATTTGAGCAAGTGCCAAAACCAAGAGGGGTAAAAACATGGATCTCAAGGGACTTTCCGTCTTCGTCACCGGCGGCGGCTCGGGCCTCGGCGCGGCGACCGCGAAACTGATGGCCGAAAAAGGCGCCAAGGTCGCCTGTTTCGATCTCAACAAGGACGGCGCGGAAGCCGTCGCCAAGGAAATCGGCGGCGTCGGCATCGGCGGCAACGTCGTCAGCGAAGACGACGCGAAGGCCGCGCTCGACAAGGCGACGGCCGCGCATGGCGTCCCCCGCGTGCTCATGAACTGCGCCGGCATCGGCAACGCCATCACGACCGTCAACAAGAACGGCGCCTTCCCGCTCGACGCCTTCAAGAAGATCATCGACGTCAACCTGATCGGCTCGTTCAACATGCTCCGCCTCGCGGCCGAGCGCATGTCGAAGGAAAACCCGATCGGCGAGGAGCGCGGCGTCATCATCAACACGGCTTCCGTCGCGGCGTTCGACGGCCAGGTCGGCCAGGCCGCCTATTCGGCGTCCAAGGGCGGCATCGTCGGCATGACGCTGCCGATCGCGCGCGATCTCGCCCGCTTCGGCATCCGCGTCAACACGATCGCGCCGGGCCTGTTCCTGACGCCGCTCATGAAGGGTCTGTCCGAAGAAGCCCAGCGCAGCCTCGGCGCGCAGGTCCCGTTCCCGCCGCGCCTCGGCGATCCGCGCGAATATGCCATGCTGGCGGTCGCGATCGTCGAGAACCCGATGCTGAACGCCGAAACCATCCGCCTCGACGGCGCGATCCGCATGGCGCCGCGGTAATCGTCATTGCGAGCGAAGCGAAGCAATCCATCCACCGGACCAATCCGCAGGGATGGATCGCCACGTCGCTTCGCTCCTCGCGATGACGGCGAGCGATTATCGAGAGAGGTCACATGAGCGAACCCGTCCTCAGGATCGAAAAGCGCGGCCCGGTCGACTGGGTCACGCTCAACAGGCCGGACGCGCTCAATTCGCTCAATCCAGAACTCGTCGACGCGCTGAACGAATATTTCGAAAAACTCGAGCGCGATTACGATACGCGCATCGTCGTATTGCGCGGCGCCGGCAAGAATTTCTGCGCCGGCCTCGACATCAAGGCGAGCGCGCGCCGCAATGCGCAGGGCAATTTCGGCGAGGACACGCAGAACTCGCTCGATGGCCAGCGCCGCATCGCCAACATCGTGATGAAGATGCGTCGCTGCCCTCAGCCGATCATTGCGCTCGTGCAGGGCGCGGCCGCAGGCGGCGGATTCGCGCTGGCGCTCGCCGCCGACATCCGCATCGCCGCTTCGAACGCGCGCATGAACTGCGCCTTCATCAAGCTCGGCGTCGGCGGCTGCGACATCGGCTCGTCGTATTTTCTGCCGCGCCTCGTCGGCGTGTCGGTCGCATCCGAACTCATTCTGACCGGCCGCTTCATCCATGCGCCGCGCGCGCTCGCCGTCGGCCTCGTATCTGAAATGGTTGAGGAAGCCGATCTCGAAAAGGCGGGGCAGGCCTATGTCGACGACATGTTGCTCACCGCGCCGCTGGCGCTTCGCCTGTCCAAGGAATGCCTCAACATGAGCGTGGACGCCGGCTCGATCGAGCAGGTCGTCGCCATGGAGGACCGCAACCAGATTCTCTGCGTCAAATCGTCTGATTTTCGCGAAGGCCTGTCCGCCTTTATCGAAAAGCGCCGGCCGAACTGGGCGCCGGTCGCCAAATGACGCGCGGCTCTCGCCGCGTGGACTCCAAATCGTCTCAGGGAGATCGAACATGAAATATTGGCTGATCGCGGCGACGCTCGCCGGAATGGCGACGACCCCGGCGCTCGCGCAAAAATCCTATGGCCCGGGCGTGAGCGATACGGAAATCAAGATCGGCAACACGATGCCCTACAGCGGCCCTGCCTCGGCCTATTCTTCGCAGGGAAAAACCGAAACCGCCTATTACAACATGATCAATGCGCAGGGCGGCGTGAACGGGCGCAAGATCACGTTTCTGAGCTACGACGACGCCTATTCGCCGCCGAAAACCGTCGAGCAGACGCGCAAGCTCGTCGAGCAGGACGAAATCCTCGCCGATTTCGGCCCACTCGGCACGCCGACCAATTCGGCGATCCAGAAATACATGAACCAGAAGAAAGTCCCGCAGTTCTTCGTTTCGTCCGGCGCCGACAAATGGAACGATCCGAAGAATTTTCCGTGGACCATGCCGCTCTATCCGTCCTACACGATGGAAGGGAAGATCGCCGCGAAATATCTCCTGAAGGAGAAGCCCGACGGCAAGATCGCGATCCTCTACCAGAACGACGATTCGGGTAAGGATTACGTCAAGGGCTTCAAGGAAGGCCTCGGCGACAAGGTCAAGCAGATCGTCATCGAGAAGACCTACGAAGTGACCGATCCGACGCTCGATTCGCAGATGGTGGCGCTCAAGGGGTCCGGCGCGGACGTTTTCTTTGCGATGTCGACGCCCAAATTCGGCGCGCAGGCGATCAAGAAGGCGGCCGAACTCGGCTGGAAGCCGCTCTACTACGTCGTCAGCGTTTCCTCGTCCATCAAGGGCGCGCTGGAGCCTGCGGGGCTTCAGAATGCGGTCGGGCTGATTACCGCGACAGGCGGCAAGATCGCCTCTGACCCGCGTTGGGACAACGATCCGGAGATGAAGGAATTCGTCGCCTTCATGAAGAAATGGGCGCCCGACCAGGACCCGAACGACCAGAGCACGGGCGTCGGCTACATGTCGGCCTGGCTGACGGCGAAGGTTCTCAAGGACTGCGGCGACAACCTGACCCGCGAAAACCTGCTGAAGGTTCTCACCTCGATCAAGGACCTGCAATTGCCGACGATGCTGCCGGGCGTGACGCTCACCATCACGCCGGACAATTACGTCGGGTTCAACAAGCTGCAGATCGTGCGTTTCGACGGAAAGACCTGGCAGCCGATCGGCGACCTGATCTCCGCGCAATAAAATCTCGCGCGAAAGTCGGGCCGGAAGTCAGCGCTTCCGGCCCTTTTTCGTTGCGCGCTTGGCTGCTTTCTTCACGGGCTTCCCGGCCGCTTTTTTCACGCCCTTCTTGACGCCCTTCTTTGCAGCCTTTTTTGCTGCGGATTTTTTCGGCGCCTTCCTGGCCGCTTTTTTCGCAATCTTCTTGCCGGCTTTCTTGGCGGCCTTCTTCGCGGTCTTTTTTGCAGCTTTCTTCGCCGCGCGCGGTTCGGGGCGCACGACGGCTTTCTTGGCGGCCTTCTTCGGGCGCCGATGCGGGAAGGATTTCGGGCGCGCTATCTTCGGCGCGGGCTCCGTCAGGAATTCGACGACCGCCCGATTGAACGCTTCGGCGGCCTCGACGTTGGACAGATGCGCGGCGTCGAGTTCGACGAGGCGCGCGCCGGGGATCGCGTCGGCGATCTCGCGCCCGGCGGCCGGCGGCGTCCCCTGATCGTGTTTGCCGACGACCACGAGGACGGGCGCGCGCACCGCCCGGATCGCCTCGCGCAGGTCGACGTCGCGCAATGCGGAGCTGCAGGCCGCCCATCCGACGGCCGGCGTCGCAAGGAAGGATTCGCGAATGCGGGCGATCGCATCCGGATTCTTCTGCTGAAAGCTCTTCGTGAACCAACGGTCGATCGTGCCTTCGACCAATCCGGCGAGGCCGTGCTCGCTGACGACGCGCAGGCGCTCGTTCCAGACATCCGGCGCGCCGAATTTCGCCGCGGTATTGGCGAGCACCGCCCGCTCGATCCGGTCGGGCGCATGGACGAGAAGCCATTGGCCGACGCCGCCGCCCTTCGACAGCCCCATCCAGGACGCCTTCTCGACCCCGAGCCCGTCGAGGATCGCCAGCGCATCGCGGCCGAGTTGCTCGAAGGAATAGGGCCCCTCGCTGGCGACGCTCTTGCCATGGCCGCGGGAATCGTAGCGGATGACCCGGAAATGCCTGGTCAGCGCAGGCATCTGCGGATCCCACATGTGCAGGTCCGAGCCGAGGGAATTCGACAGAATGAGCGGCGGCGCATTCGCCGGCCCCTCGACTTCGACATTGAAGATTTCGTCGCCGATTTTCATGTCAGCCATGAGAGCCTCCGCCGCGGATCGATCGCGCGGCAGACTAGCCTGTGCTGCGCCGCCTGCAAGAGCCTCGCGCAATGCCGCCCGTACTTTAGTCCCGTGCCGCAGCGCCTGCGATGCACTATATTGAAGGCCGATTGACCGGGAGGCGGCAGAGGACATGCAGGATACGGCGACGGCGCAGGGTTCTTCGCGAAACACCCCCGAAACGATCGAGGCGACGCTCGCCTTGCTGCGATCGGCAGACTACGTGGCCGACCGATCGCTGGCGACCGTTCTGTTTTTGGCGCTCAGGCTCGGTCGCCCGCTGTTTCTCGAAGGCGAGGCGGGCGTCGGCAAGACCGAGATCGCCAAGGTGCTGGCGCAGACGCTGGGGCGAAAGCTCATTCGCCTGCAATGCTACGAGGGACTGGACGCGGCAGCCGCCGTCTACGAATGGAATTATGCCCAGCAGATGATGGCGATCCGGCTCGCGGAAGCGGCCGGCGAGCACGACCGCACGCAGATCGAGCACGACATTTTCTCGCAGCGCTACCTGATCGAGCGCCCGTTGTTGAAAGCGCTGGAGCCTGCCGTCGAGGGGCCGCCCGTTCTGCTGATCGACGAACTCGACCGCACCGACGAAGCATTCGAAGCTTTCCTGCTCGAAATCCTCTCGGACTTCCAGATCACGATTCCCGAACTCGGCACGATCAAGGCGGACGAGCCGCCGATCGTCATCATCACGTCGAACCGCACGCGTGAAATCCACGATGCGCTGAAACGCCGCTGCCTCTATCATTGGGTCGACTATCCCGACGCCTCGCGCGAGATCGAGATCGTGCGGGCGCGCGCGCCGCAGGCGCCGCAGAAGCTGACGGAAGCGCTCGTGCTGTTCGTACAGAAGCTGCGCAAGCTCGATCTGTTCAAGTCGCCGGGCGTCGCCGAGACGCTCGACTGGGCGTCCGCGCTGACCGAACTCGACGCGGTCGCGCTCGATCCGAACCTCGTTTCGGATACGCTCGGCGTGTTGCTCAAATACCAGGACGACATTGCGCGCATCGACAGTTCGAAGGCGACGGAGCTCGTGAACGAAGTGAGCGCGGACATGAAAGCGCGCGTGTAGAATTATCGGCGCCGCATCCTGAGGAGCGAACGGGCCGCTCCTCGGAAGATCGGTTGTATCGGCAATGCGCCCTCGCCCTTCGAGACGTCCGCTGCGCGGCTTCCTCGGAGCGAGGGTTTCGCAGAAATAGATGAAGCGGCTTCATGCAACCCTCGGACCGCCATACCAATCCCTTTGCGGCCTCGGCCCCCGCCTCGGCGGGAAAGCTCGCCGAAAACATCCTCTATTTCGCGCGCGCGCTGCGCGACGCCGGCTTGCCGGTCGGGCCGCGCAGCGTGATCGACGCGATCGAGGCGGTGGAGGCCGCCGGCATCGGCGCGCGGCAGGATTTCTATGCGACCCTGCACGCCGTGTTCGTGAAGAAGCACGAGCACACGATCATCTTCGACCAGGCTTTCAACATCTTCTGGAAGAAGCGCGGCTTCATGGAGAAGCTGATCGCGATGATGTCGCCGCAAGCGATCGACCACAGCGAACCGAAAAAGCCCGATGCGGGCGCGGCCCGCGTTACCGACGCGCTTTACAAGAACCGGCCGCAGGAGCAACCGAAGGAGCAGGTCGAGGTCGACGCGCGTTTCACAATGTCGGCGTCCGAAGTCCTCCAGACGAAAGATTTCGCGCAGATGACGGCGGCTGAAATCGCGCAGGCGCGCGCGGCGATCGCGCGGCTGCGCATGCCGTCTGAAAAAATTCGCCTGCGCCGCTGGAAGCGCGATCCGCACGGCGGCCGCATCGATCCGCGCGGCACGTTCCGCAACTCGCTTCGCGCCGGCGGCGCCGGCATAGAACTCGCGTTTCGCGCGCATGCGGAACGTTACGCGCCGATCGTGGCGATTTGCGATATTTCGGGTTCGATGAGCGATTATACGCGCGTCTTCCTGCACTTCCTGCATCAGCTCACCGATCAGCGCCGGCGCGTCCATACCTTCCTGTTCGGGACGCGGCTCACCAACGTCACGCGCGCCTTGCGCCAGAAGGATGTCGACGAGGCGCTCGCCGACTGCTCCGCCGATGTGAAGGACTGGTCGGGCGGTACGCGCATCGGGACGTCGCTGCACGCCTTCAACCGGGAATGGTCGCGGCGCGTGCTCGGGCAGGGCGCTGTCTGCGTCCTTTTCACCGACGGGCTCGAGCGTGACCGCCTGGACCTGTTGGAAGCCGAGATGGAGCGCTTACATAAGTCGTGCCGGCGCCTCATATGGGTCAATCCGCTGCTGCGCTATTCGGAGTTCCAGGCGAAGGCGTCGGGCGTGCGCGCCATGTTGCCGCATGTGGACGAGTTCAGGCCGATTCATAATCTCCAGTCGATGGCCGACCTTGTGAAAGCGCTCGCCGAGGAGAAGAATTCCGCGTCGACCGATCCGCGCAAGTGGCTGCGGGCGGCATAGCGATGGACCGCGAGCCTTCGGGCCCGCATAGTCGAGAAACAGAGCGAGCCTGACGGCTCGCAGTCCGGATGGAGGCGATCATGCTCGCAACCGAAGAAGACATTCTCTCCCAGGCGGAAAGCTGGAAACGCGCCGGCCGCGGCGTCGCTGTCGCCACGGTGGTCGAAACCTGGGGCTCGGCGCCGCGGCCGGTCGGCAGCCATCTCGTCATCGACGACGAGGGCAAGTTCCTCGGCTCCGTTTCCGGCGGCTGCGTCGAGGGCGACGTCGTGACGGAAGCGCAGGACGTCATCGCCGACGGCAAGCCGCGCACGCTCGAATATGGCGTCGCCGACGAGACCGCCTGGCGCGTCGGTCTGTCTTGCGGCGGACGCATCCGCGTTTATGTCGAGAGGGTCGACTAGATGAAGCTCGATCTTCTCGCCGCGCTCAACGAGGAGCGCCGTGCGCGGCGCGCAGCCGTGCTCGTCACGGATCTCGGCGCGGGCGCGCAGCGCCTCGTAAAAGGCGACGCCATCGCCGACGATCCGCTCGCCGACATGCTCGACCGGCAATTGCGCATGGGCAAGAGCGGTTCGGTCGAACACGATGGCAAATCCTATTTTCTCACGGTGCAGGCGCCGCCCGCGCGCCTCGTCGTCATCGGCGCCGTGCATGTCAGCCAGGCGCTCGCCGAAATGGCTCGCATGGTCGATTTCGACGTGACGATCGTCGATCCGCGCACGGCCTTTGCGACGCCCGAGCGCTTTCCGAACGTGCGCGTCGTCGCCGAATGGCCGGACAAGGCGCTCGCGTCGTTCGGCCTCGACAGATACACGGCGCTCGCCGCGTTGACGCACGATCCGAAGATCGACGATCCCGCGCTCGATCTCGCGCTGAAGGCGGAATGTTTCTACATCGGCGCGCTCGGTTCGCGAAAGACGCACGCCAAGCGCATCGAGCGCCTGACCGCGGCAGGTTTCGGGCAGGATGCGCTCTCGCGCATCCATGCGCCGATCGGCCTCGACATCGGGGCTGTCAGTCCGGCCGAGATCGCGGTCTCGGTGCTCGGCGAGATCGTGCTCTCCTTGCGCAAGAAGCCGCTGCGCGCGGACAAAGAGAAAGCCGCATGAAATTTGGTCCGGTCGCGGTCGGGGATGCCGAAGGCGCAATCGTCGCCCATGCGGTGCGGCGTCCCGGCCTGACGCTGAAAAAGGGCGACGTCGTCGACGCGACGCATATCGAGATGTTGCGCGCGGCCGGCGTCGGCGAGATCGTCGTCGCGCGGCTGGAGCCCGGCGACATCGGCGAGGACGAGGCGGCGCTTGCGCTCGCGCGCGCGCTCGCCGGCGCAAATCTCAGGCTCGACGCGCCGTTCACCGGCCGGTGCAATCTGTTTGCGACGCGCGCCGGCGTTCTCGTGATCGATGCGCGCGCGCTCGACAGGATCAACGAGATCGACGAGGCGGTCACCGTCGCCACGCTGCCCCCGATGCGCGCGGTCGTCGAAGGGGAAATGGTCGCGACCGTGAAGATCATTCCTTTCGCGGTCGATGGCGCAATTCTCGCAAGCGCGCTGGCAATCGCCAAAGACGCGGCGTTGCGCATCCAGGAATTCCGGCCTTTGCGGGTCGGCGTCGTTTCGACGCTGCTTCCGGGGCTGAAGCCCTCGACGGTCGACAAGACCGAACGCGTGCTCGCACAAAGGCTCGCGCCCGCCGGCGCGCGCATCGCCTCGAGCGCGCGCGTCGCGCACGAGGCGCATGCCCTCGGCCCGGCGATCGCGGCCGCCGAAAAGGACAGCGATCTCGTGATCGTCTTCGGCGCTTCCGCCATCACCGACCGGCGCGACGTGATCCCCGCGGCGATCGAATCCGCCGGCGGCGCCATCGCGCATTTCGGCATGCCCGTCGACCCCGGCAATCTCCTGCTCCTCGGCGCGACGTGCGGGGGCAAGCCCGTCATCGGCGCGCCGGGCTGCGCGCGCAGCCCGAAGGAGAATGGGTTCGACTGGGTCTTGCAGCGGTTGCTGGCCGGCGTGCCGGTGACCGCGGCCGACATCCGGCGCATGGGCGCGGGGGGATTGTTGATGGAAATCGTGTCGCGGCCGCAGCCGCGCGAAGGCGGCGCGCCGGAAGACGATGACGCAGACGCCTGAGATCGCGGCGATCGTGCTGGCGGCAGGGCGCGCGTCGCGCTTTGCCGGCGGTGCGGCGGACCGCACGAAACTGACTGAAATCTTCGAAGGCAAGCCGCTCGTGCGCCATGTGGTCGAGGCGGCGCTCGCAAGCGGCGCGGCGCCGGTCGTCGTCGTGACCGGCCACGCGCGCGGAGCTGTGATGTCCGCTTTGACGGGGCTTCCGATACGGGAGGCGCCGAACGCGGCCTACGCCTCGGGCATCGCGTCGTCCGTGATCGCCGGCATAGCGGCTGCGCCCGCCCATTGCGCCGGCGCGCTCGTCATGCTCGCCGACATGCCGCGCGTGCCGGCCGCTCTCGTGCAGATGATGATCGAGACGTTCGCACGCGAGCCCGGCGTCGACGCCGTCGTCCCGGTCGTCGAAGGCCGGCGCGGCAATCCCGTGCTTTTGTCGCGCACATTGTTTGCGCAGGTCGCCGCGCTTGAAGGCGACGAAGGCGCGCGCAAGCTGCTCATGCGCGAAGGCTTGCGCGTGAAAGAGGTCGTCGTCGCGGAGTCCGGCGCGGCGCTCGACATAGACACGCCCGAAGCGCTTGCCGCGCTCCGGGCGTCGCAGGCCTAGGGCGATCCGGTCAGGCGGCCTTGCCGCCGCGCCCGTCAAGCGACCAGGCGCCGGCGCCGCTGGTGAGCAGCGCGAGGAAACCGCCGGCGATCGCGATGTTCTTCCAGAACTGGATCATGTTCGGCGCGTCGCCGACCTTCAAATGAAACAGCAGGCCCGTGAGCACGGTGAATCCCGCCATCAGGAAGGCGACGATGCGGGTCTGCCAGCCGAACAGGATCAGCAGGCCGCCGCCGAGCTCGGTAAGGATCACGAGCGGCAGCAGCATGCCCGGCACGCCCATCTTGTCCATGTAGGCCGCCGTGCCGGCATAGCCCACGATTTTGTTGAAGCCGCTCATGATGAAGATGGCGGACAGCATGACGCGTCCTAACAGGGCGGCGGCGTTCGAAATCTGCGGATTGTTCATTGAAGCCTCGGGCATCGTGTGGATTGGGAACAATTTAAATCTTTACCGGCCAATGCGAAAGTGCCGGGGACGAGAGTTTATATTGCATATTTGCAATGAACAGGCAGGCTCCGGCGTGGCCCGCGCCTTGCATTTTGTGGCCCGCGGCCTGTCGGCGTTAACCCTGTGGCAAACAAAGGGGTCTGCAATCCCGGGGTTGCAGCTCCTGCTCGGGCGCAGACGGGCCGCAGAAAAGGACCAACTGACGATGTGAGGCGGATATGATCGAAAAGCAGCGTACAGAGGCGTCCAGCATTGGCCGCACAGGTCGCGTCTCCGAGGATTTCCTGCGCCAGCTCGCAGGCTGGGGGCTGACGACAGCCGAAATTCTCTATCGCATGCCCGATCATCCCGCCTTCCTGCAAACCTACGTCTGGCAGGATTACGACGCCGCGCCGCATTTCCCGGTCCTGCGCAAATTCCTCGCCTTCTGGCGCGAGAAACTGGATGGCCCTCTGTTTTCGGTGCGCATCGGTCACGAACGCCTGATCCGACCCGCCGAAATCCGGGCGATCGGAGCCGAGCTCAGACTTCACTAGGCAAGCCTGCATTCGCGCGGAAACGCTGCGCACTCTAGCCCCGGCGCGCGGCTGCGACCCGTCGCGCCGCCGCAGCGATCTTCGGCGCGTCGACGCGCACGATTTCCTCGAGCGGCTGCGAATAGGGAACCGGCGTGCGCGGCGCGCCGATTCTCGCCGGCGGCGCCTTCAAGGCGCCGAATGCGTGTTGCGTGACGTCGGCGACGATTTCCGCGCCGAATCCGCCGATCTCGACGGATTCCTGCGCGACGAGCAGGCGCCCGGTGCGTTCGACCGAGGCGATCACACAGTCGCGGTCCCAGGGGTAGAGCGTGCGCAGGTCGACCACCTCCGCCTCGATCCCCTCTCCCGCCAGCGTTCGCGCGGCCTCCTCCGCGAACGACGCGGTCTTCGACCACGTTACGATCGTGAGGTCCCGTCCCTCGCGCGCAACGCGCGCCTTGCCGAGTTCGATCGTCTCCTCGGCGTCGGGCACCTCGCCGTCGACGCCCCACATCTCCTTGTGTTCGAGATAGATCACGGGATCGTCGCTGCGGATCGCCGCCTTCAGCAGCGCGCGATTGTCGCGCGGCGTCGACGGCGCGACGACGACGAGGCCCGGCGTGTGAATCCACCAGGCTTCCGTCGATTGCGAATGTTGTGCGGCGAAGCCCGCGCACATGCCGTTCGGCTGGCGCACGACGAGCGGCGCCCGCGCCTGGCCGCCGAGCATGTAGCGCACCTTGGCGGCCTGATTGACGATCTCGTCGGTTGAACAGAGCGCGAAATCCGTGATGCGCAATTCGATCACCGGCCGCGTGCCGGCGAGCGCGGCGCCGACGCCGACGCCCATGATCGTCGATTCAGAGATGGGCGTGTCGCAGATGCGTTGGGCGCCGAATTCGTCCTGCAATCCCTTGTACTGGCCGCCGATGCCGCCGCGGCCGATGTCCTCGCCGAGCGCCCAGACGCGCGGATCGCGCCGCATCTCCTCGCGCAGCGCGAGGATCGAGGCTTCTGCGTAAGTCATGCGCCCCATTGCGGCGCTCCAATGTCCTGAATGTCGGCGAAGACGCTCGCCGCCGGCGGAAAATCCGCGGCCTGCGCGGCCCGCTCGGCGGTTGCGATCGATTCGCGCACGGCGGCGCGTTCCGCTTCCAGCGTGTGGGTCTCGATTCCGTGATGGGCGAGCCACGTTTCGATGCGCGTCAGCGGATCGAGCGGAGAGCGGCGCGCCAATTCCTCCTTGGGTCGGTAGGGCGCGGCGTCCTGCGCGAGATGGCCGCCGATGCGATAGGTGAGGGCGTGCAGGAACATCGGTCCGGCGCCCGCGCGCAGCTGTTCGACCATCGTGCGCGCCGCACGCTCGACCTCGATCACGTCGTTGCCGTCCACCATTTCGGCGGGCAGTCCGAAACCGGCGGCGCGCGCCGTGAATCCGGGGCCGGCGGTCACGCTGCGCGAGTGCGTGGAGGCCGAATAGCGATTGTCCTCGCACACGAACAGCACGGGCAGCCGAAACGTCTTCGCCCAGTTGAGCGCTTCCAGAACGGGGCCGCGGTTCATGCCGCCGTCGCCGATGAACGCCGCCGCGACCACGTCGCGGCCGAGCAGACGGGAGCCCTGAATCGCGCCGAGCGACATCGTCACGCCGTCGCCGATCACGCCATTGGCGCCGAGCATGCCGATCGAGAAATCCGCGACGTGCATCGATCCGCCCTTGCCGCCGCAGAGCCCTCCGACGCGTCCGTAGAGTTCGAGCATCATAGCCGCCGGATCCGCGCCCTTGCCGATCGCATGGCCGTGACCGCGATGCGTGCTCGCGACATAATCGTCGCGGCGCAACGCCGCGCAGACGCCTGTCGCGATCGCCTCCTCGCCGATGTAGGGATGGACGGGGCCGCGAATGCGTCCGGCCACCGCGGCGGCGCAGACGGTCTCTTCGAAATACCGGATGGTCAGCATCGTGCGGTAGCGCGCAAGGCCGTGTTCGACCTCTTCGGGCAGATTTGCGGCAGGCGTCATCGTGCAGGCGTCTCCGGACCTCGCGTCCTTCATAGAGACGCCGCGCGTCGAACGGAAGAGCGTTCGATCAGTCGACGATGGCGACGAAATTGGTGCCGGACTGGGATTCGCGCAGACGTGCGGTGTCGTCGCTGATGATGAGCGTCGCGCCTTGCGACAACAGACGGCTCAGGCGCGCTTCGACGCCCGGCGCCAGATGCACGCGGTTCAGGGCCTCGGTCGCCGTCGCCCGCGCGCCCAGCGGCGCCTCGTCGCTTCTGGTCGCCTTTCCGGGGTAGGCGGCGTTCATGGCCTCGCGCACCTGTCCGGCGACGCTCACCGTCGACCATTGCGCTTTTCCCTCGCTCGCGGCGCGCGCCACATAGACATGCGCGCCGATCGGTCGGTCCGGATCGTCGATCGTGACGGGCGACTGGAAGATCGGCGCGAAATCGCGCCGGACGTAGAGCATGCCGGTCTTGCGGCTGATCAGCGCCGTCACGGGCGCCGCGCCTGCCAGATCCTTTTTCGCGCTCGTCCGCGCGGCGCCGATGCTCTGGTCCGGCGCCTCGATCTCGCCTGGCATGCCGCGCGCGTTGACGGCCTCGCCCATCACGTAGCGATGTATTGCGGGCGCGGTGAAAAGCGCGACGCTGTCGATCGGCGTCGGCGCCGTATCTTCGCGCGTGATGACGACGCGCGCTCCGCGCCGGGTGTAACGAAAGAGTTCCCGCGCGAAGGCCGCAGGCAGACGCACGCAGCCGTGGGACGCCGGTTGGCCGGTGACATGGCCCTCGTGCAGGGCGACGCCGGACCACGTCAGCCGCTGCATGAAGGGCATCGGCGCGCCGCTGTAGATGGTCGAGCGATGCCAGATCTGCTTCTCGATGACGCTGAACACGCCGTGGGGCGTCGAGTGGCCGGGTATGCCCGTGGAAACCATCGTCTCGGCGACCGGCCTGTCTCCGTCGTAAACGGTGAGACGCTGCCGGTCGGTCGACACGACGATCGTGACGGGCTGTTCGGACGCCGAGGGCAACAGATTGGGAGTCGTCTCGCGAAGATCGGCCTTCACCTGACGGATGGCGGCCGTATCGTCGTGCTGGACGATCGTCGGGGCCGAACGCGCCGCGCGCTTCCTGACGGGCCGCGGGGCGGTCTCGGCGCGCGGCGGCGTCGGGCGCTCCGCGAACACGTCCCAGAACGACGCCCGCGCCGGCGTTGCGGCGACAGCGGACAAGGACAGCGCGAGCGCCGCCGAGGCGCCCAGAACAAGGATGCGGCTCACGCGATTCGCTTTCACCATGAGATGAGCGTTCCCCCGAACCGCTCGTTATTCGTATCTATCCTGAACCCTAGCGCTTCGCCAGCCGTACCGATGTGCGGTGGAGCATGCGTCGCATTGGTTTACGGATTGTTAACCAGCGTGTCGCTCAGGCAACAGAGTCCACGGCGGCGAGCAGCCGCTCTATGTCCTCGTCGCGCGAGAGCCGGTGATCGCCGTCGTTGATGAAGGAGAGGACCGCCGGGTCGTCGGCCAGATGTTCCACGAGAACGAGCGCATGACGCCAGGGAACGTCGGGATCGAGCATGCCCTGCAGGATATGAACGGGCCCGTAGGTTCGGATCTCGCCGCCGAACAGCAGATGTTTCTTGCCGTCGTCGATCAACGCCTTCGTGATCGGATAGGGCTCCGGAGAATATTGCGAAGGACGCAGCCATTTGCCCGTCGTCTCGATCTCGCGGCGCGCCTCGTCGCTCAGGTTCGGCCACATCAGCGTGTCCGTGAAGTCGACGGCGGGCGCGATCAGGACCATGCCGGCGATGCGGCCCTGTTCGCCCGCGCGCGCAAGCTCCCGCGCCAGCAAGAGGGCGATCCAGCCGCCCATCGACGAGCCGACGAGGATTTGCGGGCCCTGCGTGTGCAGCCGGAAGACGGCGAGGGCCTCCTCGAGCCAGCGGCTGATCGTGCCCTCCTCGAACGTCCCGCCGGACTCGCCATGGCCGGAATAGTCGAATCGCAGGCATGCGCGGCCTGCCCTGGCCGCGTGTTGCTCCAGCGCCGTCGCTTTCGTCCCTGTCATGTCGGACTTGAAGCCGCCGAGCCATACGAGGCCGGGCTTTTCAGCGTCCGCCGGTTGCGCGGCGAGCGCGCGGAACGCGACGTCGCGGCCCTGCGCCCCTTGCCCGACGCGCAGGTGGTCCGGCGGCCTGTCGATGGCCGGGGCGCTCGGCGTTGCGTTCATGCGATGTGCTCCGTGAGATGCCGGTCTTGAGTAAGCGGGCGTAAACCACGTTGGAATACATAAATTGGACGATGCCGAATACAGTGCGCGCATTTCGGGCGGAGCGCCCCATCGCCGGCAGAACGGTTCTCCAGATCATCCCCTCGCTCGAGTCGGGCGGGGCGGAACGAACCACGCTTGAAATGGCGGAGGCGCTGGTGAGAGCGGGGGCGCGTGCGCTTGTCGCGACGGAAGGCGGCCGGCTGGTCGGCGAATTGCAGGCGCTCGGCGGCGAGTTTCACGCCTTTCCCGCCGCGACGAAAAACCCGTTCGCGATGGCCGCCAATGTCGGCCGGCTCGCCGCCCTGATCGCGCGCGAAGGCGTCGATCTCGTCCATGCGCGCTCGCGTGCGCCGGCCTGGGTCGCGCTTGGCGCGACGCGCCGCGCCGGCGTCGCCTTCGTGACGACCTATCACGGCGTCTATTCCGCGAATTCCGCGATCAAGGCGCGCTACAATTCGGTGATGGCGATGGGCGACCGCGTCATCGCAAATTCTGAATTCACCGCGAGCCATGTGCTCGAACGCTATCCGTTCGCGGCCGGAAAAATCGTGACAGTCCACCGCGGCGTCGACCTGCGGGCGTTTTCGCCCGCCGCTGTCGCGCCCGACCGGGTGCGCGCGTTGCGCGAGAAATGGCGTGCGCCGGCGGACCAGCGGATCGTGCTGATGCCGGCCCGGCTGGCGCGCCGCAAGGGCCACCGGGTGCTGATCCGCGCCGCGCGCCTGCTGCGCGACGCCGGCCGCCGCGATCTGCTCTTCATCCTGGCGGGCGACGAGGAGCGCGACGCCTTTCCGCGCGAACTCGACCGTTTCGCGGAGGAGGCCGGGGTCCAGGACATCGTCGGGCGGGTCGGCCATTGCGAGGACATGCCGGCGGCGTTGCTGTCGGCGGCCTGCGTGGTCGCGCCCTCGGTGGCGCCGGAAGCGTTCGGACGGGTCGCCGTCGAGGCGCAGGCCATGGGCGCTCCGGTCGTCGCCTCGGATC
This sequence comes from Hyphomicrobiales bacterium, assembly GCA_028868735.1. Lineage (GTDB taxonomy): Bacteria > Pseudomonadota > Alphaproteobacteria > Rhizobiales > Beijerinckiaceae > JAJXWB01. The sequence goes on along the minus strand of JAGWTW010000035.1, from coordinate 10,649 downwards.
TCGGCGCCGCCGCCGAAACCGTGCTCTGTCCGCCGGCCTGCGATCCGGCCGCGCGTACGGGCTGGCTCGTGCCGCCGGACAGTCCGGAGGATCTGGCGGCGGCGATCGGTCGTGCGCTCGACCTCGGGGCCGCCGCCCGGGAGGCTCTGGCGCTGCGCGCCCGCGCCCGCGTCGTCGAGCGATTTTCGGTCGATCGGATGTGCGCGGCCACGCTCGAGGTCTACGAATCCCTGCTGGAGCCGGCCCCCGCCGGTTGACTTAAAGTCCTGCACCTACGATCTTGGGGCCCGGGCGACCGACGGCGCAAGCCGCCGGGCGTTTTTGTTATATCCATACGCCTGCAGCGCGGGCGTCATCGCACAGCGTCGAAACAACAACGGAGCCAAAGCCATTCGTCGTCCCATGAAAGCGCCGCCGACCCCGGAGAAGGGCGGGCCGCGCACGAATCGCGAAATTCGCGTCCCGGTCGTGCAATTGATCGATGCAGAGGGCCAGAACCGGGGCCAGACCGATATCAACGAGGCGCTCGGCCTCGCCGAAGAAGCCGGCCTCGATCTCGTGGAAATCGTCCCGAACGCCAATCCGCCGGTCTGCAAGATTCTCGATTACGGAAAGTTCCGCTTCACCGAGCAGAAGAAGGCGGCCGAGGCGCGCAAGCGCCAGAAAATCGTCGAGGTGAAGGAAATCAAACTCCGCCCGGGCATCGACGACCACGATTACGACGTGAAGATGAAGGCGATCCGCCGCTTCTTCATCGAGGGCGACAAGGTCAAGATCACCCTGCGCTTCCGCGGCCGCGAGATGGCGCACCAGGACATCGGCTACCGCCTGCTCGAACGCGTGAAGGCGGAGACGGCGCCGATGGCCAAGGTGGAGGCCGAGCCCTCGATGGAAGGCCGGCAGATGGTGATGATTCTCGCGCCGCGCTGACGGCGCAAACCACGAGACCGCAGATGGCGCTCCAACCTTTCCGGCAGGGCCATCTCGACGGCCTGTGCGGTCTCTACGCCATCGTCAATGCGCTCGATCTGCTGCGCGACGGCGGCCTCACACACAGCGAGGACGAGGCGCACCGCATCATGCGCGCGCTCGTCGAAGCCGTACCCGAGCGCTTTCCGCGCGCGATCTGGGACGGCACCAAGGTCCAGCACATCCGCCGCATGCTCGACGCCGCCGATCGTTTCGCGCGCAAGCGTTACAAATTCGGCCTCGACTGGAGCGAGCCTTTCCTCAAGCGCGATTTCCGCAGACCGGCCGACTATCTGGCCGCCCTGCGCGCGCAGCTCGGCGACGGGGGTCTCGCGATCGTCGGCCTGGCGCCGCCCTGGGACCACTGGACGCTCGTTCGGAAAGTGCGGGACGACGGGCTCGATTGCGTCGATTCGATCGAACTGAAATTCCTGGCGCTGAAGGATCTGCACCTGCGCAAGCGGGCGAAGGACAAGCCGCCCAGGGGCGCGGAATTCGTGCTGGATATTCATCAGGTCTTCGTGTTGCGGCGGGCGGAGACGGGGAAAGGGGCCGAGCCGTCTTTGCGAGGAGCGTAGCGACGAAGCAATCCAGAGCCGTGTTGCCGCCCTTGGATAGCTTCGCTCCGCTCGCAATGACGGACGCGCCGGCATGACAGGGCCGCGCCGCGCGCGCTTGACGCTTCGCGCGTTGCGCGGGACCATCGCGCCTAAAGGGAGAGGCCGATGGGAGAGATCGTTTCGCTCGAGGAACTCGCCGCCGAGGTGACGCCCGGCTGCAAGCTCGCCGTGCCCGCCGATTATTGCGGGGTCGCCATGGCCGCCACCGCCGCCATCATCGCCAACCGCCCGAAGGACCTGCACGTCGTCTGCGTGCCGGTCACGGGCATGCAGGGCGACATGCTGATCGGCGAGGGCCTCGTCGGCGTGCTGGAAACGAGCGCGGTGACGCTCGGCGAGGCCGGCGGCGCGCCGCGCTTTCAGGACGGCGTGCGCAAGGGCGCGTTCAAACTGATGGACGCGACCTGTCCCGCCGTGCATTCCGGCCTCATCGCCGCGCAGAAGGGCGTGCCGTTCCTGCCGATCCGCGGCATCATCGGCTCGGACCTTCTGAAAACCCGCACCGACTGGAAGATCATCGACAATCCCTTTCAAAAGGGCGACCCGATTATCGTCGTGCCGGCGATCCAGCCCGATGTCGCGATCTTTCACGCGCCCGAAGCGGACAGGTTCGGCAATGTGCGGATCGGCCGGCGCCGCGAGCTCGTCACCATGGCGCAGGCCGCGAAGGCGACCATCGTCACGGTGGAGCGCATCAGCGAGACGTCGCTGCTGGCGAGCGAGGATTCCGCCGCCGGCGTCCTGCCCGCGCTCTACGTGACGAAGATCGCGGTCGCGCCCCGCGGCGCATGGCCGCTGGGGCTGTGGGGCGAATATGCCGTCGACAGCGCGGAAGTCGCGCGCTACGCGGCGATGGCGAAAACGCCGGAAGGCTTCGCCGCCTACATGGACGGCTTTTCGCGTCGGTTCCGCGAGGCCGCATGAGCGCCGATTATTCCAATCGCGAACTCATCATCGCGACCGTCGCCGATCTTCTGGACGGCGTCCGCCACGTCGCCGTCGGCGCCTCCTCGCCGATGCCCGCGGCCGGCGCCATGCTGCTTCGCGCGCGCAACGAACTGGCGAAAAAGCAACGCGTCAGAATTTCGATCCTCGGATCGGAAGAGCACAATTTCTTCACCAACGGCGGCGTCGAATTGTTCGACTGCACGGCGCAGGGACGCGTGGACGCCTTCTTTCTCGGCGGCGGCCAGATCGACGGCGAGGCGAACATCAATCTCGTGGGCGCGGGCCCCTATCCGCAAAGCGACGTGCGCTGGCCCGGCTGTTTCGGCTCGGCCTTCATGTACTATCTTGTCCCGCGCGTAATCCTGTTCCGCGAGGAACATTCTTCGCGCGTGTTCGTGCCGAAGGTCGATTATATTTCCGCGCCCGGCGTTTCCGACGGCATCGTACGCCCCGGCGGCCCGCACGCCATGCTGACGGGCATGTGCCTGTTCTCCTTCGACAAGGAGCGGAAACGGTTCGCGCTGAAGAGCGTGCACCGCGGTTTTACGGCGCGCGACGTGCGTGAAAACACCGGCTTCGATTACGATGCGCCGGATATCGTTCCGGAAACCAAGGCGCCGGACGCCGCGACGCTGGAATTGCTGCGCGGAAGAATCACCGAAGAATTGTCGGAAAGCTATCCGAGCTTTGCGGATATGCTGCGCGCGGAGCGGAAGGCGGCGGCGTAGCGCCGTCACGCCCGCGCAGGCGCGAGCAAGCATGACAGATCGGCGGCGGGCGACGTTCCCGCCGTGCGTCCGGGAACCCGGGTCGACGTCGGCGCTCGCATGGCGCTGGAAGCTATTTGATGAGCTTCAGGGCCATCGTCGTTTTGGTCGCTCCGGCAGGCGAAATGCTGAGCGGCGCAGCAGCGACGTTCCACGTGAGCGTATCGAGGATCAACTGGTTCACCACCAGGGTAAAGTATTCCGTGTTCACGTTCGACTGAGAATTGAACGTGATGTTGCGGCTCGGCTGATAGATCAGGCCGTTGAGTTGATGCCCCGACGAGCCGTTGATCGTGTAGGAGGATTTAGCCAGCCCGTCCGGCTCGAACATAAGAATGTTCGCATAAGTCCCCGTCGTCGGCGCCGACACGTTCATTGTCGCGCCGCCGTTGACCTGAATGTAGCTGTTGGAGTCTGCGAAATAGAAGGTGACCCCGGCGCCACTGACCGTCCAGCCGGAATTGATGTTCCAATTGGTGTTCGAGAACACATAGAGACCTGGCTGCAAATTGAGCGTCCCGGTCCCGTTGAAATTGAAATTGCCGCAATAGGTGCCCGGCGAGAGAGAATTGGCGCCGGCATAGTTCTGATTGCTCACTGTGCAGGAACCGACCGACACCGTCGGCAAGGCGCTTACAAACGGATTGGCGGCCGTTGTGCAGCCGGTGTTAAGCGCGCCGACCGTCCCGCCGTTCTGAATCACGTTGTTTCCAGCGACGCAGATCTTGCTGACGTTGAGCGTGTCGTTCGAATTGAAGATCGCGGCTGGACTACCGGTTGAGGCGGCGTCGATCTCGCAGTTCGTGGCGTTGACGGTGACGCCGCTATTGACCAGCAGCGCCTGCGAGGACGATGGATCGAGGACGAGCGCGCATACTTTGGCGGACGTCTGGGACGCGGGCGTCGAAGAGGAGCTGGCGACCGCTGTAGCCGTCGCTTTGACGGTTGCCGTCGTCACGCCGGCAAGCCCCGAGACGATGAGCGCCTCTGATGCGCTGGCCGCCCCCGTGAAAGAGCCGTCGACGTTCGTCGTCCAGATCGCCGAAACGTTCGTGAGTCTCGACGGCCCCAGTACGCTCCTGAGCGTCGAGGCGGCAACGGCGTTACGCTGAGCCGTGGAAACGCCGGCCCCGGCGAGCGTTGCGGCGTCAACGGCTTGCTGCAACACCTCTCGCGCCGTGACGATGCGCGAATAGTCGATGCCGGCGCCAACGGCGAGCATGAGCGGGAGCGCCAACACTGCGAAAACCATCGTCGCAGAAGCACGATGGTCGCGCATGAACTCGACACGATCCGAAAGATGATTGGCGAGGCGGGACAGTCGACGCATCTTCGGAACCCATTCGGTCGTAACGATTGCGTCAAATACGGCATAAATCTCGATTTTGAATTACGAGATAGGTTAAATTTTATCGGAAGCGCTCGTTGGACGCGCAAAACATAATTTACGCAGGGTAACTCCAAACACGCATTCATATAAAAGCGATTTGGAATCGTTAGATTTGACAAATACCCTGCTTGCCTGCGGGTGAAGCTATTGATGAGACCGAAGCGCCGTTCGTCAGAGCCTCGGCCAGGTCCTGCCTGACGCCGGCTGCGCTTCGACGCCGGTTGTGATTTTTTGGCGTCACGCCGACGATCGTCGGGGTATCGGAAACCCGCCGGAACGTCAGTCCCGTCCCAACCGCCTCAACTCATACAAAATCTCCAGCGCCGCACGCGGGGTCAGCTCGTCCGGATCGACGCTTGCGAGCTTTTCACGCAACGCATCCTTCTTCGGTTCGGCCGCAGCGGTCGTCGTCGCAGGCGCAGGCCGCGCGGAAAAGAGCGGCAGATCGGCGATCAGCTTTTCGATCGGCGTGCGGCGGTCGCTCGCTTCGAGTTCGGCGAGGATGTGTTTCGCGCGCTCCACCACGCTTGTCGGGAGCCCTGCGAGTTTCGCGACTTGTATCCCGTACGAACGATCCGCTGCGCCGGAAATCACTTCGTGCAGAAACACGACCTCGCCGTTCCAGTCGGCGACGCGCATGGTCAGGTTCTTCAGGCGCGCAAGCCGCTCGCCGAGTTGCGTCAGTTCGTGGAAATGCGTGGCGAACAGCGCGCGCGATCTGTTTGCGTCGTGCAGATGCTCCATCGCCGCCCAGGCGATGGACAGGCCGTCGAAGGTCGCGGTGCCCCGCCCGATCTCGTCGAGAATGACCAGCGATCTTTCCGTCGCCTGGTTGAGGATGGCCGCCGTCTCGACCATCTCCACCATGAAGGTCGAACGTCCCCGCGCCAGATCGTCCGACGCGCCGACGCGCGAAAAAAGCCGGTCGACGATTCCGACATGCGCTTTTGTCGCGGGCACGTAGGAGCCCATCTGCGCCAGCACGACGATCAGCGCATTCTGCCGCAGATAGGTCGACTTGCCGGCCATGTTCGGACCGGTGACGACGGCGACGGCGCCGGCCTTCTCGCCCGTGAGATCGCAATCGTTCGATGTGAAGGCTTCGCCGCGCGTCTTGAGCGCCGCTTCGACGACGGGGTGGCGGCCGCCCTCGATCGCGAAGGCGAGCGAATTGTCCACGGCCGGCCGCGAAAAATTCTGCGCCTCCGCGAGTTCGGCGAGCGAAGCGGCGACATCGAGCGCGGCGAGCGCTTCCGCCGCGCTCTTGATCGCGTCGGTCGCAGCCAGCGTCTGCGCGCAGAGGGCGTCGAAATGCCCGATCTCCAGCGCGAGCGCGCGGTCGGCGGCGGACGCGATCTTCTGCTCGAATTCGGCGAGTTCGGTCGTCGAGAAACGCATCGCGCCCGCCATCGTCTGGCGATGGATGAAGGTCGCGTTGAAGGGGGCTTTGAGCAGCCTCTCGCCCTGCTGCTGGTTCACCTCGATGAAGAAGCCGAGAAAATTATTGTGCTTGATCTTGAGCTGTTTCGTCTCGGCGAGATCGCAATAGTTCGATTGGAGAGCCGCGACGAGGCGGCGGCTCTCGTCGCGGAGCGCGCGCGCCTCGTCGAGCGCGGCGTCGAAGCCGGCGGCGATGAATCCGCCGTCGCGCCTGTCGAGCGGCATATCTTCGGCGAGCGCGGCGGCGAGCGCATCGTGCAGCGCGCGCGGCGGCGCCGTGAGCGGGCCGACGAGATCGGAAAGCTCGGGCGGCGGACCGATGCAGGCGGCAAGCCACGCGCCGGTCGCATTCGCCGCGGCGACGCCGTCGCGAACAGCGGCGAGATCGCGCGGACCGCCGCGGCCAAGCGCCAGTCGTGAGAGCGCGCGCGAAAAATCGGGCGCGCCGCGCAATTGCGCGCGCATGTCCTCGCGCAAGCGGGAATCGTCGATGAGAAACGCGACGGCGTCGAGACGGCGGCCGATGATCGAGGGATCGGTGAGCGGCCCCGCGAGCCGCTCGGCCAGCAGGCGTGCGCCGGCGGGCGTCGCCGTGCGGTCGATGGCCGCAAGCAATGAGCCCTCGCGCTGGCCGCCGAGCGTGCGGGTCAATTCGAGATTGGCGCGGGTGGCGGCGTCGATCTCGAGCCGGCCGTCGCGCGCCTCGCGACGGGGACGGGCGAGCGATGGCCGCGCGCCGAGCTGCGTGCGCTCGACATAGAGAATGGCGAGCGCGGCGCCAGCCGCCTCGGCGCGCGAGAGGCCGCCGAAGCCGTCTGAAGTGGCGACGCCGAAAAATTCGCAGAGACGACGCTCGGCGCTCACGCCCTCGCCGCTGTCGCGCCCCATCGGCGCGAGCGGGGCGCCGGCTTCGGTCAGGATTCGCTCGACATCGCGATCGCTGCGCAGGGCGTCGGACGCGACGATCTCGCGCGGCTCGAGGCGCGCCAGCGCGGCCGCGAGGCCGGACAGCGGCGTCTCGGACACGGAAAACGCGCCGGTCGACAGATCGACCGCCGCAAGCCCGAAGCGCTGCTCGTCGTCCGAGGCGCGCACGCGCGCGACCGCGACCAGCAGATGCGCGCGGCCGGGCTCGAGCAGGCGCTCCTCGGTGATCGTGCCCGGCGTCACCAGCCGCACGACGTCGCGGCGCACGACCGATTTCGAGCCGCGCTTCTTCGCTTCCGCCGGATCCTCCAGCTGCTCGCAGACGGCGACGCGATGCTGAAGGGCGATCAGGCGCTGGAGATAATCGTCGGCGCGCTCGATCGGCACGCCGCACATGGGAATGTCGGCGCCCTCGTGCTTGCCGCGCTTGGTGAGAACGATTCCGAGCGCGCGCGATGCGATTTCGGCGTCCTCGAAGAAGAGTTCGTAGAAATCGCCCATCCGGTAGAAGAGCAGGCAGTCGGGGTTGGCCGCCTTGATCTCCAGATATTGCGCCATCATCGGCGAGGGTTTCGCCGCGGCCTGTCCGGTCTGGTCGGGGGTCCCGTGCATGGCCCGCACGCTACCAGCGGCGACGACGCGGCGCGAGCGCGCGCCCGCCGCGATCCACCGCAAATCCGGTCAGGCGAGCCGCTTCCAGTAGAGAAGCGCGGACGTGAGACCGCCGTGGGGCTTGAGCGCGTAATCCGGAATTTCGCCGGCGCGCACGAAGCCGAGCTTCTCGTAGAAGCCGGCCGCGCCATCCTCGGCGGCGGTATCGAGCGTCAGCAGCCAGCGGCCGCGGGCGCGCGCGGCGGCCTCGGCGGCGCGCATCAGGGCCGTCGCCACGCCGCGCCCTCGAAAAGCGCGCGCGGTCATCATTTTGGCGATCTCGGCGCGGTGCGGCTGGTTCGGCGGGCAGGCGAGAACGAGCGTCGTCGCGCCAACGAGCGCGCCATCGGCAAAGGCGCCGAACACGATCCGTTCCCCGCGGGCCGCCGAGGCGAGCCAGTCCCGCCAGAACGCCGTCGCGTCCGCCTCGGACAGGGGGTGCATGAAACTGACCGAGCCGCCGGCCGCCACCGTCTCGATCAGGAGCGCCGCGAGGGCGTTTTCGTTTTCGATCCCGGAAGCGGGCAGGATTTCGCGAATGTCGGGGGCGGACATGACCGGACCGTAGCATGTCGCCGCGCGGGCGGGGCCGCCGCCTCAACCCTAAGACGAACAGACCCCTCCGCGCGCCTTGTGGGGCTGGGCAGGCCCCTTTATGGTCCCGCGCTTCCGCGAAGCCCCCGGATAACGAGAAGAAAATGTCCGAGTCGAAGCCCAACCGTCCGAAGCGCCCGACCTTTACCGACCGCGAGGCGCTGCTGTTCCATTCGCAGGGCCGGCCCGGCAAGATCGCCATCGCCCCCACCAAGCCCATGGCGACGCAGCGCGACCTCTCGCTCGCCTACTCGCCGGGCGTCGCCGTGCCCGTGCTCGCGATCGCCGAGGATCCCTCGCGCGCCTACGATTATACGGCCAAGGGCAATATGGTCGCCGTCGTTTCGAACGGCACCGCCATCCTCGGTCTCGGCAATCTCGGCGCGCTGGCTTCCAAGCCCGTGATGGAAGGCAAGGCCGTTCTCTTCAAGCGATTCGCAGACGTCGATTCGATCGACATCGAGGTCGGCACCGAGGATCCGGACGAATTCATCAACGCGGTCAAATATCTCGGCCCCTCGTTCGGCGGCATCAATCTGGAGGATATCAAGGCGCCTGAATGTTTCATCATCGAGGAGCGCCTGCGCGAATTGATGGACATTCCCGTCTTTCACGACGACCAGCACGGCACGGCGATCATCGCCTGCGCAGGCATGGTCAATGCGATGGGTCTGACCGGCCGCGACATCCGCACCGTCAAGCTCGTGTGCAACGGCGCCGGGGCCGCGGGCATCGCCTGCCTCGATCTTCTGCGCGCAATGGGCATGCCGCAGGAGAACATCACGCTCGTCGACACCAAGGGCGTCGTCTTCCGCGGCCGCACCGACGGCATGAACCAGTGGAAAGCGGCCTATGCGATCGAGACGAAGAAGCGATCGTTGGCGGAAGCCTGCGAAGGCGCGGACATCTTCTTCGGCCTGTCCGCCAAAGGCGCGCTGACGCAGGACATGGTGAAGTCCATGGCGCAGGATCCGATCATCTTCGCCATGGCCAATCCAGATCCGGAAATCACGCCGGAGGACGCGCTCGCCGTTCGTCCGGACGCGATCATCGCCACCGGCCGTTCGGACTATCCGAACCAGGTCAACAACGTTCTCGGCTTTCCCTACATCTTCCGCGGCGCGCTCGACGTGCGCGCCAAGACGATCAACATGGAAATGAAGATCGCCGCCGCCAATGCGCTCGCCGAACTCGCGCGCGAGGACGTGCCGGACGACGTGGCCGCCGCCTACCAGGGCGCGCGCCCGCGCTTCGGGCGCGAATATATCATCCCGGCGCCGTTCGATCCGCGCCTCATTTCGGTCGTGCCGGCCGCCGTTGCGAAGGCGGCGATGGATTCAGGGGTCGCGCGCAAGCCGATCGTGGATTTCCATTCCTACAAGCAGCAATTGTCCGCGCGCCGCGATCCCGTCGCCGGCGCGTTGCAGAGCATATTCGACCGCGTGCGGCGCCATCCCAAGCGCGTCGTTTTCGCCGAAGGCGAGGAAGAACAGGTCATCCGCGCCGCGGTCTCGTTCGTGCATCAGGGGCTGGGCCGCGCCGTGCTCGTCGGCCGCGAAGAGATGATCAAGCAGACGGCGGCCGCTGGCGGCCTCGATATTTCCGAAAATATCGAGATCCACAATGCGCGTCTTTCGCAGCACAATTCGACCTATGCGACGTTCTTGTACGAAAGGCTGCAGCGCAAGGGCTATCTGATGCGCGACTGCCAGCGATTGATCAACAACGACCGCAACTATTTCGCCGCCGCCATGGTGGCGCGCGGCGACGCCGACGCCATGGTGACAGGCGTCACGCGCAATTTCTCGATCGCGCTCGAGGAAGTCTGCCGCGTGGTCGACCCCAAGCCGGGTCATCGCGTGATGGGCGTTTCGCTGGTGCTTGCGCGCGGAAAGCCGGTGCTCGTCGCCGACACGGCGATCACGGAAATGCCGGAAGGCGCTGACATCGCCGAGATCACGATCGGCGCTGCGGCGGTGGCGCGGCGGCTCGGCATCGAGCCTCGCGTCGCGCTGCTCTCGTTCGCGACCTTCGGCCATCCGCTCGGCGAACGCTCCGCGCGCGTTCAGGAGGCCGTGCAGATTCTCGACAAGCAGCGCGTCGACTTCCAGTACGACGGCGAGATCGCCGCGGACGTCGCGCTCAATCCCGAATTGCAGGCGGCCTATCCCTTCTGTCGTCTGAAGGGCCCGGCGAATGTGCTGGTCATGCCGGCGTTTCACTCGGCCTCGATCGCGACCAAGATGTTGCAGGAACTCGGCGGCGCCACCGTCGTAGGTCCCCTGATCGTCGGTCTCGACCGCGCCGTGCAATTCGTGCAGCTCGGCGCGAAAGACAGCGAGA
>JAGWTW010000162.1 GCA_028868735.1 Hyphomicrobiales bacterium | reverse complement strand
GGCGATGTCCATGTCGCGCACCGCCATCCAGTTGCGGCCGAGGCGACCGTGCACGAGATTGGACGCGAACCACGTCATGGCGACGACGATGACAAGCACGACGTAATAGCGCGTGAGCGGCGTCGCCTGCGCGCCCGTGACGTGCAGTCCGAACAGCGTGTGCTCGGGCACCTCGATCGCGCCGGACGTGTTGTCGTTGGTCAGCCAGGGAATGCGGATGAAGCACCATTGCAGGAAGAATTGCGCGGCGAGCGTCGCAATGGCGAGATAGAATCCCTTGATGCGCAGGCTCGGCAGACCGAACAACACGCCGACCGCCGCCGAGAAGAAGCCGGAGACGACGATCCACACGACGACATTGATCTGCGGGAACGCGCTCGACAGCTTGTAGCAGGCGATTGCGCCGACGCCCATGAAGGCAGCCGTCCCGAGCGAGATCAGGCCGGTGTAGCCGATCAGCACGTTGAGCCCGATCGCCGCTAGCGACAGCACGAGGAACGGGACCATGACGGACGCGATCAGGAATTCGCCGCCGAGCATCGGAATCACGACGAAGGCGACGATGAGGATCAGCGCCAGTCCGATCCGGTCCTGGCGGATCGGAAAGATCGCCTGGTCGGCGGCGTAGGTCGATTTGAACTGGCCGACTTCGCGGTAGAACACCTGTGGCCCCCGATCAGATGCGTTCGATGATCTTCTCGCCGAACAGGCCCTCGGGCTTGAACAGCAGGAAGACGAGCGCGATGGCGTAGGCGAGCCAGCTTTCGATGCCCCCGCCCACCAGCGGCCCCCAGTAGAATTCGCCGAGCTTTTCGCCGACGCCGATGATGAGGCCGCCGACGATGGCGCCGGGCACCGAGGTGAAACCGCCGAGGATGAGCACCGGCAGCGCCTTCAGCGCGATCACCTGAAGCGCGAACGAGACGTCCGACCGCGCGCCCCACATGATGCCGGTCGCCAGCGCGACGATGCCGGCCGTGAACCACACGATCACCCAGATCTGGTTGAGCGAAATGCCGACCGAGAGCGCGGCCTGGTGATCGTCGGCGACCGCGCGCAAGGCGCGCCCGATGCGCGTTTTCTGGAAGAACACGGCCAGACCCGCCACCATGATCGAGGCGATCACGGCCGCCGCTATGTCGATTTTCTGCAACGAAACGAGTCCGCCGAGGATCTTGAGATCGATCGCCCCCTTCGGCAGGCCGAGCGCGGCCACCGGCATTTCCTTGGGATCGCCGCCGAACACGAGTTCGCCCGTTCCGATCAGGAGATAGGTGAGGCCGAATGTCGCCATGAACAACATGATGTCGGGCTGATTGACGAGAGGCCGCAGCACGACGCGTTCGACGGCGAGCGCGAGCAGATACATGACGCCGATCGCGAGAATGAGCGCCAGCCATGCCGGCACGCCCTTCTCGTAGAAGCCGACGAGCGTGAGCGCGGCGAACACCATCATGATGCCCTGCGCGAAATTGAACACGCCGGACGCCTTGAAGATCAGAACGAAGCCGAGCGCGATCAGCGCATAGAGGACGCCGCTGACGAGACCCTCCCACAGCGTCTGCGCAAGCAGGTCGGGCGAACCCCACATCTGGACGAACGGATCGGCGAAGATCGAATAGAGAAGGTGCATCAGTGCGCCACTCCCAGATAGGCGTCGATGACCTTCTGGTCGCTCTTGACCGCATCGGGCGTGCCGTCGGCGATCTTGTGTCCGTATTCCAGCACGACGATTCGGTCCGAGAGATCCATCACCACGCCGATGTCGTGTTCGATCAGCGCGATGGTCGTGCCGAAATGGCGGTTCACCTCGACGATGAAGCGGCTCATGTCCTGCTTCTCCTCGAGGTTCATGCCGGCCATAGGCTCGTCGAGCAACAGCAGGGTCGGCTCCATCGCGAGCGCGCGCCCGAGTTCGACGCGCTTCTGCAGGCCGTATGGCAGCGTCCCGACCGGCGCTTTGCGGATGTGCTCGATTTCGAGAAAGTCGATGATCTCCTCGCAGAACTTGCGGTGCTCGATTTCCTCGTCGAGCGCGGGACCATGCCGCAGCAATTGCCACACGAAGCCGCGCTTCATCTTGAGCGCACGGCCCGCAAGAATGTTGTCGAGCGTCGACATGCCCTTGAACAGGGCGACGTTCTGGAACGTGCGCGCGATGCCCTGGCTCGCCGCTTCGTAGGGCTTCATCCGCGCGCGCGTGCGTCCGTTGAACGAGATGCGGCCCTGTTGCGGATGATAGAACCCGTTGATGACGTTCAGCATCGACGTCTTGCCGGCGCCGTTCGGTCCGATGATCGCGCGGATTTCGCCCTTGGCGATGTCGAACGAAACATCGGAAATCGCCCGCACGCCGCCGAACGAGAGCGAAACGTTCTGCACGTCGAGAAGAATGTCGCGCCCGCTCATGCCGCGCGCGCTCCGCGCTCGGCGGACGAGGGCGCTCCGAGATCGACGATCGCGACACGGCCCGAAATCACGCCCTTGCGTCCGTCTTCGAACGTCACTTCGGTCGAGATGTCCGCAATCGACGAACCGTCGTAGAGCCCCTTGACGAGCGGCGCATAGCGGTCCGCGATGAAGCCGCGCCGCACCTTCTGCGTGCGCGTCAGTTCGCCGTCGTCGGCGTCGAGCTCTTTCGGCAGGATCAGGAAGCGACGTATCTGCGCGCCGGACATGCGCGGTTCGCCGGCGAGCGAACGATTGACCTGTTCCACATGGTCGCGAAGCAGCCCGTACACGCGCGGATTGCCGGCGAGCTCCTGATAGGAGCCGTAGGAAATGCCGTTGCGTTCCGCCCAGGCGCCGACCGCGGTGAGGTCGATGTTGAGCATGACCGTCACGAAATCCTTAGCGTCGCCGAACGCAACGGCTTCCTTGATGTTCGGATAGAACTTCAGCTTGTTCTCGATATATTTCGGCGCGAACAGCGTGCCGTCCGCAAGCTTGCCCACGTCCTTGGCGCGATCGAGGATGCGCAACTGGCCGTCGGCGTCGAAGAAACCGGCGTCGCCCGTCCTAACGAAACCGTCCGGCGTCATCGTCTCCGCCGTCTTTTCCGGCTCCTTGTAATAGGTGACGAACTGGCCCGGCGATTTGAACTGCACCTCGCCATCGTCGGCGATGCGGATTTCGACATTGGGCGCGGCCGGCCCGACCGTCTCGGGCTTGATCGCGCCGTCGGCATGCGCCGTCACATAAAGGAAAGCCTCGGTCTGCCCGTAGAGTTGCTTGAGATTGAGCCCGATCGAACGATAGAACGAAAACAGGTCCGCGCCGATCGCCTCGCCCGCCGTATAGGCGACGCGCACGCGCGAATAGCCGAGCGCGTTCTTCAGCGGTCCGTACACCAGCGCTTCGCCGAGCGCATAATGCAGGCGCGCCGCCGCCGGGACGCTTTCGCCGTTCAGGATTTTTTCGCCCCAGAGCCGCGCGTGCGCGATGAAATGGTCGAACATCCTGCGCTTCAGCGCGCTGGCGTCCTGCATGCGGATCATGATGCGGGTGAGCTGCGCCTCGAACACGCGCGGCGGCGCGAAATAGAAGGTCGGTCCGATTTCGCGCAGGTCAGTCGGCACAGTGTCCGCGCTCTCCGGGCACGACATGCAGAACCCCGCGACGAAACATTGCGCGTAATTCATGTAGTGATCGCCCGCCCAGGCCAGCGGCAGGTAGGCGAGTTGTTCTTCGCTTTCCGTCAGACGATCGAACGCGACCGTGTCGCGCGCGGCGGCGACGCAGCGGCCGGCGGCGAGCACCACGCCCTTCGAGCGCCCCGTCGTGCCCGACGTGTAGAGCATGATCGAAACGTCGTCGCCGCGGCCGGCGTCGATGGCGGCGTCGAGCGCGCGGTCGAGCGAGGCCTCGGAGGCCAGCGCCATGCGTCCTGCCTCCATCAGATCCGACATCGCCGTCAGATGTTCTTCCTGATAGTCGCGCAGTCCGCGCTCTTCGTCGTAGACGATATGCGTCAGCGACTTCAGCCGGTTCGAAATCGACAACAATTTGTCGACCTGTTCCTGATCCTCGGCGGCGGCGATCTTCACATCGGCGTTTTCGAGCACGAAGGCGAGTTCGTCGGCGACCATGTCGGCGTAAACCGGCACTGGTACGGCGCGCAGCATCTGCGCCGCCGTGATCGTCCAGTAGAGCATCGGACGGTTGCCGCCGACGATGGCGATCTTGTCGCCCTCGCCCAGGCCGAGCTTTTTCAATCCCTGCGCGAGCGCGCGAATGTTGGCGTAGGTCTGCGCCCAGCTCCAGGTCTGCCAGATTCCGCGATCCTTGTGCCGGAACGCGGGCCTGCTTCCGCGCGCCTGCGCGTGCATGCGCAGGAGCTTCGGAAACGTGTCCTCGCGTCCCGCGCGGTCCACATCCTGACGGCCTTGAGCCACCCTCTGCTCTCCCCGAGGCGCCGTTCGCGCCTGTCATTCCCGCCGTTCGGTCTTGATGCCGAATGGGCGCATCATCCATTGCAGCGCGCGCGGCCGGGCGCAAGGTCGCGCTTGACTGCGCAAAGGCGATTTGTCAGGTAGGTCTGCCGGTCCATTTGACCGCGCCTCCCCCTACTTTCGTCGCATGATCACTCGCCGTAGCGCGCGAGCGCATCGACGTCGGCCGGCGTCAGACCTGCCGACGTCAGGCGAAGAAGACCTTCGGCCTCCAATATCTGCAGCGCGCGATTGGCGACCTGTCGGGACACGCCCGCAAGCTGGCCGAGTTCTTCCTGGCTGATGTCGAGACTGGGACCGACGCGCGGATTGAGAACGGGATTGAACAGCCAGGCGACGCTGCGCGCGATACGCGCCACGCTGTCGAGCAGGCGGTCGTGCTCGACGAGCGCGATGAATTGCCCGAGCCTTTCGTTGAACTGGCGCACGAGGAAGCGGTTGAAGCCGACGCTGTTTTCGTAGAGCCACATGAACGTCGCGCGGTTCATGAGCGCGAGCCGCGTCTCCCGCAGCGCGACGATGTCGTACATGCGCGTTTCGCCCTTCAGCACCGAGCCCTCGCCGAACCACATGCCGGCCGGCATTCCGGCGAGCGAAACCGCCTTGCCTCTCGACGAGACCGTGCCGATCTTCATGAGGCCCGAGGCCACGCCGATCCAGGATTCGAACCGGTCGCCGCGATGGCAGACATAGGCGCCGGCGGGCCAGGACTTCTCCACCACGCCCCTGCACGCGCGGCCGATCTCGTCGGCGCCGAGGTCGCGCGCCCAGAAGGCGATATCCTGCAATCTTTCCGGCGTCATGTCGCTTGTCCGGTTGCGAGCGGGCCATATCTAGGCGCTTGCGCCGGCATTGCTCAAGGCGACGGAATGTCCGGGAAAGCGGAGGAAACCATCCTGGACCGCGGCTTCCTGCGGGCGGCCTTTGCGTCGCGCCGGCTCAATCGGCTTCGCGCGCCGGCCGGTTCTCGGCCGCGCGCCGCGCCGACCGGCGATCGCGCGCCGCTTGCAAAAGCCGGCCGTCGATCAGGCCGAGGCCGGCGGCGATGAAGGCGAGGCCGGCGAGCGCGCGCGGCTCGATTCGCTCGCCGAGGAAGACCGAACCGACGAAGATCGCCGTCGGCGGAACGAGCAGCGTCACCAGCATAACGTTGGTCGCGCCGGCGCGCGCGAGAATGCGGAAGAACAGAAGATAGGCGGCCGCCGTCGACAGGACCGCGAGGCCGAGCGTAGCTTCGATCTGCCCGAATGTCGGCGCCGCGACCGCCCACGGACGCTCCGCGACCAGCGCCAGCGGCGCGATCAGAACGCTCGCCGCCGTCATCTGCCCGAGCGCGCTCTGCAAGGCGGTGACGCCGAACCCCGCGAAGCGCCGCCCGACGACGCCCGAAAAGGCGTAGCTGACGGCCGCCGCCAGCAGCGCGAGTTCGGCGAGAAGCTGCGGGCCGCCGCCGCCGAAAAGCGCGTTCGGTCCGATCAACACGGCGACGCCGACGAATCCGACGACGACGCCCGCAAGCCGGTTCGCCTTCAGCCGCTCGTCGGCGAGATAGAAATGGCCGACGACGACGGAGCACAGCGGCGTCGAGGCGTTGAGGATCGCGGCGAGCGAACTCGGCACGAACTGCTGCGCCCAGAAACTGAGCGACCACGGCAGAACGTTGTTGAGGAAGGCCATGGCGAAAAAAGCGCGCCACATCGGCCAGTTGAGCGGCAGGGATTGGCGCGCCAGAATCGCTACCGGCGCAAGCACGAGCGCGGCGATGGTCACGCGCGCAAACACGAGCGTCATCGGCGGCACGCCGGCGACGGCGACCTTCACGAACGGAAACGAACAGCCCCACAGCAGCGACAGCGCAAGCAGAAGCGCCCATGTGCGCCCCGTCATGGCCGTTTCGATCTTTGATTGCGCCCCGGACATCCGCCCTCCCGACGAGGCGCAATCTAGTCCGGATCGATCCGCGCCGCGACCCGTTTCCCGTGGCGCGGCGCCTTGCGAAAATCACATGACCTTGTGCGACTTCACGTCGAACGCTGCAGCGTTCTCGAGCTGCGCCTTGGTGCGCGCGAGTTCGAACCAGGACTTGCCGCCGCGCGACTTGATCTTGAGTTCGGAAAACGGAATCACGACTTCCTTTTCGCCGATGCCGAGAAAGCCGCCGACGCCGACGATCGCCTGCTCAGGCGCGCCGTTGCGCGACATCAGCACGTCGTCGATCACGCCGATCTTGTTTTCCTTGCCGTCGTAGACATTGGCTTTCAGCACGTCGCTCGCCAGCATCTGCGTGACCGTCTTTTCCTGCGCGGACTGGACCGGGCGCACGGCGCTGGCGCCCGACCCCGGGACGGTGCGCGCGGTTGGCGCGGGCGGCGCAGCTGGCGCGGGCGGAGCCGTCGGCGCTGCGGGCGGCGCGACCGGCGCATTGGGCGTCGGTTGCGGCGCGGGCGTCTGCGCGATCGCGCCTCCGGCCAGAAGCGCTGATGCGGCGAGCGCGATTGCAATCCTCTTCATGAGCGAACCCTCCGTGAAAGAGGGGAACGCCGGCGCGCAGCGTTGGTTGCCGAATGAAGAAAGCTTCAGGCGTCAGGACGGGAGGTCGAGCACGCCGGCCTTGCCTGCGCGCGTGCCGAAAGCCAGACGGCGGCCCTGCGCGTCCCAGGCGAGCCCGGTCACGGGATCGTTGCCGTCGCGCTCGCCGCGCACGAAAATTTCCGAGCCGTCGGTGAAGCGGCACAGCAACAGCCAACCATCCTCGTAGCCGATGGCGAGCACGAGCTGCGAGGGATGAAACGCGCAGCGCGACACGCGCTTCGAACGCACGCCGCATTCGCGCGGGCCGCGGCCCATCGGCCCGTCCTTCGTCTCGAACGGCCAGACGACGCAGGCGTCGGCGCCCGACGTCGCGAGCCACTTGCCGTCGGGCGACCATGAGAACGAGCGCGTCTTCGCGGGATAGCCGGACATGCGCATGTGCTTGCCGTCGGCGAGCCGCCAGCCGTGCAGCATGTT
>JAGWTW010000034.1 GCA_028868735.1 Hyphomicrobiales bacterium | reverse complement strand
TCTCGTAGGTGTCGTAGACCTGCGTGTCGATGCCGCGCTTCTGGCCGTTGCCGAGATCGATGATCTGCTTCGGCTCGCCGAAATAGACGCCGCCGGTCAGCTCGCGCACGATCATGATGTCGAGCCCCTCGACGATCTCGCGCTTGAGCGAGGAGGCTTCCGCCAGCGCCGGATAGCAAATCGCAGGCCGCAGATTGGCGAAGAGCGCGAGATCCTTGCGCAGCCGCAGCAGTCCCGCCTCGGGACGCACGTCATAGGGCACGCCGTCCCATTTCGGTCCGCCGACCGCGCCGAACAGCACGGCGTCCGCTGCCATGGCGAGTTTCATGTCGCTTTCGGAAATGGACTGGCCGTGCGCGTCATAGGCGGAGCCGCCGACGAGGCCGCGCTCGATCTCGAATTTCGCGACGCCCGCGCGCGTCAGAAACGCCAGCGTTTTTTCGACCTCGGCCATGACTTCGGGGCCGATGCCGTCGCCCGGCAGGAGCAGGAGTTTGTAGGTGGCCATGACGCTCTCGCTTGGGTTGGTCGCGTTCGTTAAGGTTGTCGGCGGGTTTGCTACAGGCCCGGCGCGGTTCCGGCAAGCGCGGCGCGCGGCTTGAATGTCGGGCGGCCGACAGCGCCATCGTCCCGTTCCGGAACGCGCGGGCGCGGAAGAGGCCATTCTTCATGCGACTGAAAGCCCTCTATTTCATCGCCGCCCTCGGCTTTGCGCTCGTCCTGACCGCGGTCGGCTTCTCGGCCTACGCCTATGGGTCGAACCGCACGACGGCGGCCTGGGTGCAGGACATGCAGCTCCCCGACTACGGCAAGCAGCAGGTCATCTATCACATCGACCAGCGCGCCGGCCTGTTCAACGGCCATTACCGTCACGTGCTGCAGGTGGCCCAGAACCACGTGGACGCCGTCGGCGCCGACAAGCTCGATTTGCGCATCGTTCTCCAGGGCGACGGCTTGGACATGCTGATCTGGGCGAAGGGGAACGCCAACGCCGAGCGGCAGATCGACCGGCTGAAGGCCGAAGGCGTGAAATTCGAGGTCTGCCGCAACACGCTGCTCGCGCGCCGGCTCGATCCCGACAAGGACCTCTACGGCGTCAAGCGCGAGGACATCGTGCGCGCCGCCGTCGGCGAGATCGCCATGCTGGAGCAGCAGGGATTCCAGTACATCAAGCCGTGAGGGGTCAACGGCCCACGATGACCGCCTTCACAGGCGGTTTTGCAACTTGTGACCGTGGTCCCAGCCTGCTTTGTAGTCTGCATCGACAAAGCAGACCTTCAAGTCTGCCTGATATTCGCTCTGGACCCAGTACAGCTTTGTGGTCGCCTGATACTCGGCATCCACGTAGAACCATTTTTCATCGCCCTTGGCCTGATAATCCGCTGAGACAACAAACACTTTTAAGTCCGCCTGATAATCGTAGTCCACCTTGCAGGCCTTAACATCTGCCCGGTAGTCTTGGTCAACAATGGCTACTTTCGCCATCTCGAAAATCCCTTCAAAGGATGCCGCCAATGGCAATTGGTACACCTTCAGCCTGCGAAGCAGCTAGGGATTCGATCAATCAGAAGACCGTTCGTTTTCTACCATGGATTCCGCGCGGCTTCGGCGGGGGCCCGCTTAGACGCTTGCTTGTTCTCGGAGAATCGCATTACGGCAAACCCGCGGAAGACGTTCCATCGCTCACCAATGACGTTGTGAGTTGCTACATCGCGGGGGCCAACTTCCGTTTTTTCACGACGTTATCGATGGTTCTAACGAAGGAAGATCGATCGCAAATTGACCGGTACGCCATCTGGAGCCGAATCGCATTTTACAATTATGTTCAGTGGTTGGTGTCGGAGAAAGCGAGAGTCACTCCGAGCGAGTCAATGTTTAACGAGTCGCAAAAAGCATTTTTCGATGTAATCGACGAGATTCGACCAACGCATCTCATCGCTTGCGGAATGCGCTTGTGGAACCACATGCCAAATTTCACTTCGGATGGCGCGCACATCACGCACGATGGCAAGCAATACCTTTACGGGCCGTACGCGCGTAATTGGGGAACACTCCTCGCGCTTGGGATTAATCACCCTTCATCAGCGTTCGTACAATCGCGCTGGCGCCCTGTGATTAAGAGCTTCCTCTCAATGCGCTGATGCGTATTCGCAATGATCCGCTCTCGTGGAGGGTGTCGTTCAAAATCTTGCAAGTGTCATCCCGGACGGCCGAAGGCCGAGCCGGGATCCAGCATCCACATCTTCAACCTCTGAATCCCGGCTCTCCGCTTCGCTGCGGCCGGGATGACGGAGCGCCTACGCCGCCAGCTGCCGCAGCACGTACTGCAGGATGCCGCCGTTCCTGTAGTACTCGAGTTCGTCGAGCGTATCGATGCGGCAGAGCAGCGGCACGTTCTTGACCTTGCCGTCGGCGAATTTGATTTCCGCCGTCAGCGTCACGCGCGGCTTCAGCGCGTCGCCTTCGAGACCCCTGATCGTCACGGTCTCGTCGCCCTTGAGGCCGAGCGAGGTCCACGACTCGCCTTCCTTGAAGACGAGCGGCAGCACGCCCATGCCGACGAGGTTCGAGCGATGGATGCGCTCGAAGCTCTGCGCGATCACCGCGCGCACGCCGAGCAGCTTCGTGCCCTTGGCCGCCCAGTCGCGCGACGATCCATTGCCGTATTCGGCGCCGGCGAAGATGACGAGCGGCTTGCTCTCGGCCTGGTATTTCATCGCGGCGTCGTAGATCGACATCGACTGGCCGCCGGGGAAATATTTCGTGTTGCCGCCTTCAGGCACGTTGCCGGCGCCATCCTTCATCATGAAATTCTTGATGCGGATGTTGGCGAAAGTGCCGCGCATCATGACTTCGTGATTGCCGCGGCGCGTGCCGTACTGGTTGAAGTCGGCCGGCGACACCTGACGCTCGGTGAGCCACTTGCCCGCGGGCGAGTTCACCTTGATCGAACCGGCCGGCGAGATGTGGTCGGTCGTGATCTTGTCGCCGAACAGCGCGAGCACGCCCGCGCCCTCGATATTTTTCACCGGCGCCGGCGTCATCGTCATGCCGACGAAATAGGGCGGGTTCTGCACGTAGGTCGAGCCCATTTCCCAGCGATAGGTCTCGCCCGACGGCGCCTTGACCTTCTTCCAGTTGGAATCGCCGTCGAACACCGCGGCGTATTTCGACTTGAAGATCGCTTTCGTCACGTTCTTGCGGATGAAGGCCTGGATCTCGGCCGAGGTCGGCCAGATGTCCTTCAGGAAAACCGGATTGCCCTTCTTGTCATGGCCGAGCGGCTCCTTGGTCAGGTCCTTCTGCACGGAGCCGGCGAGCGCGTAGGCGACGACGAGCGGGGGCGAGGCGAGATAGTTCGCCTGCACGTCGGGCGAGACGCGGCCTTCGAAGTTGCGGTTGCCGGAAAGCACGGCCGCCGCGACGATTCCATTGTCGTTGATCGACTTCGAAATGTGCGCCGGCAGCGGACCGGAATTGCCGATGCAGGTCGTGCAGCCGTAGCCGACGAGATTAAAGCCGATCTTGTCGAGATATTTCTGCAGGCCGGATTTGGCGAGATATTCGCCGACCACCTGGCTGCCCGGCGCGACGGAAGTCTTCACCCAGGGCTTCGAGGTGAGCCCGCGCTCCACCGCATTGCGCGCGAGCAGGCCCGCGCCGATCAGCACGCTCGGGTTCGAGGTGTTGGTGCAGGAGGTGATCGCGGCGATCACGACGTCGCCGTGGCCGAGATCGAAATTCGCGCCTTCGACCTTGTAGCGCGCGGCGATGTCGGCGGCCTTCTTGTACTCCGCGTCCATCGCGCTGGCGAAGCCGGCGGCGACGTCGGTGAGCGCGATGCGGCCTTCGGGGCGCTTGGGCCCGGCCATCGACGGCACGACTTCGGAAAGGTCGAGTTCGAGCGTGTCGGTGAAGACCGGGTCGGGCGCGCCCTTCTTGCGGAAGAGCCCCTGGGTCTTGGCGTATTTCTCGACGAGCGCGATGCGCGGCGCCGGGCGGCTCGAGGTCTTCAGATAATTCAGCGTCTCGTCGTCGACGGGGAAGAAGCCGCAGGTCGCGCCGTATTCGGGCGCCATGTTGGCGATCGTCGCGCGGTCGGCGAGGGTCAGATGCTCGAGGCCGTCGCCGAAGAATTCCACGAACTTGCCGACGACGCCCTTCTTGCGGAGCATCTGCGTGACGGTCAGCACGAGATCGGTCGCGGTGATGCCTTCGCGCAGCTTGCCGTGCAGTTTGAAGCCGATGACTTCAGGCAGGAGCATCGATTGCGGCTGGCCGAGCATGGCGGCTTCCGCCTCGATGCCGCCGACGCCCCAGCCGAGCACGGCGAGGCCGTTGACCATGGTGGTGTGCGAGTCGGTGCCGACGAGCGTGTCGGGATAGGCGACCTCGATCGTCTCGGTCTTGCCCTTCGATTTCACCTTTTCCTTTCGCGTCCAGACGGTCTGGGCGAGATATTCGAGGTTCACCTGGTGGCAGATGCCGGTGCCGGGCGGCACGACGCGGAAATTGGCGAAGGAGCCCTGGCCCCATTTCAGGAAGCGGTAGCGCTCGCCGTTGCGCTGGTATTCGAGATCGACGTTCTTCTTGAAGGCCTTGGCGGACCCGAACTCGTCGACGATGACGGAATGGTCGATGACGAGATCGACGGGCACGAGCGGGTTGATCTTCTGCGGGTCGCCCTTGAGCTGCGTCATCGCGTCGCGCATGGCGGCGAGGTCGACGACGGCCGGCACGCCGGTGAAATCCTGCATCAGCACGCGCGCGGGGCGGAACGAGATTTCCTTCTCCGTCTTGCCGCGATTGACGAGCCATTCGGCGACGCCCTGGATGTCCTCCTTGGTGACGGAGCGCCCGTCCTCGTTGCGCAGCAGGTTCTCGAGCAGCACTTTCATCGAATAGGGCAGGTCGGCGACGCCCTTGAGGCCGTTCTTCTCGGCGGCCTTCAGCGAATAATAGTGGTACGTCTTCGTACCGACCGTGAGCTTCTTGCGGGATTTGAAGCTGTCGAGCGATGCCATCGCAATTTTCCCTGCGCGTGAAGAAGGAAGAGGATGGCCGGCCTTATAGATAATTTCCGCGAAGGCCGCTACACGAACCAAAGTCTTGCCGCATTTTTCGTCCCGCCCCGGTCACGTCCTTCGCCACATGCGCCTCAAAGCCCAGAAACTGTGCATAGACCGCGGCGGCCGCAGGATCGTCGAAGGCGCCGATTTCGATTTGTCCGACGGGCAGGCGCTGATCGTCGCCGGTCCAAACGGCGCCGGAAAATCGACGCTGCTGCGCGCAATCGCTGGTCTGCTGCCGATTGCGGCCGGCGCGCTCGACCTCGACGGCGAAGCCGAGGATATCGCGTCCGTCCTGCATTACATCGGCCATGCCGAGGGCATGAAGCCCGCATTGTCGGTGGGCGAGAATCTCGCGTTCTGGGGCGCGTTCCTCGCGCGCGACGGCAAGCGCGGACGCAGCCCGGCGGACGCGCTCGGCGCCTTCGGCCTCGCGCATGTCCTCGACATTCCCGCGGGCTATCTGTCGGCGGGCCAGAAGCGCCGCGCGGCGCTGGCGCGGCTGCTGGTCGCGCCGCGGCCGATCTGGCTGCTGGACGAGCCGACGACCGCGCTCGACGTGCGCTCCCAGGGCGCGCTGGGGCAGGTGATGGCCGAGCACCGGGCAGGCGGCGGCATGATCATGGCCGCCACCCATTCGCCGCTCGGGCTCGAAGGCGCGGGCGAATTGCGGCTGGGGATTGCGGCATGAGCGGGCCGCTTTCCTCGCTCGTCCGGCGCGAGATCGCCATCGCCCGCCGCATCGGCGGCGGCGGCTCGATGGGCGTCGTGTTTCTTCTGGTGCTGGTGACGATCGTGCCCTTCGCGATCGGCCCGGACCTCAACCTCCTGCGGCGCATCGGACCGGCGATCCTCTGGATCGCCAGCCTGCTCGCCATGCTGCTCGGGCTCGACCGCCTGTTCCAGGCCGATTGGGAGGACGGCTCGCTCGACCAGCTCCAGCTCGGCGCGACGCCGCTGGAAGCTGTCGTCTTCGTCAAATGCCTCGCCCATTGGGCGACAACCGCCTTGCCGCTGGTGGTCGCCGCGCCGCTGATGGGACTTTTGATGGCGCAGGAGCCGGAATCCATGCTCGGCATCGGCGTCTCGCTGCTGGTCGGCTCGCCGGCCATGACCTTCATCGGCGCGGTCGGGGCTGCCGCGACCGTCTCGCTCAGGCGCGGCGGCCTCCTGATGGCGCTCCTCGTGCTGCCGCTCTGCATCCCGGCTCTCATCTTCGGCGTTTCCGCCGCCAATGCGGCCGCCGGCGGAACGGTGCCGTTCCTCACGCCGCTCGCGGTTCTCGCCGCGCTGACGCTGGCGTCCGGCGCGCTCTGCCCCTTCGCCGCCGCGGCGCTGTTGCGCCGGCTCGGCGAATAGCGGGGATTTGATGCGCGTTGATCCTCCGCAAATTGCCTTGGCCAGGGAGGAGGCATAAACCAGCCGCCAACCCGTGCTCGTTTCGAGGAGGCGGCGAAGCCGCAGTCTCGAAGCGCGGGCGACGCCCGCGCCCCGGTATGAGGGTTCGAGGAAACCGATGCTGCGCTACGCCAACCCATCCTTCGTGCTGCGCTTCGTGAAGCCGGCGATCCCGATCTGCGCGGGCCTCACGGCGATCCTGCTCGCGGTCGGCCTCTATCTCGTCTTCTTCGTCGCGCCGGCCGACTACCAGCAGGGCGAGACGGTGCGCATCATGTACATCCACGTGCCGGCGGCCTGGCTCGGCATGTTCGCCTACATGGTCATGTCCTCGGCCGCGCTCGGCACGCTGGTGTGGCGCCATCCCGTCGCGGACGCGGCGCAGAAATCGGCGGCGCCGCTCGGGGCCATGTTCACCTTCGTCTGCCTCGTCACCGGCTCGCTCTGGGGCAAGCCGATGTGGGGCACGTACTGGGTATGGGACGCCCGGCTCACCTCGATGCTCGTTCTGCTGCTGATCTATCTCGCGCTGATCGCGCTGTGGCAGACGATCGAGGAGCCGCAACGCGCCGCCAAGGCCGCAGCTGTCATGACGCTCGTCGGCCTCGTCAACATTCCCATCATCAAATTTTCCGTCGACTGGTGGAACACGCTGCACCAGCCCGCTTCCGTCTTCACGACGAGCGGACCGGCGATCTAT
Source organism: Hyphomicrobiales bacterium (assembly GCA_028868735.1). Classification (GTDB taxonomy): domain Bacteria; phylum Pseudomonadota; class Alphaproteobacteria; order Rhizobiales; family Beijerinckiaceae; genus JAJXWB01. Next base: position 25,614 of record JAGWTW010000034.1, on the reverse strand, counting down.
TCCTCGATGCTGTGGCCGCTGTTGATCATGGCGGTCGGCGCGACCTTCCTGTTCCTCACCCTGCACATGATGTCGATCCGCAACGAAATCCTGCGCCGCCGCCTCGATCGTCTGACGCATCTGGCCGTCGCCGCCGGCGAGGCGCGCGGTACGGCCTCCTTCGAGCCCGCGCGATGAACAATCCGCACACGACCTTCATCGTCGCCTCCTACGCGATCACCGCGGTGGCCGTCCTCGGCACGATCGCCGCGATCATGCTCGACTATCGGCGGCTGCGCCGCGCGCTCGAAAAGCTCGGCGCGCCGGTCGACCAGCGCGCGGACGAGGGTTAGCCCGGCGATTCTTCGCCAGCGAAAGTCGGGCCCCGCCGCCGCAGCTTTTCAATTCGGCTGTTTCGGACTTCACTCTGCGCGAAGCATTGTCGCGGAGCGGGCATGAGCGTCGACAGAACGAGCATTCAGAAGGCTTTCGACCGCCAGTCCGAAGCCTGCCTTTCGCTCGACGGACCGTTCACCGCGCGCATCTGCCGACTGATCGGCGCGCGGCTCGGCGAATCCTCCGCCTTCGGGCGGCGCGTCTGGTCCTGGCCGCGCCAATCGCTCTTGCCCGACCTCATGCCGCTGCGCTGTGCGGCGGCGCTCAATTTTCTCGTGCGCATGGGCAAGGCGCCGGGGCTCGCCCGGCTTTACCCGCCGCACGAGGGCGCGGACGACGAGACGTTGTGGCGCGCGATCGAGGCGACGGTCGCCGCGCATGATCCGTTCATGACGGCGTTTCTCGATTCGCCGCCGCAGACGAACGAGGTTTCGCGTTCCGCCGTACTGCTCGGCGGCTTCCTGCAGGTCGCGCGCGAAACGCAGATGCCGCTCGCGCTCTACGAGGCCGGCGCGAGCGCGGGGCTCAATCTTCTGTTCGACCAATACGGCTTCGATCTCGGCGAGGGGCGCGAATGGGGGCCGCGCGACTCGAAAGTGCGGATCTTCAGCCCCTGGTCGGGCGTATCGCCGCCGCTCGACGCCGCAATCGAGATCGCTTCGCGCGACGCCGTCGATCTGCGTCCTGTCGATGCGCGTGAAAAGAACGATCGCGAACGGATGCTCGCCTATATCTGGCCCGAGCAGCTCGCGCGCGTCGCACGGATCGAAGCTGCGCTCGATGTCGTCGCGCAGAGCGGGCTCAGGGTCGAAGCGGGCGACGCGCTCGCATGGTTGCGCGCGAAAATGGCGGCGGCGCCGAAGGCCGGCGTCTGCCGCGTCGTCTATCATTCCGTATTCGCGCAATATCTGCCGCTCGACGTGCGGCACGCCTTGCGCGCGGAAATCGGCGCGGCCGGCGCGCGCGCGACGCCGGAGGCGCCGTTCGCCTGGCTGGCGATGGAGGCGGCGCCCGATCGGCTGGGCTGCGAACTGACGCTCGCGATCTGGCCCGGCGGCAAGCGGCGCACGCTCGCGCGGGTGGATTGGCACGGCAAGTGGGCGGAATGGAATTGACCGCCGGCCCGCCAGTCACGCGAAATCCGGAATCCAGTTCCCGACTTCTCCTGGTTCGTCGATTGTAGCCGCGCGGCGGCGCATCCGTGGTTTCACAAATGCTCGGGCGCCTTTTCCGCGTCTTCGCCCTTCAATTCGTATTTCAGCATCAACGGCGTCTGCGACAAGGCGAACAGAACGGTCAGCGGCACGAATCCGAAGACCTTGAACTTCACCCAGAAATCTTCCGATTGCGTGCGCCAGACGATTTCGTTGACCGCAGCCATGGCGAGAAAGAACAGGCCCCAGCGCAAGGTCAGCTTGCGCCAGCCTTCTTCGGTCAGCTTCATCACGGTGTCGAACACGACCGACAGCAGCGCCTTGCCGAAGGCGAGCCCGCCGAGCAACGCCGCGGCGAAAAGAAGATAGACGATCGTCGCTTTCATCTTCACGAAGGTCGCATCGTGCAGCACGAGCGTGAGGCCGCCGAAGATCATCACCATGACGGCGGTCACGACGGGCATGACCGGCAGATGGCGCGTCATCGCATATGTGATCGCGAGCGCGACCACGGTCGAGACCATGAGGACGGCCGTGCCTTCGAAAATCCCGAAGCGCGAATAGGCGAGAAAGAACAGGACCAGCGGCCCCATCTCCAGCGCCAATTTCAGGCCCGGCGCGAGCTTCTTGCGTTGCGCGGGCGCGGTTTGCTCTGTCATGCGTTTTCCTGTTCCAGCCCGGCGATGGCGCGCGCGAAGTCGCGCGCCTCGAAAGGTTCGAGATCGTCCGCGGTCTCGCCGACGCCGATGAAATGCACGGGCAGGCCGAACTTGTCGGCGATGGCGACGAGAATCCCGCCGCGTGCGGTGCCGTCGAGCTTCGTCATGACGAGGCCGGTCACGCCGGCGACGCGGCCGAAAATCTCGACCTGACTGAGCGCGTTCTGACCGACGGTGGCGTCGAGCACGAGCAGAACGGCGTGCGGCGCCTCCGCATCGACCTTCTTCATCACGCGCACGATCTTTTCGAGTTCCGCCATCAGTTCGGCGCGGTTCTGCAAGCGGCCCGCCGTGTCCATCAACACGACGTCGACGCCGTTTTCGCGCGCTTCCGTCAGCGCGTCGAACGCAAGGCCGGCGGCGTCGGCGCCCGGCGCGCGCGAAATCACGGGCGCGCCGAGGCGGTCGCCCCAGACCTTCAATTGTTCGATCGCGGCGGCGCGGAACGTGTCGCCGGCCGCGAGCGTCACGGATTTTCCCTCGCCGCGCAGACGCTGCGTGAGTTTGGCGATGGTCGTCGTCTTGCCCGAGCCGTTGACGCCGACGACGAGCACGACGAACGGCTTTTTCGTCGCATCGACGAGAAGCGGTTTCGCAACGCCCGCGAGCGATTTCTCGACTTCGCTCGCGAGCACGCTCTTCACTTCGTCGGCGGAAACTTCCTTGTCGAAGCGTCCGCGTCCCACGGCTTCGACGATGCGCGACGAAGCAGCGACGCCGAGATCGGCGCGCACGAGAATGTCTTCGAGGTCGTCGAGCGCGGCGGCGTCGAGCTTGCGCTTCGTGAAAACGTCCGCGATGCCCTGCGAGATCGACGAGGACGAGCGCGACAGGCCGGCCTTCAGGCGTTTCCACCAGGAGGGTTTCGGCGCAGGCGCCTCATCGGCTGCGCCGGCTTCGGCCGGCGCCGCGACGGGCGACGCGGACGCCGCAACCTCTTCGTGCGTCGGGCGGGGCGCTTCGTCGAGCGTTTGCGTCTGCGGCGCCGGAACGGATTCCGGCGCGGCGTCGGCGAGATGCGACGCTGCGATTTCGACCGGGCCGTCTTCGGCAGCGGGCGCGTCGCGGCCTGCGGTTTCTTCGCTTCCGGGAGCCGGCGTTTCGTCCTTCCGTCCCCGGCCGAACATGCGGCCGAAGAAACCGGGCTTCTTCTTTTCCTGTTCTTGTCCGCTCATCAATTCAAGCCAGAATGCCGACCGCGCGCGCCGCCACCAGCGCAATGGTCACCAGAGATATCAGCGCCTGCAGCATCATCAGCAGTTTCGCGCGCGCCGTGAGCGGAAACGTGTCGGACGGCGAGAAGGCCGTGGCGTTGGTGAAGGCGAGAAAGAGATAATCGACGAAGCCGGGATTGTAAGCCCGCCGCGTCAGCTCGGGCGGCAACGTCTGCTGGGTGAAGACGAAGTCCGGCGCGACCTCCTCGTCGAGGCCGGCGACCTTGCGGTCGATATGCCAGTACCACAGCGCGAAGACGAGAAGGTTGGTGCCCCAGATGTTCAGAGAATCGAGCAGCAGCGACTTTCCGTTCGCCGCATGGCCGCCGAGGATCGCGAAGACGAGGCCGTTCAGCGAGATGAGATTGGCGGCGCTGACGAAAGCCGTCATCGCCAGAAATGCGGTGCGGATGGCCTTGCGGTGGCCGACCACTGTCGCCCAGCGGTCGCTCGGATCTTCCGCATCCGCCACGCCGCGGGTTTTGCCGAGCGACCATGCGGTGGCGATCGACAACGGCGCGAGCATGGCGAGTTCGAGCGCCGGCAACAGCCAGCGCGGGAAGGGCGAAAGGTCGTTGACGAGCAGCAATTGCAGGGCGACGATCGCGAGTACCGCGAGGCGCGCGAGCCAGATGTCGAGCGAACGCGCGGCGACGTCGGCGGCTGCGTCCGCAGCGCGCGCGTCCAGCGCCTTGGCCTGCGCGTCGATCTCCAAGCCTGTTCTCCCTCGCAGGCGCCGCTTGACCGCCGGGCCCGCGCTCCAGATACCGTTTCCGCCATGAACCCGGAAGAGATGATTTCCCGCCTGCTGCACCGCGACGGCCTGATTCTCATTCTCGACAAGCCCGCTGGCATCCCCGTTCACCGGGGGCCGAAGGGCGGCGAGAACCTCGAACAATATTTCGATTGCCTGCGTTTCGGCCTGCCGCGTCGGCCCTCGCTCGCCCACAGGCTCGACCGCGACACCTCTGGCTGCCTTGTCCTCGGCCGCCATCGCAAGGCGCTGGAACGGCTGATGAAGCTGTTCAAGAACGGCGAAATCGACAAGACCTATTGGGCGGTGGTGGAGGGCGGACCAGCAAGCGACGAAGGGCTGATCGACCTCCCGCTCGGCCGGCTCGATCCTGCGCGCGGCTGGTGGATGAAGGTCGATCCGGCAGGCCAGCCGTCGCAGACGAAATGGCGGGTGATGGGACGCGGCGAATTCGAGGGCAGGCCAGTCGCGTGGCTCGCGCTCGAGCCGCTCACGGGCCGCACGCATCAATTGCGCGTGCATTGCGCGGCGGAAGGGTTCGCGATCCTCGGCGACGCCATCTATGGGTCGGGCTCGGTCGGCGGAATGCCGCTGCATCTCCATGCGCGCGAAATCGTCGTGCCGATGGCCAGGAACGGCCCGCCGACGCGGGCGGTCGCGCCGGCGCCGGCGCATATGACGGCTGCGTTGCAATTTTGCGGCTACAGTCCGGACTTACGTAACCGGACATAAAATAGTCGGCGGGTCGCAATCAATTGTCGCAGGGGGCGCACATGATCGATTTCCGCGAGACATCCCTGATTATTGCGTTGGCCGCTGGCGCAGCGTTGGGTTCGCCGGCGCGCGCGGCCGACACGCTCAAGACCGTGCACACGCCGAACGGCAGCGACGTCACGATCTACGCCGACGGATCGGCGAACCCTGATCAACCCCCGGATGCGCTGGAACGGCTCGGGGCAATGACAAAAGCAGGGCAACAAATATTGCGTCGATTTTTCGACAGCGCGGCTGACAGGTTCAGTGCTACCGACCTGTTCCTGAGCCGTTCTGCGGGCGCTACTTCTTCTTTTCGAGCTCCGCCTTCAACGCCGCGAGCTTGGCGAAGGGCGAGTCCGGATCGGGCTTGCGGTCGCGCTCGCGTTTGTCGGATGAAGCGAACGGACGGTCGGACCTGTTTTCGAACGGGCGGTCGCGTCGGCCTTCCGGTCTTGGCCGGCCCTCGAACCGTGGTTTTCCGTCATGGCGGGGCCCGCCTTCGAATTTCGGTCGGCCTTCCCGGTTCTGGCGTTCGCCTTCGGGTCTCGCCGGGCGTTCCGGCCGCTGCGGGATGATCCATTCGCGGGGCGCGCGCTTTTCGCCGCCATGTCCTGCCTGGCCGCCGCGACGATGGCGCGGGCCTTCGCGGCGATGATGCGGGCGCCCGCCGGGGCTCCAGACCTCGATCATCTGCGCTTCGGCCGTCGCCTCGGCAACGCCGTCGGCGGCGGGCGCGGGCTCCGGCGTCGCGGCTTCCTGCGACGCCGCCATCAACGCGGATTCAGCGAGCAGGGCTTCGTCGTTCATTTCCGGCGCAGGCGCCGCCGCAGCGGACTCTTCCACCGGGGGTTCGGGATGCGCTTCGGCTTCCGCCGCTTCCGCCTCGGCCGGCGTCGGCGCATCCGGCGGTTCGCCGCCGGACTGTTCGTCGGCGAGCGCCGCTTCGTCCGAGGCCTGCCCCTCCGCCTTCATGTTCTCGGCGTCCGCCGCTTCTGCATCGGCGGCGGTCTCCGCAGGCTCGGCGGCATCGGCCGGCGCCTCGGCCAGCGGGTCGCTCGCCTCCGCCTCCTCGGCCTTGACCTGTACGGGCTCGGTCGCCGCCTTCGGCACGAGAGGCACGGTGATCGCCGGACCCTGGCGCTGCTCCATGACGAAGCCGAGCGACTTCAGGATCGAGGCGAAGGCCTCGCCCGAACAGCCCGCGAGCGACGTCATGCCGACGGTCACCACGAACCCGGCGCCGTCCGCGGCGCCAGCCGGCGGATCGCCGGGCGTCGTCCCCGGCCGATAGGCGACTGCTGGTCGGATGAGATCGGCGAGACGTTCGAGAATGTCGACGCGCACCGCGCGTTCGCCGCAGACGCGGAAGCCCGCGACGCGATAAAGATCCTTTGGAATTTCCGCGTCGGCGGCGAATGACGTGCGGCCGGACGACGCCAGATGCGCGACTTCCTCGAGGCCTTTCACCGCGTCGAGGCCGCCATGCTTCAACGCCCACAATTGCGCGGCGAGCGCGCGCGGCGCCGGCTTCAACAGCGCTTGCGCATAGAGATGATAGGCGCCGAAGCGAACGCCGGCCTTGCGCAGGCTCGCGCGGCCTTCCTGCGAAAGGCCCTTCACATCGTTGGCGATGCGCGAACGTTCGACGATTCCCAGATCCTCGGCCAGGCGGAACGCAATGCCGCGCGCGATGCCTTCGAGCCCTTCGCCGTTTTCGAGTTGCGTCAGCGGGCCCAGCAATTTCGTGACATGCTGGCCGAGCCACAGATCGACGCGGCGCTGCACTTTCTCGAGCGCTTCGCCCGACAGGTTTTCGTCGGCGATCAACACCGCGCGCGGCTCGAGAATTTTCTCGCCTGCGATCATCTTGGCGATCGGTTCGCCGAGCCAGCGGATCGCGCCGTCGTTCGACAATGCGAACGCCGTATCGACGGCGTCACTGACGCGCGTCGCCCGGGAATCGATTTCGCCGGCGAGCGCTTTCTGTGCGGCGGCGTTCAGCGCCCTGGCCGCTTCGCCCTCGGCCGTCGGATCCGCAGCGAAGCGGAACCCGCGCAACTGGCCGACATGCTGGCCTTCGACCAGCACGTCGCCATCGGAGGTTATTTCGGCGTCGAGCATTCTGTTCTCTCTGAGGCGCCGCATGAGCAGGCTCGTGCGACGATCGACGAAACGCTGCGCCAGCCGTTCGTGCAGCGCATCGGAAAGACTGTCCTCTACCCGACGCGCCGCGCCCTGCCAATGCTCCGGATCGGCGAGCCAGTCGGGACGATTGGCGATAAAGCTCCAGGTGCGTACCTGCGCGATGCGCTGCGAGAGCGCGTCTATGTCGCCGTCGCTGCGGTCGACCTCGGCGATCCGGCGCGCGAACCAATCGTCGGGAATGCGGCCGCGCCGCACGACGAAAGCGAAGATCGTGCGCGCGAGTTCGGCATGGGCGGCCGGAGAAACCTTGCGATAATCGGGAATCTGGCAAACGTCCCACAGCCGCCCGATATCGGCCGGCGTCGCCGCCTGGCGACGTATGTCGGCTTCGTGGCTGAGGATTTCCAGCACCATCTGGTCTTCGGCCATGGGCGCGCGCGTCAGCGCGGGATCGCCGGGGGCTGTTTCCAGCGAGGCGATCAATTTCTCGATCGACGCGAAATCCAGCGTCGCGTTGCGCCATTGCAACAGCTTCACAGGATCGAATCGATGGTCCTCGAGCTGTTCGACGAGGTCCTCGTCGAACGGCGGACAACGACCGGTGACGCCGAAGGTGCCGTCGCGCAGATGGCGGCCGGCGCGGCCGGCGATCTGTCCGAATTCGGCGGGGTTGAGGCGTCTGAACTGACGGCCGTCGAATTTGCGGTCGGAGGCGAAGGCGATGTGGTCGACGTCGAGATTGAGGCCCATGCCGATCGCGTCGGTGGCGACGACATAATCGACGTCGCCATTCTGGAACATGTCGATCTGCGCGTTGCGCGTGCGTGGCGACAGCGCGCCGAGCACCACGGCCGCGCCGCCGCGCTGGCGCCTGATCCATTCGGCGATGGCGTAAACCTCTTCGGCCGAGAAAGCGACGATGGCGCTGCGGCGCGGCAGACGCGAAATCTTGCGGTCGCCGGCGAAGGCGAGTTTCGACAGCCGCGGCCGCTCCAGGATCGGCGCGCCCGGCAGCAATTGTCGAATGATCGGCGCCATGACGCCCGAGCCGATCAGCAGGGTCTCGTCGACGCCGCGCCGGTTGAGGATGCGGTCCGTGAACACGTGGCCGCGGTCGAAATCGGCGGCCAGCTGGATTTCGTCGACCGCCACGAAGGACACCTGAAGGTCGCGCGGCATGGCCTCGACCGTCGAGACCCAGTAACGCGGATGGGGCGGCTTGATCTTTTCCTCGCCCGTGACGAGCGCCACGGCGTCGACGCCGGCCTTGGCCACGAGCTTTTGGTAAACTTCGCGGGCGAGCAGGCGCAGCGGCAGGCCGATCACGCCGGAGGGATGGGCGAGCATCCGCTCGATCGCGTAATGCGTCTTGCCGGTGTTGGTCGGGCCCAGAACGGCTGAAACGCCGTGGACTCCGCGCGACGGACGCGGACGGGGCGCAGCTTGCAGGTTGATATTCATTCGGCCGCTATCCTCGCAGGCAAGCGCCCACCTGTGCCAGTCCGGTCCAACCCGGCGCGCGAAGATTCAGATTTCGAACGGGTCGGGAACGAATCGCGGCCGAATCGGCGACTCCGGACGAGTCGTCTTTTGTTCACCGCAAGATGTCGCGGCGAGAATTGCTGCATACCCCAAGTATTGTAAAATCGCAGGACTCGCGACGCGCCTCCTGCCGGAGTCTGTGGACTCGCGACGGGACTCCGATCAGCCTTCCTGTCAAGCAAAGGCGAAAAAATTTCGCTCGGAGGCAAGGCGTTAACTTTCAGGCCGAAGCGGGAACGGAGCGGGCACGAATCGGCCGCGGCGTTGTTTTCACGGCTTGTTCACACGACATATGGGGTCCGCGAGCCGCCTCTGCCACAAGCGCTCTGTGGATATGTGGACAAACGTCGGTCGCGCCGGACCCCGATCTTAACCTTTGCCGGCGGTCCCCGCCCCGGAACGGGTCAACGGCTCTGGGCGCGATCCTGCGTGATCTCGAAATCGACGGCCTGCACCACCAGCGCGCCGGCCTTGGTGCCGACCGAGACATAATACGGAACGACCATGCGGGCGTTCTCGACCGGGATCAGCCAGGCCTCGATATTCCGGTTCTCGGCCATGAATTTCGTGGATTCGCTGTCGAGCTTGTAGCCGGAGATCGGCGTGTAGCGGGCCGCGCAGACCGTCGCCGGGCCCTTGTAGCCCTTGCCGTGGATCTGCCGCATGCCCGCATAGGTCAGCGAAATGTTGAAGCGCACGAGGCCGTCGTAGACCGGCACCGTGCGGTCGCAGGCCGAAGGACCGGTCAGGGGCTTGCCCGGCGGCACCGCCATCAACAGGGCGCTGATCGGGTCGAACACGTTCGTCTTGTGCGCCTCGGTGACCGGCACGCGCTCGTTCATGTCGAAGAAAGGCGGCGAAATGTCGACCGCGCGCACCGTGCCGGCCGCAAGGCCCATGCGCACGGTCCGCGTCTCCGTCGCATTGGCGCTGGTGTTGGCGTAGGCGGCGGGCAGGATCGTAGAATTGGCGATCTGGCCGCTGGCGGTCGCCGCGCCCTTCGCCTTGGTGACGAGCGCGGCGAGGCCGCTCAATCGCAGGCCGACGTCGATCCGGTAGGAATCGGGACCGACCGCCGCCACCGCGTTGGCCTGGCCGATCGTAAGGCCGATGAGCGAGATCGCGAAAGTCGCCTTGATGCTCTCCGCCTGCGCGGCAGGCGCAACGCTCGCCGCAGCCAGCGCAACCTGCGCGCCGCAAAGGCCGCGAATGATCTTGTCCCCGAGTCTCATCGACCTTACCGCAGGGCCGCCGCGCCGGCCGCCTCAATGCATTGATTCGTTTAATTTCGCCGGAAAGATGACCAGCGTCGTGCGCTTGGGCAAGCGCAAAAGACAGGCCGGCGGCTTCTAAGCCGGGCCAAGAGCGGCTAAAAGCTCCGCGCACGCACACGCAGCGTCGAACGCGCAGGATGTCATGAGCCGGTTCTGGAGCCCGCTGGTCGATACGCTGAAGCCTTACGTGGCCGGCGAACAGCCGCAGATGCGCGACCTCGTGAAGCTCAACACCAACGAAAATCCGTATGGCCCGAGCCCGCGCGCGCTCGCCGCGATCAAGGCTGCGGCGGATGACGCGTTGCGACTCTATCCCGATCCGATGTCGACGAAGCTGCGCGAGGCGGTCGCCGCGCATCACCGCGTGAAAGCCGATCAGATCTTCGTCGGCAATTCATCCGACGAAGTTCTCGCGCTCGTTTTTCAGGCGCTGCTGAAGCACGAGCGGCCGCTCGCATTTCCGGACGTGACCTATTCGTTCTACCCGGTGTGGTGCGGGCTCTACGGCGTGTCGTACCGCGAAGTTCCGCTCGACGGCGAATTGCGCATCGACATCGACGCGTTTCCCGGCGATTGCGGCGCGATCATCTTCGCCAATCCCAACGCGCCGACCGGCCATGCGCTCGCGCGGGCGGAGATCGAGCGCTTGTTGAAGGCGCATCCCGACATTCCCGTCGTGATCGACGAGGCCTATGTCGATTTCGGCGCCGAAAGCACGATTCCGCTGATCGCGGCGTATCCCAATCTGCTCGTGACGCACACGCTGTCGAAATCGCGTTCGCTCGCGGGCTTGCGCATCGGACTCGCGTTCGGCCAGCGCGATCTCATCGACGCGCTCGAACGCGTGAAGGACAGTTTCAACTCCTATCCGCTCGACCGGCTCGCGCAGGCCGGCGCCACGGCCGCCTACGAGGACGTCGACTGGTTCGAGCAGTGCCGGGCAAAGGTGATCGCGAGCCGCGAGCGCCTGACGGACAGCCTGCGGAAACTCGGCTTCGACGTGCTGCCCTCGAAGGCCAATTTCGTTTTCGCGCGCCATCCGGTTCACGCAGCGGCGGACCTGCAGAGGGCATTGCGCGAGAAGGCGATCATCGTGCGCCGGTTCGACAAGCCGCGCACGAAAGATTTCCTGCGCATCACGGTCGGTACGGATGCGGAATGCGAGCGTCTGGCTGCCGCGCTGAAGGAGATTTTGCGCTGGAACGAGGGGGCGGGGCCGCGCTGAGGCTGCGTCTATCGGCGCGAAGGCTCCAGCGTCGGCAATCGTTGACTTTTGCCTGCCTTTCGCCCTAAAAGCCCCGCAACTCTCGTCAGAGTGGCCATTTCAGGACGCCGACCCGCCCTTCCGAGGCGGGAGGCAAACGCCCGGCAGCGCGATGCGCCCCCGGGCGCGTTCTGCGTTGGACACGAGGGCGGGACTGGAGTGAACCATGTTCGAAGGCCTCAGCGAGAAGCTCTCCGGCATATTCGACACGCTGACGCGCCGGGGGGCGCTCAGCGAGGCCGATGTCGGCGTCGCGCTGCGCGAAGTGCGCCGCGCGTTGCTCGAGGCCGACGTCGCGCTCGACGTCGTCCGCTCCTTCACCGACAAGGTGCGGGAGCGCGCGGTCGGCGCCAATGTCGTGAAGTCGGTGACGCCCGGCCAGATGGTCGTGAAGATCGTTTCCGACGTGCTGACCGAGACGCTCGGCGCGGATTCGCAGCCGATCGACCTCAACGCCGCCGCGCCGGTCGCGATCATGATGGTCGGCCTGCAGGGCGCGGGCAAGACGACGACGACGGCGAAGATCGCGAAGCGCCTGACGGACCGCCAGAAGAAAAAGGTCCTGATGGCCTCGCTCGACGTGAAGCGTCCGGCCGCGCAGGAACAGCTCGCCGTGCTCGGCCGCCAGGTCGGCGTCGACACGTTGCCGATCGTGCCGGGCCAGACCCCGGTGCAGATCGCCATCCGGGCGGAAGAGGTCGGCCGCCTCCAGGGCTATGACGTCGTCATGTTCGACACGGCGGGCCGCACGCATATCGACGAGCCCTTGATGATCGAGATGGCGGAGATCAAGCAGGCCGCGCGCCCGCATGAAATCCTGCTCGTCGCCGACGCGCTCACCGGTCAGGACGCCGTCAATCTGGCGAAGAGCTTCGACGAACGCGTGGGCGTCACCGGCATCGTGCTGACGCGCGTCGACGGCGACGGCCGCGGCGGCGCGGCGCTGTCGATGCGCGCCGTCACCGGCAAGCCGATCAAGCTGATCGGCGTCGGCGAGAAGATGGATGCGCTCGACGAATTCGACCCCAAGCGCATCGCCAACCGCATTCTCGGCATGGGCGACATCGTCGCGCTGGTGGAAAAAGCCGCGCAGACGATCGACGCGGAGAAGGCGCAGCGCATCGCCGAGAAGATGCGCAAGGGCAAGTTCGATCTCGACGATCTCGCCGAACAGCTCGCGCAGGCCGAAAAGATCGGCGGCCTTTCCGGCATCATGGGCCTTCTGCCCGGCGTCGGAAAACTCAAGGATCAGATGGCGGCCGCCAATATCGACGACAGGATGTTGAAGCGCCAGCGCGCGATCATCCTGTCGATGACGCCGCAGGAGCGGCGCAACCCGGACATCCTCAAAGCCTCGCGCAAGAAACGCATCGCGGCGGGGGCCGGCACGAATGTCGAGCAGGTCAACAAGCTGCTGAAGCAGCACCGCGGCATCGCCGACATGATGAAGATGATGGGCGGCGCCAACAAGCGCGGCCCGATGGGCAAGATGGCCCAGATGTTCGGGCTCGGCGGCGGCATGCCGCAACCGACGCCGGAACAGATCGCGGAATTGCAGAAGCAGATGGGCGGGCAATTGCCGCCCGAAATGCCGAAGCTGCCGGACGCCCCGCCTGCGGGCGCGTTCGCGCCCAAACCGACGCTGCCCGGACTCGGACCCAAACTGCCGGGGCTCGGCGGCGGCGGATTCAACCCGTTCCAGTTCGGAAAGAAGAAATGAGTTCACGCCTTCTCCCCGCTTGCGGGGAGAAGGTGGCGCAAAGCGCCGGATGAGGGGCCGGGAGAGAGACCCGAGCCAATCGACCGGCCCCTCACACCAGCCCTCTCCCCGCAAGCGCGGAGAGGGGGTCAGATCGCAGAAAGGAAACCGAAAATGTCCCTGAAGATTCGTCTCTCCCGCGGCGGCGCCAAGAAGCGCCCGTTCTATCGCATCGTCGTCGCCGACTCGCGCTCGCCCCGCGACGGCCGCTTCATCGAGCGGCTCGGCACGTTCGATCCGTTGAAGGCCAAGGACGCCGCCGACCGTCTGGTGCTCGACGCCGAGAAGGCCAAGGCCTGGATCGCCAAGGGCGCGACCGCGACCGATCGCGTCGCCCGTCTGCTCGAGAGCGTCGGCGTCGGCAAGCGCGAGGCGCGCAACAATCCGCAGAAGTCGCAGCCGAAGAAGAAGGCGCAGGAACGCGCCGCCGCGGCCGCCGCAGCCGCCGAGAAGGCCGCCGCCGCCGAAGCGCCCGCAGCGTAACCGGACTCGTCATTGCGAGGAGCGAAGCGAAGAAGCAATCCAGAGCCTGCGCCGCGACTCTGGATTGCTTCGCTTCGCGCGCAATGACGGTTGCGAGCGAACGCCGATGCCGCACGCATCCCGCCTCGTCCTCGTCGGCCGTTTCGGCGCGGCGCAAGGCGTGCGTGGCGAAGTCCGCATCAAGAGCTACACCGCCGATCCCCTTGCGATCGGCGGTTACGGGCCGCTGTGCGACGAGGCCGGCGCGGAAAAATTCGCGATCGAACGCGTGCGCCTGGTGAAGGACGACATGCTCGTCGCCAGGGTGAAGGGCGTGGACGACCGCGACGCCGCGCAGAAGCTGACGGGCGCTGCGCTCTTCGTCGCCCGTGAAAAATTGCCGCCGCCGGACGAAGACGAATTCTACATCGCCGATCTCGTCGGCCTCGCGGCCGTGTCGCCGCAGGGCGAAGCGATCGGCGTCGTGAAAAACGTCGTGAATTACGGGGCGGGCGATATTCTCGAGATCGCGCCTTCGAGCGGCGAGACGTTTCTCGCGCCCTTCACCAAGGCGGTCGCGCCCAGACTCGATTTCGCGCGCGGCGAGATCGTCATCGTGCGTCCGGACGAAGTCGAATGATGTTCCGCGCCACGATTCTCACTCTGTTTCCCGAAATGTTTCCGGGCCCGCTCGGCCTGTCGCTTTCGGGCGACGCGCTCGCGCGGGGACTGTGGTCCTGCGAGGCCCGCGATATTCGCGACCACGGTCTGGGGCGCCATCGCGCGGTCGACGACACGCCGGCCGGCGGCGGCGCAGGCATGGTTCTGCGCGCCGACGTTCTGGCCGCCGCCATCGACGCCGCAGCGTCCCCGGACGACCCGCGCCCGCGTCTGCTCATGAGCCCGCGTGGAAAACCGTTGACGCAATCGCGGGTGCGGGCATTGTCGGCCGGGCCGGGCGTAACGATCGTCTGCGGCCGGTTCGAGGGCGTCGACGAACGCGTGATCGAGGGGCGCGATCTCGAGGAAGTCTCCATTGGCGATTACGTGCTTTCGGGCGGCGAGATCGCTGCGCTCGCGCTGCTCGACGCCTGCGTGCGCCTGCTGCCGGGCGTGATGGGCGCGGCCGCGTCCGGCGACGACGAGAGTTTCGAGAACGGTCTGCTCGAATATCCGCACTACACCAGGCCGCGGGAATGGGAGGGGCGGGCGATCCCGGATGTGCTCCTGTCCGGCGATCACAGGAAGATCGCGGATTGGCGGCGCGCGGAAGCTGTGCGCATCACGTGCGAAAGACGACCGGATTTGCTGGAAAAACGATCAAAAAAAACCTGACGGCCGCCTTCGGCTCGACAGGCCGGGCCCGATCCTGTATAGGGCCGCGTCAACTGAAAACAGCGTTCCCGAAACGCTCGTCCGCAAAGGACGAAACCGGCAAGGATATGGCCATGAACATCATCGCCCAGCTCGAGGCCGAGCAGGCCGCAAAGCTCACGCGCGAAATCCCCGAATTCCAGCCCGGCGACACGCTCGTCGTGAACGTGAAGGTGAAGGAAGGCGACCGTACGCGCGTGCAGGCCTATGAAGGCGTCTGCATCGCCCGCAACGGCGGCGGCCTCAACGAAAGCTTCACCGTTCGCAAGATCTCCTATGGCGAAGGCGTGGAGCGCGTCTTTCCGGTCTATTCGCCGATGATCGACTCGATCAAGGTCGTGCGCCGCGGCAAGGTGCGTCGCGCCAAGCTCTATTATCTGCGCGATCGCCGCGGCAAGTCGGCGCGTATCGCCGAGCGGACCGACCGCACCGAAAAGGCTGCGGCCAAGAAGTAAGCGAATCCAGCGCGGGGCCCGGAGCCCCGCGAATTCTTTGTGCCGCCCGCCGGAGATCGCCGGACCGGCTGACGGCGCTCTGCTCAGCGATCCGGCGCGAGGCGAGGCCCGAATGGCGTCCGACCTGAGGCGCGTGTCGCGCGCCCTGATTTCCGTTTCCGACAAGGCCGGCCTGATCGACTTCGCAAAGTCGCTGTCTGCGCGCGGCGTGGAACTGGTCTCGACCGGGGGCACGCGCAAGGCGCTCGCCGAGGCCGGCCTCAAGGTGATCGACGTCTCCGATCTCACCGGCTTTCCGGAAATGATGGACGGCCGCGTCAAGACGCTGCATCCGAAAGTGCATGGCGGTCTGCTCGCGATCCGCGAAAATCCCGAACACGAAGCCGCGATGCTCGCGCACAACATTCCGCAGATCGATCTGCTCGTCGTGAATCTCTATCCGTTCGAGGCGACCGTCGCGAAGGGCGCGCCTTACGAGGATTGCATCGAGAATATCGACATCGGCGGTCCTGCGATGATCCGCGCGGCGGCGAAAAACCACGACGACGTCGCGGTCGTCGTCGACGTCGAGGATTATGCGCTCGTCGTCGGCGAACTCGAGGCGCATGGCGGCCAGACGCAGCTTTCGACGCGCCGCAAGCTGGCGCAGAAAGCCTACGCGCGCACCGCGGCCTATGACGCGGCCATCTCGAACTGGTTCGCGGACGCGCTCGGCGAGGCGACGCCGCCCTATCGCGCGCTCGGCGGCAAGCTCGCAGAGGCGATGCGCTACGGCGAGAATCCACACCAGAGCGCGGGCTTCTATCTCACCGGCGAGAAACGCTTCGGCGTCGCCACCGCGCGCCAGGCGCAGGGCAAGCAGCTTTCCTACAACAACGTCAACGATACGGACGCCGCGTTCGAGTGCGTGGCCGAATTCGATTCGGCGCGCACGGCGGCGGTCGCCATCATCAAGCACGCGAATCCCTGCGGCGTCGCCGAGGGCGCGACGCTCGCCGAAGCTTACGAAAAGGCGCTGCGCTGCGATCCTGTCTCGGCCTACGGCGGCATTATCGCGCTCAACCGCAAGCTCGATGCGAAGGCTGCGGCCGAGATCGTGAAAATCTTCACGGAGGTCATCATCGCGCCGGATGCGGACGAGGAAGCGATCGCGCTCGTCGCCGCGCGGAAAAATCTGCGCCTGCTGCTCACGGGCGGCATGCCCGATCCGCGCGCGAAAGGGCTCGTCGTGCGCACGGTCGCCGGCGGCTTTCTCGCGCAGGGCCGGGACAATGCGGTCGTCGACGACATGAACCTGCAGGTCGTGACGAAGCGCGCGCCCGATGCGCGCGAGCTCGCCGATCTCAAATTCGCGTTCCGCGTCGCCAAGCACGTGAAGTCGAACGCCATCGTCTATGCGCGCGACCTCGCCACGGTCGGCGTTGGCGCGGGACAGATGAGCCGCGTCGATTCCTCGCGCATCGCCGCCTGGAAGGCCGAAGAGGCGTCGAGGGCGGCGGACCTGCCGCAGAGCCTCGCCAAGGGCGCGGTCGTGGCGTCGGACGCGTTCTTTCCCTTCGCGGACGGACTGCTCGCCGCAGCGGAGGCGGGCGCGACAGCGGTCATCCAGCCCGGCGGCTCGATGCGCGACAAGGACGTGATCGCAGCGGCCGACGAGGCCGGCCTCGCGATGGTGTTCACCGGACACAGGCATTTCCGGCACTAGGCCCACTTGTCGGGCGACGGCGCCGCCCTAGCTCCTTCCTGTTCTGCAACAGGGGGAGCAGTGCGATGAACCGGATCGTTCTTATCGCCGCGGCGACTATCGCCGGCGCGCAGGCCGTCCAGGCGGCGGATACCTCGGGCGCCGGCGCGCTCGCGCTCGCGGGCCTCGTCGCCGAACATGCGACAGGCCTTTCCAGCGTCGAACGCCAGATCATGGCGAAATTCCTTGCCGGACATAGCAACGTCCCGGCCCACGCCGCTTTTCACGTCAAGGCGGATTCGGTCTCGTGTCGCGCGAGCGACGTGGCGATCGTCGACCATTCCTGCGTTCTGAAATTCGGCGCGACGACGCGCAACCTCGCCGGACGAAAGGCGCATGAACTCTATGCGACGCTCGTCGAAAACGGCGTGCAGGGCGACGGCGCGGCAGGGTCGATCTACGAGTCGGTCAAGAATCTCGACTGTACGATCGCGCCGAACGAGGTGAAGCAGAACGGCGGCGGCGCATCCTGTTCTTATGCGCCGGGGCCGTAGCGTCGTCGGCTCTTTCGTCCGGCGCCGGTCCGCGCTAGCCTGCCGCGGCGGCGCCGGTCATTGGAGCGACGACATGCGTTATTTCATCGCGATTGTTTTCATCGGGACGCTGGCGGCGCCGACGGGCGACGCGCTCGCGGCGAAAACGAAGGGCGCAACCGCTTCGAAATCCCACGCTACGGCGCATGTAAAAGCTTCCCATGCGCGCAAGAACCGCAAGGCGGACGACGGCTGGACGATCCATCCGCTGGTCGGCAGCGGCGACTATTGAGGCTCGCCCGGCGCGGCGTCGCGGTTGAAAGGGCGGCGGCCGATCGTTTCGCGCTGAAACGCGTCCGTCAGCCGCGCCTTGGCTTTGCGTGCATTTTCACCCACGCGACATATCTGTCCATCCAGCCTTGCAGGAATTTCCTGCTCGCTTCGCCGATGTCGCCGTCCGCGTCGAACAGTCCGTCCTTCATCTGGATGAAGACTTCGGGCTGACCGAGGGTCGGCATGTCGAGATAGGCGAGCACCGTGCGCAAGTGCTGCTGCGCGATGGCCGTTCCGATGGCGCCGATCGAGACGCCGACGACGCCTGCAGGCTTGCCCGCCCATACGCTCTCGCCATAGGGACGCGAGGCGTGGTCGATCGCGTTTTTCAGGACGCCGGGAATCGAGCGATTGTATTCCGCCGTGACGAAAACGACGCCGTCAGCCTGCGCGATTTCGCCCTTGAAGCGTTTGACGGACTCGGACGGGCTCTTTTCGTCGTCCTGGTTGTAGAGCGGCAGGTCGTCGATCCTGACTTCTCGCAGATGGAAATCTTTTGGCGCGCGCTTTTCGAGCGCGTGCGCCATCCTGCGGTTGAAGGAATCCTTGCGCAGGCTGCCGACGACGAGGGCGATTTCGAAATCGCTCATGGATGGCTCCTCTTTGCTTCGATGATCAGGTTTCCGGCGGCGGCACGAAACACAAGACGCCGATATCGGGCAGGAAGCAGACGACCGGTTCGCCCGTCGGGTTGGCGCGGTCGAGCACGCGCCCCGGGGGCACTTCCGTCCATTGCGAACCGCGCGCGCCGAATCGTTCGTCGATCAAGACTTCCCAACCGCGGCCGGCGTGACGCGCCTCCGTGCGCCTGCAATCGGCGATCGAGCAGCAAGGCGTGCCGGTCTGCGGTTGGCGAAGTCCTCGAAACCAGTCCCGCAGCGCCGGGTCCGCGCCGTCAGGCGGCGCGGCCAACGCTTCCGCTGCAAACAGGCACGTGCCGAACAACGCGAGCTTGAGCATGGCGCCGTCTCCATGACAGCGCGGCATATAGCGCACGCCAGGAGCGGTTCAGCCCGAGCAAGCGAGGAATTCGTTTCGGTCAGACGCGCGCCGGTTCGCGTGGCCGTTCGTGCTGCGCCTGCGCACGCAACGCGGTCTGAACCGCGATTCTCCTGCCGAACAGGCGCGCGGTTTCGAGATCGCCGGCGCGCGGCGCTTCTTCGGGCGAAGCGTCGGACGGCGAGACCGCGAGCAGGCCAGACATGCCGGCCGTCCAGTTCACGTGCTGCGGGCCGTGCTCTTTCCTGTTCGACGGCAAAATGCCGGTTCCGACCCAAATCTGACCGTGCTGCATGGCGAATGTCATCAACCAGGAAATCGTCGCGCCCTTGTCGCCGTTGACCGAAGCCGAATTGGTGAAACCCGCCGCGATCTTGTCCTTCCAGCCCTGCACGAACCAGATTTTCGACGAGGCGTCGGCGAATTTCTTGAACTGCCAGGCGACGCCGCCCATGTAGGTCGGGCTCCCGTAGACGATCGCGTCGTGGCCGCCGATGTCTTCGAGCGCGCCGTCGGGCAGATCGCCGTTGGCGTCGATGCGGAACGTTTTCACGCGCGCGCCAGGTTCGGACGCCGCGCCTGCTTCCACTGCCGCTGCGAGTTTTTCGGTGTGGCCGTAGCCGCTGAAATAGACAATCGCGATTTTGGTCATGGTCTCATCCTGTCGTTGAGGCGGCCGCGCGCCGTCGACAGGGAGCTACATGCTGTGCTATTTTTTTGAAAGTAGTTACCCTAGGGATAGTGAGTAACAAAAGGAACAGACCGATGGACGAGGCCGTTCACAAGCCCGGCGCATGCCCGGTCGATGCGATGCTGCGCCGGATCTCAGGCCCCTGGACGACGTATATTTTGTGGCTTTTGCGCACGCATGGCATTTTGCGTTACGGCGAACTCAAGCGCCTCATCCCCGACATTTCGCCGAAGGTGCTCGCCGATCGGCTCAAGCGTCTCGAAGCCGACGGATTGGTCGCGCGCGACTATCAGCCGACGATTCCGCCGACGGTCAGCTATTCGCTGACGGCGCGCGGCGTGCAGCTGAAGGCCATGCTGGACGCGCTGGGCGAGACGGCGATGCGCTGGCAGAAAGAAGACGAAAGCCGCGCGTCTCAGAAACGGGGCGCGGCGAAGGCGGTGCGCCAGCTGTCCTCGGCGATCGCCTCGAAACTGCCGCGCGCTTCGTCGAGCGCCAGCAGGCGTCCGTCGGCCACGCCGAAATAGGCGCCGTGGATCGTGAGTCTGCCTTTTTCCTCGAGCGTGCGGATGCAGGGGAATGTGCGCAGATTGGCGATCGACTGCATCACCGACTGGAAGGCGAGCTTTTCGACATAGGCGGCGTCGGGTTTTGTCGGCGCGGGACCGAGGCGCTGGGCTGCCGGCTGAATGAGCTTGATCCACTGGCCGATGAAGTCGCCGGGCGAGAGCGGCCGGAGATAGGGATCGGCCTCGTTGTCCGCATAGGCCTTCACGCCGCCGCAGGATTCGTGGCCCATGACGACGATGTGTTCGACGCGCAGCCCCATCACGCCGAATTCAAGCGCCGCCGAGGTCGAGTGATAATCGTCGTTCGGCTTGTAGGGCGGCACCAGCGCGGCGACATTGCGCAGGACGAAGATTTCGCCGGGCGCAGCGTCGAAGATGACTTCGGGCGCGCAGCGCGAGTCGCAGCAACCGATCAGCATGATGCTCGGCTTCTGGCCTTTTTCGGCGAGAATCTCGAAGCGACGGCGTTCGTTGGGAAAGCGTCCGTCGAGGAAGGCGCGATAGCCGTCGACAAGGCGATCGGGCAGCAGCGGGGAGGCGGCTCTGGTCTCTGTCGTGCTCATGCGTCCTTAATGCCGCAGCGCAGCGCCGAATCCAAGTCGAGCGGCCCCTGAAAACGAAAAGAGCCCGGCCAATGGCCGGGCTCCAGCTTTGTGCGGTCGCGAAGCGATCAGTACTTGGCGACGACCGGAGCGGCCGGGCCGCCGAAGTGGTAGGACACGCCGAGACGCACGGCGTTCTCCGTGCGGCGAACCGACGGGGCCAGCCAGCCGTTGGCGTTGGTGCGGCCGAAGTCGCTGTAGCGATATTCGAGACGCGCGGACCAGTTCGGGGCGAAGGCGTATTCGACGCCGGCGCCGGCGGTCCAGCCGAGGCGCGTGTTCGAGCCGTTGTTCCAGTAGTAGGTGTTGTAGTTGCTCGTGGCGAGGGCGAGGCCGCCGGTGCCGTAGAACAGAACGCGATCGACGGCGAAGCCGAGGCGGCCGCGCACCGAGGCGCGAAGAGCCGAGTTGCGAACCGTCGTGCCTTCGACGTCGCCTTCGACACCGAACACGGCCGGGCCGGTCTGGAGGTTGTAGCCGATATGCGCGCCGCCGACGAAGCCGCCGTTGTTCACGGAAGCGGCAGGCAGGAAGCCGAACACGGTGGAGGTGGCGCCGACCGAGACCTTGTCCCAGGCGTAGCCGGCCTGAAGACCGACGTAGAGGCCGGACCAGGTGAACATCGGCGCGGCATAGGCCGGCGCAGCCGGAGCAACCTTGCGCGACGGCAGGTCGGCCGCGAGCGCCGCGGTCGAGGAAACGCCGGCCAGCAGGGCCGCGAGGATAATCTTCTTCATTCTTTCACTTCTCCATTCGACATGGACCGCGGTGTGCGAGCGCACGCGATCCAGAGCGAAGCAATGACGCTCTTGCCGCTTCTAATGATTGCGGCGCCGCGATATGGCAATGGGCCCGTATGTAAAAATCTATCGAAAGCCGAATTGATTCAGAAGTGTGGCCCATGCGACACGTGGTTTTTCACGCACTGTCCGGCAATTTCCGAAAATGCGGCGGAAATGCCCGCCCCGCGCCATTTTTCCGTCGCATTGCGCAGAAGAAGACGCAGAATCCGCCTGTTGGCAAAAATGACCATGGCGTGACAGCGTCGACGCCACTATTGTGCGGCGCGCCATTTACCGGAGCGTTCAATGTCCCTTCGTCCGCGTCGTTCCTGTCTCTACATGCCCGGCTCAAATGCGCGCGCGCTCGAGAAGGCGCGCGCCCTGCCAGCCGATGCGCTCATCCTCGACCTCGAGGACGCGGTCGCGCCGGACGCCAAGGCGATGGCCCGCAATCAGGTCGTGGAGGCGGTCAAGGCCGGCGGGTTCGGAAAGCGCGAACGCGTCATACGAATCAACGGGCTGCAAACCCCGTGGGGCGCCGAAGACATGCTCGCCGCCGCCCAGGCGGCGCCGGATGCGATCCTTGTTCCAAAAGTTTCGACTCCGGGCGACATCATGATGGCGGCCAAGGCGATGCGTGACGCGGGCGCGCCGGAGACCACCCGGCTCTGGGCGATGATGGAGACGCCGCTCGCGATGCTGAATGCCGATTCGATCGCGCGCACGGCCGCCGATCCCGCTTCGCGCCTTTCGGTGTTCGTCATGGGCACCAATGATCTCGCCAAGGAGACGCGCGCGCGTCTGACGCCCGGGCGTCCCTCGATGCTCGCCTGGTTGTCGATCTGCGTGGCGGCCGCCCGCGCGCACAACATCGAGATCATCGACGGCGTCTACAACGATTTCGGCAATGAAGCCGGTCTGCGCGCGGAATGCGAGCAGGGCCGGGATTTCGGCATGGACGGCAAGACGCTCATTCATCCGAACCAGATCGGTCCCTGCAACGAGATCTTCGCGCCCTCGACAACGGAGGTCGATTGGGCGCGCAAGATCATCGGCGTCTTCGGCGAGCCCGCCAATGCTGGGAAGGGCGCCTTGCAGATCGACGGCAAAATGGTGGAACTGCTGCACGCCGACATGGCGCGGCGTACCGTCGCCATCGCCGAGGCGATCGCGGCGCACGCCTGACGATCGTCTCGTTCCCTCGGCAAGTCCTTGGGATTATAAACGAGGGGCGGAAAGGCGACGACCATGCAGCGCGACGGCAGTCCTGACGAACGAACCGGCGCGAGCGCCTCCGGCCGCGAACCGCCTGTCATCGAAGGGCAGGCGACGGAAATCCATCCGCGTCCGAACGCGATGCAGGACGCCGCCGACAATCAAGGCCGCGACGACGACGCTGGTCCAGAAAGCCTGGGCGAGCCGGTTGCGGAGGCGGACGCCGAGGACGCGCTCGTTGCGCCCGTGGCGTCCCGAAAGCGGTCGGGCGCGAAGCTGGCGCTGATCGGCGTCCCGGCCATCATTCTGGCCGGCGCGGTCGCATGGCTGGCGGCTCCGCACGCCCACCGGCCAAGCGGGTTGCGCGCGAAAATCGTCGCGCTTCTGCCGGAGCCGGCGCAACGCATGTTCCGCGCCGCGCCCAAAACCGATGCGGACAATGGCGTCGCGCAAAACGAAGCGAGCAGCGAAAAGCAGCAGGCCGCCGCGCCGGCGCCCCTCGCGTCCGACAATGCCGCTTCGCCCCCGCAGCCCGCGCAAGAAGCGGAAAAGGCGCCTCAACCGGCCGCCCGCGAACAAGCCAGGCAGGAACCACCTGTTTCGCCGCCGCCCGAGGCCGCGCCGCCGTCATCAGAACCCGCGATCGCCGCGCTCGCGGCGCGCGTCGAAACGCTTGCTTCGCGCGTCGAAACGCTGACCGCAGCGCAGTCGCGTTCGGCCGACCTCTCCGCCAAGCTCGACGATCTCTCGGCGCGACTCGATGCGATCGAGCAGAAGCTCGCCGCGCCGAAATCCGATCATCGCGCGACGCAATCGCGCGAGAACGGCGAAACGCAACCAACGCAAGCGCCGGCTGCGCGCATCGTCGTCGCGCAGGAACTCGGCCGGGCGCTTGCCGCCGGGCAGCCTCTGAAGGAAAGCGTCGCCGCCCTGCATGCGCTCGGCGTCGAAGACGACCGGCTCGCCGCACTGTCTCCATATCTCGACAAGGGCGCGCCGTCGGTCGCGCAGCTTGCGAAGCAATGGGCGGCGCTGCGCAGCAAGATCGTCGCGGGCGCGCCTGCCGCCGGCGGCGACTGGAGCGAGCGGCTGCTCGCGCGAGCCAAGGGTCTCGTGCGCGTCGAACCGATCGGCGCGCAATCCGGCGCATCGTCCGCTGCGGTCTATTCGCGCGTAGAGGCGGCGCTTCAACGCGGCGATCTGGCGCAGGCGCTGCACGAAAGCGACTCGCTGCAAGGCGCAGCGAGCACGGCCGCCGCAGACTGGCGCGCCGCCGCGAACCAGCGCGTCAACGCGGACGCCGCAGCGCAGGCCGTCGTTTCCGATTCGCTCGCCGCGCTCGCGCGGACCAAGTCGTAATTCAGCCGCGAGGCAGGCTCCATGTGGCGTCTCATCATCTTCCTCGCAGCGCTCGCAGGCGTCGCCTTCGGTCTGTCGTGGCTCGTCGACAAGCCCGGGCAGATCACGGTGGTCTGGCTCGACCATCGCATCGACACGTCTGTTCTCGTCGCGCTCGGTTTCGTGCTGCTTGCGGCAATTGTTCTGTCGATCCTCTGGAGCCTGTTCCGGCTCCTCGTTCGCGCGCCTTCGATCTTCAATTACGCGCGCACTGCGCGTAAGCGGCGCAAGGGCTACGAGGCGCTGACGCGCGGCATGGTGGCGGCCGGCGCGGGCGACGTGCGCACCGCGCGCAAAGCGGCGGCCGATGTCGCGCGCCACCTGCCGCACGAGCCGCTGGGCATGTTGCTGCACGCGCAGGCCGCACAACTCGGCGGCGACCGCGCGGGCGCGGAAGCGGCTTTCGCCGATATGGCGCGGCGCGACGAAACGCGGCTCCTCGGCTTGCGCGGACTCCACATCGAGGCGCAGCGACGCGGCGATGCGGAGGCGGCGCATCATTTCGCGCGCGAGGCGCACAAGACCGCGGCGCTGCCCTGGTCCGGCGAGGCCGTCGTCAGCCATCAGGCCGCGCATTCCGACTGGGCGGGAGCGCTTGCGACCGTGGAGGCGAACGCGCGCGCGAAAATGATCGACGCGAAGACGGCCGATCGTCAGCGCGCCGTTCTCGAAACGGCGATCGCGCAGGAACACGAGCTGGTCGATCCCGAGCGCGCCTTGAGGCTCGCGCAGAGCGCGGCGAAGCGCGCGCCCGACCTTACGCCGGCGGTCGCGCTCGCCGCGCGGCTGATGGCGCGCCGCGGCGCGCTGCGCGCGGCTTCCAAGCTCGTCGAGCGCGCCTATGCGGCCGCGCCGCATCCCGATCTCGTCGCCGCCTATCTCGACATGCGTCCGGGCGATTCCAGCGCCGACAGGTTTGCGCGCGCCAAGACGCTCGCGCGGCTTGCGCCCGACGACCCGGAAAGCCGGATCATGCTGGCGCGCGGGGCGCTCGCGATCCGCGACTTTGCGGCGGCCCGCGACAGCATGGCGCCGTTGGTTGCGAGCGATGCGCGGCCGACCGCGCGGATGTGCCTGCTGATGGCCGAGATCGAGGAAGCGGAGAACGGCGAGACGGGCCTCGTGCGCGAATGGCTGTCGCGCGGATCACGCGCGCCGCGCGATCCGGCCTGGATGGCCGACGGGGTCGTCTCCGGCCGGTGGGCGCCTGCTTCGCCCGTGACCGGGAAACTCGACGCCTTCCGCTGGACGACGTCGGTCGAGCAGGTCGGCCTTGCTCCGCCGCAGCCGGTCGTCGCGCCCATGGCGGCGGCGCCGGCCGAGCCGCCGTCCGCCGTCGAGGCGGCTGCCGCGCCGGTCGATATCGCGCCAGCCACGATTGCGCCCGCGCCGGCGGCTCCGGCGGCGGTCGCGCGTCCCGTCATATTTCCGCTTCCGAATCCGCCCGACGATCCGGGGACGGGCGACGAGCCGGCTCACGAGCGCAGTTACCGGTGAGGCAGGCCTCGGGCGCGCCTTGCCAAGGGAGCGCCGCGCGTTTATGAGAAGCGCGCTCGCGCCG
>JAGWTW010000161.1 GCA_028868735.1 Hyphomicrobiales bacterium | reverse complement strand
CTTCAGGACCTGGAATTCGTCGGGTTTCCATCCTGCGTGCGGAGCAACATCGATCACACCATTCCGGTCGGCGTCGCGAACGAGCTGGCGATCGAGATTGGTCCAACGCTCCGATCCGACCTGCCTCTCGAGCGAGCGCCTGATGTCCAGGTCGTTTCGTGGTCCGATCTCTCGGGTGATGAGGTCGCGCGCCCGGTCGCGCATTCCCGATTTGATGTAGTCGCGGGCGATGACGAGGTTCTCGCCGTCGTCGCGGAGTCCGCGCACGATGATGTGAATGTGGGGATGTTCCGTGTTCCAATGGTCGACGGCCGCCCAATCGAGTCTTGTACCCAGATCCCTCTCCATCTGCCCGACCAGGTCGCGGGCAAAGCCCCTGAGGTCGGCCATCTCGACGGCGTCATCGGGCGAGATGATGAACCGGAAATGATGGCGGTCGCCGGCGCAGCGCTCGGCGTAAACCTTCGCGTCGACCTCCTCGCCGCCCGGCCCGAACAGTTTCGCCTTCTCCCCGTCCCGGGTCACGCCCTCGCGACGGAGATAGGCGAGATGTGTCCCGAGCGCCGGCCCCTTTCCGGTGTGGCGAACCACGCGCGCCTTGACGACGGCGGCGCGCGAACGTGAGGTCAGGAAGCGGTTGGCTTGAACGCTCGCCGATCTGCCACGCCCGAAGGTCGAACGGCCCACGGGTGTGATCTTGCCGGCCCGAGAGATTCGGCCGCCTGCCTTCTCGGCGGCTGCGAGCGCCTGGGCGATGAATGGTCGGGCACGCTGGCTGCTCTTCGATCGGATGCGGCCGGGACGAATTCGAAATTCGCGCTCGTCGCTCATGGCTATCGAGCGCACATCGCGAAAAGATGAATGCAGCCAGACTGTTGGAGAAATTCGCGAGGCGCGCTCTGCTTGCGCACATCGCCGATCCCGTCGCTAACCCGTTGAACCCGCTCACCTCCAACCGCGCGCACATCGCGCCCCTTTATCCTGCCATCAAGCGCCTGTGACCTAGCTCTGTGCCATCGTCCACACAAAGAGACGCCGCAGCCGCCGTTTGTGCGAATGCGAGCAATCGCGGTCATTGCAGGCCTTCCGGTCGAACGCCCGGTGGGAAGAGGCCGTTGGCGTGCGGGACGATCGCTGAGATGTCGACTACGGGAGGCGCATTCGGACGACGATCGTGCTGCCGATCCGTTGCAGCGGCGTTGCTCCTGATCGTATCGCCGAAATGTCCGGCGAAGAGCGGCGCGCGCGTCCAGGAGGCAAGACGCGCGAGGGCAGACCCGAGCGGATTGCTGTCGTCGGAGCCGATCGCCGGCGCGAGCATCTCGACATAATTCTGTGTCTCGGCTGGCAAAGAACGGCCGTTGCTGAGGAACTCCTCATAGCGTCCGGGGCCGGCATTGTAGGCGGCCAGAAAGCCCGGCGCGCCGTAGCGATCGTGCATCTCGCGCACATAGGCCGCGCCCGCCAGAACGTTCTCACGGAAATCATAGGGATTCGACCCAAGACCGTGTCGCGCGCGCAGATAGGCCCAAGTCTCTGGCATGATCTGCATCAGGCCCATGGCGCCTTTCCTGGATTTCGCGCGCACGGCGCCTCGGCTTTCGATGCGCATGAGCGCGCGCAGCCAACGCTCGGGAACGCCGTAACGCTGCGAGGCCTCGGCGATCGCGGCGGCAATGGAAGCGTTGGGCGCCGGACGATCGGTGGGCGCGGCATGCGCGGCCTCACCAGAAGACGCATCGGCGTTCGCGGCCAAGCCGGAAAGGAGGAGAAGAGCGGCCGTGCGACCGATGCGAGTCGGACGGATTGCGCGCCGACGGCGCAAAATGAGTCGATGGAGAAGCATGTCATCGCGCTCCATCGCTGCGTTTTGGCGCTCGGGTCCATTGCAACGACCACGACCCATCGTCTCGATTGGAGCGGAAAAGATTGGCGCGGATCGGTTGTTCCCATGTCGGGGCGTCGATGACGATTGCGACGAACTCGCCCGCCTTGTCTGCTTTTCGTTTCCATCCCGCGCCGATCTCCGGGCCGTCCGGGTCGTCGAGATGGATGCGATAGTCCGGCGACTTGTCCGCGGCGTTCGCGCCTGTGGGTATGACAACCGCCCGAACGTCGACCGTCAAAAAATGCAGCCGCCCGATATAGCCATCTTCCTTGCTGGTGAAGCTGCCGATCTGCGTCATGATGAGCTCCTGTCGGGGTTGGGGCTGAATGGATTTCCGCGGTCAGCGCGTCGCAGCGCGCCAGACAAAGCGACCGTCGCCAGATTCGTCGGTCCACAGCGGGACGGCGCGCGCGATGATCGACGAGCGCGGCAGCGGGCCGACATAGCGGCCGTCGAAGCTGTCGACCGCCTGCCAGTTCATGAGGAAGACTTCGGCTTCCGAGAGAACGCGGCAGCCCTGCCAGGTCGGCAGAACTCGGCCACTGCCATCGCGACCGCGCGCATGACCGAGGGCGGCTCCATCGACGGAGATCGTCATGGCGCTCCGGCAGACTTTCTGCCGCGCGAGCGCGGCGACGCGCTTCAGCAGTGGCACGCCCCGCGCGAGATATCCGCGTTCGGCGAGGTAGGCCGCAAGCGGCTCCGGCGGCACGACGACGACGAGATCAGCGATCTCCGGATTGTCGGCGGGACGCAGGGCATAGAGGCCGATGGGAACACTGGCGCTGGCGTTCCAGAGGAGGAGTGTCGGCATCACGCCGTTAGCCGGGACGGCGACGGCGAGAACCGCGCATGCGGCAGCGGAGAGCCAGCCAGCGCCCGTCATGGCGCGGTCTTCCGACGCAGAAGCCATGCTTTGTGACGTTGCGCCGTGTAGGCTTTGGGCGTCTCGCCGACAGCCAGACAATTGTGAACGTGGCGCCAGTAGTCGGGAGCGACGCCTGCGGGATCGATGCCGAGTGTCTCGATGGCGTCGATCGTCCGCAATACGCTTTCGACCTTCGGCCAGGTGTCGACTTTGAGCAAAATCTCGCCGCCCGGACGAACGAACGGGAGAGTTTGATAGGCCTCGCCGCGACAGACGGCGCGCACGACGTCGATACGGGAAATGATCGTTCCGAAGTCGTTCGAGGCCCAGCGGACGTATGCGAATATGCAGTGCGGCGCGAAAGCGACGATGCGGCGCTTGCGGTCGAGGACTGTCGTCTCGACGGGATTGCCGAAGCGGATCCAATGCTCGATCTTCTTCTGAACCCATGTCAGTTCGACGCGGGTCAACTGGTCCGTTTCGGCTGCCGATTGCGTCGGCGAAACGTGCGTCCTCATCCGATCTGCGTTGGTCATTGGCCTTCTCCGGCGGCGGGTGGGAATTCGCGCGCGAACAGTTCGCGCAGCATGTCGGCGACGGTGACGTCGCGCGAAAAAGCCGCGACTTTGATCCGGCCGCGCATGTCGGGCGTCACGTCGATCGTCAGGCGCGCAGTGAAGGCTGCATTCTCCGTCGTGCGCGTGAGCGCAGCGTCGGGCGCCTTGATCCAGCTCTCGGCGTCGCCAGGGCGGGACGCGAAGCCGCGTCTTCGGGCGCGGTCGCTCATGCGACGATCCTCTCGACTTCCGAGGCGAGCGCGGCGATCTCCTGGACCGCCGAACTGTCGTCGTCGATGTCGGCGACCAGGCGTCCGGTCCGCGCAGCATCGGCGAAGACGATGCGCTGGCCGATCGTCGAGGCGAGCATCGGCGGGTCGTGCCGGGCGAGCGCCTTTGCCGTTTCTCGCGCGAGAATCGTTCGTGCGCCGCAACGGTTGAGAACGAACCGCGCGGCAAGCTGTGGGCGAAAAATCCGCGCTTCCGCGATCAGCTTCAGCATCTCCGCTGAGGCCCAACCGTCGAACGGCGATGGTTGCGCCGGGATCAGGACGAGATCGGCGGCAAGCAATGCCGAGCGCATGAGGCCGGCGATGCGCGGTGGCCCGTCGATGATGACATGGTCGCACGTCCGCGCCAGTTCCGGCGCTTCGCGGTGCACGGTGTCGCGCGCAAGTCCGATGACGCCGAACGGCCTCTTGAGGCCCTCGCGTGCGCGCTGTTCGGACCAGTCGAGCGCTGATCCTTGGGGGTCGGCGTCGATGACGGTGACGCGCTTGCCGCGGCGCGCCCATTCGCCCGCAAGGTGGAGGGCGAGCGTCGTTTTGCCGACGCCGCCCTTTTGATTGAGGAGAGCGACGATCATGGCGCACCCCGAACTTGGGCTGACGACTTATCCCCGGTGGGGCGGTCCGTTAGACAGATTCCGAAGGAATCTCTGTTAGAGAAGTTAGCGTGCGCGCAACGGTCTGATGCCGTTGCCGAATGCGCCGATTTCGGTCCCCGATGGCACGAAGATCGGGTCCCCGAAGGCACGAGCGAATTGGTCCCTGATGGCACGAGATGATTCACAGGGTGTCCCCATCGCGCGCGCGATCGCCGCGAGAACGCCTCTCGCGAACCGATGGTGAGATTGAAGAGGGTTTGAACGTCAGGCGCTCGGACACCGGCTCGACGCGCTGGATCGCGAGCTGATAACCGGGCAAGGGCTGACGCCGAACGATGTCGCGCAGGTCATAGGCAAAGTGTTTCAGCGGCGAGAGGCTGCCGGACTTGATGTGCAGGTGTGCGAAATCAAAACTCCAGCCGCGCTCCTGGCGTCCGCCGTGCTTGCGCACAAGGCGATAGAGCCAGCGTTCGAGTCCGCCGGTGAGGTCGAAATAAACGCGATCGATGGTGAGCACGAGCGCGTCATCGAGAACGCCGGCATAGAACCAGTCGGGGAGGATCATTTCGAGACCGAGCGGTCGGCCGCTGGCGTCGGAGCGCTCCTTCCACTCATTGATCCAGGAAAAGCGGTGACGGCGGCGCTCGGCGACCTGACGGATCGAGGTGGCGATCGTCGTCGATTGCAGGCGATCGAGCGCGGCCTTCAACCGATCGTAGTCGCGTGACGACACCCCGCGGCCGATAAACGTCAGAATCTCGTGTGGCGTCGCCGCCATCAGGCGTGAGGTGCGAAGGCCGGCGTCGCGCGCTTCGACGATCTGTGAGGCGGCCCATATGAGAATATCGGCGTCCCAGATCGTGGCCATGCCATGTTCGGCCGTGGCCTCGACGTGGATCGTTATGCCGCCCTTGCGAAAATCGATGGGTACGACGCGTTTCGATTTGGCGAGGGAGAAGAACGGATAGGCCATCAGGTCCTGCGCATCGCGCGGCGCGAGATCGCCAGGGAGCGCACGAAAGAGGTCGAGCTGCCCTCGTTCCTTGCGGCGGGTGTCGGAAGACATCGGCGCTGCCGCTCAGCGCTGGCGGTCGGCAGCGTTGTTCAGGGACGGTGCGTGCCGTCGCGCGGGCAGCACGACGCCAACGCCGGGGTCAGAGGTCGAGATTTTCGCGCCTCGTCCCGCCCAGGCCTGCAGATCGTCAAGAGAATAGACGACCCGCCCGCCGAGTTTTCGATACGCCGGCCCCGTTCCGTAGGTGCGGTGTTTTTCGAGCGTGCGACCGGACAGGCCGAGAAAGCGTGCGGCTTCGGGCGTACGCAGGTAGCGTTGCGGCATTCCGGCAGCGGGATTGGACATGAGGGCTCCATCGTCCTGTGGCGCGCGCCGGAGTTCAGCGGCGGTTCGAAGGCCACGATGGCGAAGGGAGACTGCGGAGGGGGATGACGAAGTCTTGGGGTGCGAAATTCGATACCCTTGGCGGAATGGGGATTTCAGCGTTCTCTGCGGAACGTCGCGAGCAATTTGCGATATCCTCCGCGCATCAGATCATATCCGCTTGCGACGAGACGGATCGTTCGTCCGCGCAGATCATGCGTCTTCCACGCGCGTTCCGGGATGCGGGCCGCCCCAAACAAGACGCCTGCAATGTCGCGATAGGTCGCGCCGTCTTCGCGCGCGTCGAGCGCGCGCAAGGCCTGCGTCAAGCGTTGACGCCTTTGCAGCGTGAGGCCATCTGGATCGTCGCCTGCGCGGCGGCCAGCGAGCGCGCGCCATAGACGCAGGGCCGCCAATGCTCGGAGATCGAAGAAATCGTCGAGCGGTAAGCGCACCTCGTAGGACGGCGCGGACTGCCGCTCTTCAGAGAGCCACAACCGATGCGTAATGCCGGATATCCGCAAGACGACATGCGAGCCGTCTTCGTCGCTACGAATATCGGCGCCGGCGAAGTCGATCAGGTTCAGCGCGGGCGCACCGCATTCGCCTGTTGCGGGTTCGAGCCGCAAGACCGTCGGCAGAATTTCCGGCGCCCAGAAGATTGTTTGTTGAGAAGAGGACCGCTCAGGGTCCGGCGCGAAAGCAGGCGCCCCATCTCCTCCGCATCATCAGATTATTGGACGCTTCATGCGTCGTGGAATCAGCTAACGCTGCGTAGTCTCGGCGATATTCCGGATTGCGCCGAAGATATTCCCATGCAAACGCCGCGGCATCGCTGTCCAGTAAATCGCTGTAGGTGTCGGCAGATCGCCAATCGAATCTCGACATACGCCGCTTCTCCTTCGCGCTGACGCACTCGGCAAAGGACGACATGATTTGGGCGACGCGACTACATGGGAAGTCCCCATTGGCGCATCGCGTGATGCGCGACCTGCATCGCCGCCGTACCGGTCATGAAATGATTAGCTTATTTGCCGCGCAGAAGATGGCGGTAGCCGTGTTCCGTCATCCATTTCGCACGAGCCAGATGGGTGTCGTAGGCGCTACGCGCCCGTTCTGGCTCCTGCTTCGGATCGATCTGCAGAACGATCCTCGAGACCTCGCGCCAGTCCGCGCCTTCGGCCTCTGCGTCAAGCAGACGCATATAGGTCACCAAATGCTGATGGTCATAGTCGGTCAGCATCGAACCTGTCGGCGCATGATCGGAAATTGCGGAATTGCGTTGCGGCTCGCGCATTGGGGGCTACGCCTTCCGCCACTCGGGATTGTTGGCATTTCGATATGAACAATAAGCCACAATTCGGCCCTATTCCAAGCAGCTACGAAGCAGGGATGGATACATATTATAGTGGATAAACCCTATAGTGTGTAAAGCCGCATCTTGCGCGCATGGATATGCGCAAGCTGGTCGGCCGGAATTTCGGGAGACTGCGAAGGGAGAAGGGCTTCACACAGGAGCAATTCGCAGAGGCGTCCGGATTCACGCAGCAGTATATCAGCGACCTCGAGCGAGGTCGCCGAAATCCAACGGTCGTGACCTTGTTTCATCTCGCCAGCACGCTCGGCGTCGGCCCGGTCGACCTCATTTCTCCAGATGACGATGTCGCGAGCGAACGCGCAATGGCGCAGAAGCGGAAAGCCTGACTTGCAGGCTTCCAGCAAATTCCGGCCAAGATTGAATCGCTATGCGAAAGCCCCGCCCGATCGCTCGGGCGGGGCGAGCTTCGTTCAGTCGCCATTCGACTTGCGGCTGCGCGACCAGATCAGGCTGTGGCCGTCGCCATCTTCGTCACTGAAGAGGTTGGCGTAAATCGGAGCATTGAAGCTCGGGTCGTCGAGTTTCAGACCGAGATAGTCGCGGCCCTCGTTGGAGCGCTTGGACCAAGCGGCGCCGATTTCGGCGCGGCCGACGAAGACACGATGCGAGGGAGCGTTATCCGCGCCGCGATTGGTTTCGGGGACGATGCGGACGTTTCTCGCCTGCACGCTGAG
>JAGWTW010000033.1 GCA_028868735.1 Hyphomicrobiales bacterium | reverse complement strand
TCCAGAAGGCGATCGCCACGGCTCAGGCGATCGGCGACGACCGTCTGCAGAAAGCGTCGCGCGGCTACGCGGTGCCCGATTCCTTCACGCACGGCTCGTCGGCGCAACGCGTGTCCTGGCTGCAGCGCGGATTGCAGTCCGGCCGCATCGACAGCTGCAACACGTTCCAGCAGTGATCGGCGGCGGCAAATCGAATCCGTTCGAAGCGCATTAGTCGTCAGTCGGCGCGTCGAAAACTCAGACCAGTTTTCGTGCGCGCGTCCGCAGGGTCTTCGCACGTAACTTTCGTGCGATGGCGGCGGCGCCGGGCGCTTCGACTGCGAGGCAGTCCGTCTTGCGCGCAACGAGGCCCACGACCGGCGCCAGCGCCGGAAAAATCCGGTGCGTAAGGGTTTCCGCCTCGAGGCGGAATGCGACGGCCGCATGCGCGCCGCGCGCCGCCACCCAGTCCGACAATTCGTCGATGAAACCGAACGCGGGCGCGGCGCCCCCTTCGAGCACCAGGACATGATCGCACCGCGCCTGAAGCAAGGCGGCGTTCAAGGCGCGCGCGGGATCCGCATGCGCGGCGATCGCGCAGCCGGCATGGTCGGCGACGATGTCGAGCTTGAGGCCGGGTGGACCGGCGATACAGGCGTCGCGCACGAGATCGGCGACCGATGCGCCGACCAGCACGCCGAGCGTGCGCACGACGGCCTCCTGCGTGCGGATGACGTCCCCCTGTCGGGGCGCGATGACGATCGCCGAGAGCATGACGGTTCTTTAGCACCGCAGCGGGGCGGGCGGGCGCCCTTTTGCGCGGCGCCGCAAAGCTGATCCCGGCTTGACAGACTCGGGTTTCGTTCCATATTTGTTCTCATGTTCCCGGTTCGTTCGAAGCCGGATCAAGTGTCGGTTGCGTGTGGCTTGGCCGCGTTGGGGCCGCTTGTGGGCGTAAGGGGCGCGAGGAGGCCGCAATGGGTCGCGTATCGGCGGAAAGCGCAGGGTTTGAAGATGTCCGCCTCAAACCGCGCGATCCTCGCGCCCTGCTCGGCGCGCATTCCGGGGCGCGCCACATCGACGGCGAGCCGGCCGCGCGCGAGCGCAGGCGAGGCCGTGGCGCGGTCTCCAACGCGACAGGGCGTTTCGAGCCGCAGACTCGCAGCGTCGAGGACGACGGCTGGGGCTCGCTGGAGGAAATCCAGGCCCTGCGCACGGAGACGCATGTCGAGCGGCCGCGCACGATCATCACGCGCAACGAGTCGCCCGATATTTCGTTCGACCGCTCGATCAATCCCTATCGCGGCTGCGAGCACGGCTGCGTCTATTGTTTCGCGCGTCCGACGCACGCCTACATGGGTCTGTCGCCCGGACTGGATTTCGAGACCAAGCTGTTCGTGAAGGAAGGCGCCGCCGCGCTCCTGAAGCGCGAATTGTCGGCGCCCGGCTATCAGTGCAGGACAATCGCGATCGGCACGAATACCGATCCCTATCAGCCGATCGAGCGCGACCATCGCGTCATGCGCAGCGTGCTCGAAGTCCTCGCCGCCTCCAATCATCCCGTGGGCATCGTCACGAAGTCGGCGCTCGTGCAGCGCGACATCGACATTCTCTCGGCCATGGCGGCGAAGGGACTGGCGAAAGTCGCCGTGTCCGTGACGACGCTCGACCCGAAGCTTGCGCGCAAAATGGAGCCGCGCGCAGCCTCGCCGGAAAAGCGTCTGGAGACGATCGAGCGTCTCGCGGAAGCCGGCATTCCTGCCGGGGTGATGGTCGCGCCGGTCGTGCCTGCGATCAACGACGGCGAAATCGAAACGATTCTCACACGCGCGCACGCGCGCGGCGCGCGGGAAGCCGGCTACATCATGCTGCGGCTACCGCTGGAAGTGCGCGATCTCTTCAGCGAATGGCTGGTCGAACATTATCCCGCCAAGGCGCGCCACGTCCTCTCGCTGGTGCGCGAAGTGCGCGACGGCAAGCTCTATGACGCGACGTTCGGGAAGCGCATGAGCGGGACCGGCCCCTATGCGTGGATGATCGGCCGCAGGTTCGAGATGGCGGTCGAGAAGATCGGCTTCGCCAAGGCGCGCGTGAGATTGCGTACGGATCTCTTCACGCCGCCGATGCGTGCAGGCCAGCAGCTCAGCCTGTTCTGATCCTTATTTCGGCGCGCCGTAACGGGCGAAGAAATAGACGGCCGCCGCCACCGCGATCGTAAGGACGACGTAGAGCAAGGTCGAGGCGGCGAAGCCGCCGGATGCGCTCCTGTCGGCCGCGCGCGCGGGTAGCGACGAAGACGAGGCGCCGCCGGAAGCCACGTCCGGCCCCCGGCCCTGCAGCGTCGCTTCGGCGAGATGGCGGTACGTGGCGAGGCGGCGCGGCGTGCTTTCGCCGATGATGTATGCGTCCGCTTCCGCCTCGCCGGGCTCGCGGCCGCGCGCGTTGCGAAACTCCGAAAGCCAGTCGAGTTCGTTCTGCTTGAAGATGGAATAGGCGACGAGCCCGGTGACGTCGCTGTCGCCTTTCACGAGCGCCGCGAAGACGGCGTTGCGTCCGGAATCCTGGATCTCGGGCTGAAGGGGAGCGGACGCATTCGCTGCGTTCGCGCCGCTCTCATCCGACGCGCTGCGATCGACGATCTGATCCATGGCACAACTCCGACGCCCCCGAGTGCTCCGGAGCTATTTATTGTTAGTTAACGATAAAAGCTACCGCGCGCGCCGGTTGCGATTTCCAAAATCAGCCCGTAACCCTAACCCGGCGGTCGCGCAGGCTGCCGGTTCGACGAGGTCGGGGTGCCGGATTTCAGGGTCGAAAAACGTCTGATCGAAGAGACCGGGGGCTATGTCGCGGGAATGGACGAGGTCGGCCGCGGGCCGCTCGCCGGGCCGGTCTGCGCGGCCATCGTCGTGCTCGACCGTCGCCGGCTGCCGAAAGGCGTCGACGATTCCAAGGCCCTCACCGCCGCTGCGCGCGAAAGTCTGTTCGAGCAGATATGCGCCGGGGCGCTGGCGATTTCCTTCGCGTCGGCGTCCGCGCGCGAAATCGACGCCATCAACATAAGACAAGCGACGCATCTGGCGATGCGCCGCGCTGCTGCGGGGCTCTCGCTCGCGCCGGCGCACATCCTGATCGACGGCAACGATCCGCCGGCCGACCTGCGCTGTCCGGCGACCGCGCTCGTGAAAGGCGACTCCCTTTCGCTTTCGATCGCCGCCGCCTCGATCGTCGCCAAGGTCCTGCGCGACCGCCTGATGACGCGGCTCGCCGCCCGCCATCCGGCCTATGCTTTCGACAGCCATGCGGGCTATGCGACACGCCAGCATCTCGCCGCGCTGCGCCTGCACGGCCCTTGCCCGCAACATCGCATGACGTTTTCGCCGCTGCGCCAGGGCGAACTCGCGCTCTGATCCCGTCGCGTTCGCAGACAAATCGCCGCGGCGCCCTGTTCGCCCGCGCTGCGCTAACCGCGCTTTAACCCGCCTGCGATAAGCGGCCGCAAATCGTTGAAAAATTTAATCAATCTCTTAACGAAAGCGTCCGAAAAAGGGACAGGAATTTTCTCTGCGCCTAAACGCGGCTTTTACCTCGCTCATTCATATTCCGGGGCGTTGGTAGCGTAACGGTATGAGTTCATGCGTAGCGCACGTGCCGGGGCGGCCAGCCCGAAGGCCCAGATTCAGGTTTCGCGTACTGGGACTTCGGCGCGCTTCCCCGGCGTGCAACGCCCGGCCGCGCCGACGGACGAAATTCTCGTCGGCGACTGCGTGGCGCAGCTGACGCGCCTGCCGGAAGGCTGCGCCGACCTCGTCTTCGCCGACCCGCCCTACAATCTGCAGCTCGAAGGCGCGCTCTCGCGCCCGGACCAGAGCGTCGTCGACGCCGTCGACGACGACTGGGACAAGTTCGCCTCGTTCGGCGACTACGACCGTTTCACGCGCGCGTGGCTCGCGGCCGCACGGCGGGCGATGAAGCCGGAAGCGACGATCTTCGTCATCGGCTCCTATCACAATATCTTTCGCGTCGGCGCGATCATGCAGGATCTCGGATTCTGGATCCTCAACGACATCGTGTGGCGCAAGGCCAATCCGATGCCGAACTTCCGCGGCCGCCGCTTCACGAACGCGCATGAAACGATGATCTGGGCCGCGCGCGACGCGACGACCAAGTCCTACACCTTCAATTACGAAGCGCTGAAGGCCGGCAACGAGGATTGCCAGGTGCGCTCGGACTGGCTGATGCCGATCTGCACGGGCGGCGAACGTCTGAAGGATTCCGCCGGCCGCAAGCTGCATCCGACGCAAAAGCCCGAAGCGCTGCTGGCGCGCATCATGCTCGCCGCGTCGAACATCGGCGACACGGTGCTCGATCCCTTCTTCGGCTCGGGCACGACCGGCGCCGTGGCGCGCCGCATGGGCCGCAAGTTCATCGGCGTCGAGCGCGACAAGACCTACGCGGCCGCCGCGAGAAAAAGAATCGCCGCCATCGTGCCGATGCCGGCCGAGGCGCTGTCGCCCGCCCCCTCCAAACGCGCCGAGCCGCGCGTCGCTTTCGCCAGCGTCGTGGAAGCCGGCCTCATCGCGCCGGGCGCCGCGCTGATGGACGAAAAGCGACGTTACAACGCGCTCGTTCGCGCCGACGGCACGATCGCGCTCGGCAACATAGTGGGCTCGATCCACAAGACCGGCGCGCTGGCGCAGGGATTGCCCGCCTGCAACGGCTGGACCTTCTGGCATTTCGAAGACGGCGCCCAACTGCGCCCGATCGACGCGCTGCGCTCGATCATCCGCGATTCCCTGCGCGCCGCCGGCGAATAGGCGCGAGAGGCCGCGCAGTCGCGCCGTCGCGCTTTGCGAGATATGATCGGGCGTTCCCGAGAAATCCCGCCCATGGTCCTCATTCCGCTTTCCGACGACGCGCCGACCGAAAGGCGCGAACCGCCTTACGTGACCTATGCGCTGATCGCGCTGAACGTCGCCGTCTACTTGTTCGAGCTGTCGTATACGGACGCCGCTGAAGCAAGCGTCGACCTTCGATGGGGCGCGACGCCCGACCTCGTGTTCGGCGGCGGCGCGGATTTCCTGCGCCGTTTCGCGCCGCTCGTCACCTACATGTTCCTGCACGGCGGGTTCGCGCATGTTTTCGGCAACATGCTTTTTCTCTGGATTTTCGGCGACGACGTCGAGGACGCGCTGGGCCACGTACGATATGCGCTGTTCTATCTCGTCTGCGGGATCGCGGGCGCGCTGGTCTATTGCGCCTTCTCTGAAGTCCGAAGCGCGCCGCTGATCGGCGCGTCGGGCGCCATCGCCGGCGTGATGGGCGCCTATCTGATGCTACGCCCCTGCGCACACGTGCATGTGCTCGTCTTTGTCCGCGTCGTGCCGATCCGCGCGATGTGGGTCATTCTCGTCTGGACCGCGTTGCAGGTCTGGCGCGTGTTCTCGCCCGACGCGAGCAATACGGCATGGTGGGCGCATGTCGGCGGACTCGTCACGGGCGCGATCCTGATGGCGGCGTTTCGCCGGCCGCACGTCACCTTGTTCGAGTGTGTGGAGGAAAGAAAGTTCGTCAGCCCCTGGACACGGCCGCCGGTCAGTCGAATTCCACGCTGAGGCCGTGGCGGTCGCATTCGTCCTCGATCGCGGCAAGCACGAGCTGCAATTCGGCGACGTCGATTTCCATATCCGCGTGCGGCGGATCCCAATGTTCGACGTCGTCGAGCCGCACGATGAAGTCCGGCGCATTCTCCGCGTCAGGCGGCGGCGCGCTCGCGCTGATGGTCAGCGCGCGGCCCGCATGCCGCACGCGAATGGCGCCTTCGGTGATGTCGACCTCGATCAGCGGTTTGCGTCTTGCCATGTCAGGCGCATGTCCGTCGCCGAAAGCGACATCCTGCATCATCGCCTGCGCAACGCAAGCGGAGCCCATCATTTCGCCATTCATTTCCTGCGCGTCGCATCGAGCCCCGCCAATTCTGCGACCTTGCGCATCACGCTCGGCAACGCCTCCGCATGCAGCGCGGACGCGGGCGTCCAGCGCGCGCCGGGCGGCGCTGCGCGGTCCGCCTCCGCCTCGCCGACGAGAACCTGCAATCGCAATTCGAAATGCGTGAAGACATGCGTGACCTCGCCCGTCATCATTCGCCAGCGCAGCGGGAGCGGCGCCGCGCGCTCGATTTCTGCGGCGTCGAACGCGGGCGACCACGAAGAGCCCGGAAATTCCGTCATCCCGCCGAGCAATCCTTTGGGCGGACGCGTGCGCAGGAGGATTGCGCCGTCCGCCCGTATCGCCACGAAGGCCGCGCCGCGCCTCAGCGGGCGCTTCGGTTTCGGCGCGCGGCGCGGAAACGTATCCGCGGCGCCGGTTTTCCGGGCAAGGCAATCGTCCGAGAGCGGACAGAGGGCGCAGGCCGGCCGTTTCGGCGTGCAGATGGTCGCGC
Source organism: Hyphomicrobiales bacterium (assembly GCA_028868735.1). GTDB lineage: Bacteria > Pseudomonadota > Alphaproteobacteria > Rhizobiales > Beijerinckiaceae > JAJXWB01. Next base: position 27,182 of record JAGWTW010000033.1, on the reverse strand, counting down.
CGAGGTCCATCATCGCCTGCGCGAAATCGCCCGCCCGCGCATCGGGCGTGAGTTCGTTCGTCCGCGCGCGGATTTCCGGCTTGGCGGCCGGCAGCGGCGTCTCGACCGCAAAAAACCGCGCGACGACACGCTCGACGTTGCCGTCGACCACGACGGCGCGCCGTCCGAACGCGATGGCCGCAATCGCCGCCGCGGTATAAGGCCCGACGCCCGGCAGTTCGCGCAAACCTTCCTCGGTCTGCGGGAATCCGCCGGCCGCCGCCGCCTGGCGCGCGCAGGCGATCAGATTGCGGGCGCGCGAATAATAGCCGAGGCCGGCCCATTGGCGCATGACCTCCTCGTCAGCGGCGCCGGCAAGCGCCTCCACGTTCGGCCAGCGCTCGATGAAGCGATGGAAATAAGGACCGACGGCGGCGACGGTGGTCTGCTGCAGCATGATTTCCGACAGCCAGACCGCATAGGGGTCGGGCCGGACGCCCGGCGGCGCGCGCCACGGCAGCTTGCGGCCGTGACGGTCGTACCAGGAGAGGAGGCGATCTGCGGCTGATGCGGCCATGCCTGCAAGGCTAGCACGCCCAGGTCCGGCAAGCCCAAGTCTTGAAGTATGGCGACATCTGTCATATTTTTTGCGACATGTGTCGTAAATCGATCGGACGCCCGATCGCGACGGGAGCATGACGTTGAGACCCGTTCAGGCGAAATCCGCGCCGGCGCAGGAGGCCGACGCCTCGCTGCGGATGAAGGATCTGCTCGGCCTCGCACGGGCGCCGTCCAGCCGTCTCGACGCTCACGACATGCTCGTGAAGGGCCTGCCGAACCGCACGCTCAAGCACTTGTTCGACCGCCTCGCCGTGCTGCGAAACGAGCCGTCGTTCGAAGCGGCGATGGGAATGAGCCAGCGCACGTTCCAGCGCCGCAGGGACGAGCCCGGACGGCTCAACCTGGATCAGAGCGACAGGGCCTGGAAGCTCGCGGAAATGCTGTCCAAGGCGACCCGCGTATTCGGCTCTCTCGAAGCCGCCGAGCGCTGGATGGCCAGCCCGGCGATGGGGCTCGATCACCGCAAGCCGATCGACCTGCTGGCCACGTCCGCCGGCTTCGAGATGGTGGACATCTTCCTCACGCGGCTCGAATACGGCGTCTACACGTGACGCCGCTGCCGGCCGCCCTCGGCGGATCGGAACTCGTCGCCTGGCGGCTCGACCTCGCCATTCACGGCCAAAGCTGGGACAGCGGCGAAGGCGCCTATCTGGCGGGGGGCCGATGGAACGGCGCGGGCGGGCGCGCCGTCTATTGTTCGCTCGATCCGTCGACCACGGTTCTGGAGGCGGCCGTCCACAGGGGCTTCACGGTTCTGGATACGACGCCGCACGTCCTGACCTCCTTGACGGTGACGGATCCCGCCCGGGTCTTCGTCGTGCAGCCGGACGACGTGCCCAATCGCAACTGGCTGACGCCGTCGGCTCCCAGCGCAGGCCAACAGGCGTTCGGCGACAAGCTGCTCGACACGCACGATTTCATCGTGCTGCCGAGCGTGGTGTCGGATCGCTCGTGGAACCTGATGTTCCGCCCCGACCGCGGCCGCGGCGGCTATGCGCTTCGGCGGCAGGAACAATTCGCGCTCGATCCGAGGCTTCATCCGCCGCGCCCGCAATCCCCGCGCCGATAGAACGCGTATCGATCCCATCGAGGCGTGTGTTGCGCTCTATCTCCATGTTTCGAAACAGAGTCGCGCCGCCCCCGGCCGCGCGGTAGGATGGCCGATGCCCCCGCCCCGCACCTTTCGCGCAAAACAGCTCGGCGAATTCCTGCCCGGGACGCTGGACCCGCTGGTCGCCAAGCTCGGCATGTCCCAAGCCACGCTCGTGCTGGATTGGGCGGAGATCGTGGGCGAACGCATCGCCGGCGTCAGCGAGCCGGCGCGGCTGCGCTGGCCGCCGCGCGGGCCGAAAACCGATCCGTCGAGAGCAAGCGAGCCGGCGACGCTGCAATTGCGCGTCGCGCCGGGCTTCGGGCTGGAGATCCAACATCTGGCGCCCGTCATTCTGGAGCGGGTGAACGCGCATCTCGGATGGCGCTGCGTCGGCAAGATCGCGCTTCGGCAGGAGCCGTTCCAGCCGAAGCGGCAGGCAAAGAAGCGCCCCGCGCCGGTCGACCCGACGGCTGTCAAGGAAGCCGAGACGCTGGCGCAGGGGGTGGAGGACGCGGACTTGCGCGCGGCGCTGGTGCGGCTGGGGTCGGCCGCCCTGTCCGAAAGGGGCCGTTGACGCGGCAGCCCCTTGCCGCCACCGCGCAATTGCCATATTCGGCCCCTTACTGAACAGCGCCCTCTTTTGCGGCCGGCGCGATGTGCGTCGGGCCGTCCTGCCCGGGATCGACCATGATCAAATTCGCAAGCCCTTCGCGTCGCGACCTCCTCGTCGGCGGCATGGCCGCAGGCGCGCTCGCGCTCGCGCCCGCCGCCTCCTTCGCCGCCGGCCCGGCCAAAATCCCGATGTCGGACCTGCTCGCGCCCGACGCACTGCCGGACGTCTGGCTCGGCAAGGCCGATGCGCCGGTCACCATCATCGAATATGCGTCGATGACCTGCTCGCATTGCGCGGCGTTTCACGCAGAAACCTATCCCAAGCTCGTGAAGGACTATATCGACACCGGCAAGGCGCGATTCGTGCTGCGCGAATTCCCGCTCGACGCGCTCGCTGCGGCGGCTTTCATGCTGGCGCGCTACGCCGGCGACAAGCGCACGGCGATCGTCGATCTTCTGTTCTCGCAGCAGAAGAACTGGGCCTTCGTCGACAAGCCGCTCGATGCGCTCCAGAATATCGTCAAGCAGGCCGGCATCAGCGAGGAGAGCTTCAAGAAGTGCCTCGACGACAAGGATCTGTACGAAAAGGTTCTCGCCGAGCGCCAACGCGCAGCCGACAAGTTCGGGGTCGATTCGACGCCGACCTTCTTCATCAACGGCGACCGCAAGAACGGCGAAATCCCGCCGGACCAGCTCGACGCCCTGCTGAAGCCCTATCTCGACGGAAAATAGCGGCCTTGCGCGGCCGCCCGCCGCGATTCACAAGAAAAAGCCGCGATTTGCTTGCATTTCTGACCCGGCTGTGACGCTCTGACATCCTTGGTTTGCAAGGAAACGCGGCCTCGCGACGACGGGTAGTCGAGAAATGAAATTCAACAAGCTGCGGCTCGTCGGCTTCAAAAGCTTCGTCGAGCCGACCGAATTCCACATCGAGCCGGGCCTGACGGGCGTCGTCGGCCCGAACGGCTGCGGCAAGTCCAACCTCGTCGAGGCCCTGCGCTGGGTCATGGGCGAGAACTCCTACAAGAACATGCGCGCGTCCGGCATGGACGACGTGATCTTCTCCGGCTCCGGCAATCGCCCTGCCCGCAACACGGCCGAGGTCGGGCTGGTGCTCGACAATTCCGGCCGTACCGCGCCGGCCGCCTTCAACGATTCCGAACTGATCGAAGTCACCCGCCGCATCGAGCGCGAAGTGGGTTCGCAGTACCGAATCAATGCGCGCGAGGTGCGCGCGCGCGACGTGCAATTGCTGTTCGCCGACGCCTCGACCGGCGCCCGCTCGCCCGCGCTCGTGCGGCAGGGCATGATCGGCGAGATCATTTCGGCCAAACCGCAGGCGCGCCGCCGCATTCTCGAAGAAGCCGCCGGCGTCGCCGGCCTGCATTCGCGCCGGCACGAGGCGGAATTGCGCCTGAAGGGCGCGGAAGAAAACCTCACGCGCCTCGAAGACGTGATGAAGCAGGTCGACGCGCAGATCGATTCGCTGAAACGGCAGGCTCGGCAGGCCTCGCGCTACAAGTCGCTCGCGTCCGACATCCGCCGCTACGAGGCGCTGTCGGCGCTGTCGATGCATCGCGAGGCGTCGCACGGGCTCGCGGACGCCGAGCGGAAGCTCGAGGCGGATGTGCGCGAAGTCGCCGAACGCACCACGCAGCAGGCCGAGGCCGCGCGCCTGCAGGCGATCGCGGCGCACGGCCTGCCCGCCTTGCGCGACGCCGAGGCGCGCGCGGGCGCCGCGCTCCAGCGCATCGTTCTGGCGCGCGAGACGCTCGAGCAGGAAGAAAAGCGCGCCGAGGAGCGCGCTGCCGAAATCGCGCGGCGCGTCGTGCAGATCGGGCGCGACCTCGAACGCGAAAAGGCGCTCATCGAGGATGCGAATCAGTCGATCGCGCGACTCGAAGAGGAAGACCGCGAACTCGCCGAACTGAACGAATCAGAATCGGACCTGCGCGCCGAGACCGCCGCACGCGCCCATGCCGCGGAGGAGAAGCTCGCCGAAACCGAGCAGAAACTCGCCGAGGCGCAGGCCTTGCTCGCCGACGCCTCCGCCCGTCGCGCGGCGGCCGAATCGAGCGTGCGCGACGAGACGCAACGTCTTGCGCGGTTCGAAGCCGAGATCACGCGGCTCGAAACAGAATTCGCCATGATCGCCGCGAGCGGCTCCGGCGAGGACGAGGCGATCGCGCTCGCCGAGGCGCTCGAAAACCTGCTGATGGAAGCGCAGGCGGCCGAGGAGCGCGCGCTCGGCGCAGAAGACGCGCACGCCGCCGCCCGCGAGGCCGAATCGGCGCTGCGCGGCCCGCTGACCGAGGCCGACCGCAAGGCGCAGCGCCTCGAAACCGAAGTGCGCACGCTGTCGAAGCTGCTCGATTCGAATTCCGGCGGCCTGTGGCCGCCCGTGGTCGAGGAAATGTCGGTCGCCAAGGGCTACGAGGCAGCGATCGGCGCCGCGCTCGGCGACGACCTCGACGCCTCTACGAACACGTCCGCGCCCGCCCATTGGGCCGCCACCGACGCTTCCGCCGATCCCGCCCTGCCGCCCGGCGTGCAGCCGCTGTCGCAACTCGTCGAGGCGCCGCCGGCGCTGACGCGGCGTCTGGCGCAGATCGGCGTCGTGTTGCGCGAAGAGGGCCCGCGCCTGCGCGGCCTGCTCAAGCCCGGCCAGCGGCTGGTGTCGCGCGAAGGCGATTTGTGGCGCTGGGACGGTTTCACGCAGGGCGCCGAAGCGCCGACGCCCGCCGCGCGCCGGCTTGCGGAAAAGAACCGGCTCGGCGAATTGACGAAGGAAGCCGACGTCGCGCGGCGCGAGGCAGAAGACTTGCGCGCGCAGGCCGAGCAATCCGCGCTGACGCTGCGCGCCGCCGCGCAAGCCGAATCCGACGCCCGCGCCGCCCATCGCGCCGCGCAGCGCACGGCGGACGAGACGCGGGAACGGCACATGGCGGCGGAAAAGCGCCGCGCGGCCTCCGCGACCCGGCTGTCGGCCTTGCAGGAAGCCAAGGCCGCCGCGCTCGCCAATCGCGACGAGGCGCGCCAGCGCCAGCGCCAGGCCGAGCAATTGCTTGACGAGATCGACGAGCCGGCTTCGCTCGCCGGCGAACTCGACCACGCGCGCGCGCATGCGGCGCAGGACCGCGCCGCGGCCGCCGAAGCGCGCGCCGAAATGCAGGCGATGACTCGCGAAGCCGAACAGCGCGCGCGCCGGCGCGCCTCGATCGCAAGCGAGCGGCGCTCCTGGATCGAACGGCGCGAAAGCGCGGCCGACCAGATCGCCGATTTCGACGCGCGTCGCGAAGAGGCCGAGCAGGAAGCGCAGACGCTGGCCGAGGCGCCGGACGAATTTCTCGCCAAGCGCCGCGCGCTGATGAACGAAATGGAGACTGCGGAATCGGCGCGCAAGGAAGCTTCCGACGCGCGCGCCTCGGCCGAGACCGGCCTTGCGGACGCAGACCGCATCGCCCGTGCGACGATCGACGCCATGTCGGCGGCGCGCGAGGAAAAGGCGCGGTCGGAATCGCGCGTCGAGGCGATGCGGCAACGGCTCGCCGACATTCTGCGCACGATCGAGACCGAACTCGAATGCGGGCCGGACAAGCTCGCCGAACTCGCGGGCGTGTCTGCGGGCGCCGATCTGCCGGACGCGCAGGAGGTCGCCGAAAAGCTCGAACGCCTGAAGAGCGACCGCGAGCGGCTCGGCGCGGTCAACCTGCGCGCCGACGACGAACTCGCCGAGATCGAGACGCAGCACGAGCGCATGGTCGTCGAACGCGACGACCTGACCGAAGCAATCCGCAAGTTGCGCGGCGCGATCGGCAATCTCAACCGCGAGGGACGCGAGCGCCTGCTCGCCGCCTTCAACGTCGTCAACAATCACTTCAAGGAATTGTTCACGAGCCTGTTCGGCGGCGGCACGGCGGAGCTGCAACTCGTCGAGAGCGACGATCCGCTGGAAGCGGGCCTCGAAATCCTCGCCCGCCCGCCCGGCAAGAAGCCGCAGACGATGACGCTCCTGTCCGGCGGCGAGCAGGCGCTCACAGCGATGAGCCTCATCTTCGCCGTCTTCCTCACCAATCCCTCGCCGATCTGCGTGCTGGACGAAGTGGACGCGCCGCTCGACGACTCCAACGTCGAACGCTTCTGCGATCTGCTCGAGGAAATGCGCAAGAAGACCGACACGCGCTTCGTGACGATCACGCACAACCCGATCACCATGGCGCGCATGGACCGGCTGTTCGGCGTGACAATGGCCGAGCGCGGCGTCAGCCAGCTCGTCTCCGTCGACCTCGCGCAGGCCGAGCGCTTCCTGGAAGCGGCGGAATAGTTTTCGAACGGTACAAATGAAAAAAGGCGCGGGTTTATGCCCGCGCCTTTTTTGTTGGCATCGCGATCGCCGGTCAATGGCGGTGAAAACGCCCGCCGCCGAATCCGCCGTGCCGGAAGCCGCCATATCCGCCGTGCCGGAAGCCGCCATATCCGCCGTAACCGAAGCCGCCGCCGACATAGGCCGGTCCGCCATAATAATAGGTCTGCGGATAGACCAGCGGCGCGACATAGGTCGGACCGTAATCATAGATCGGCGCGGCGTAGCCGCCGACATAATAGCGGTGACGATGGCGGCGCACGAAATGTCTGCGATGCGCGTGCGCGCGCAGATAGACGTAGCGCGTGCGATAGACGGTCCGGTAGACGACATGCGGCCGGTGACGGCGCGGCGCGAAATAGCGATGGCGATAGCGCACGACGTCCGTCGGCAGCATGTCGGCCGCGCTCGCGGCGACCGCGCGCTGACCGGCTATCGGGGCAGCGGCCGCAGGCTCGGCGAACGCGGCGGCGGCGAGACTTGCGGCGGCGGCGACGGCAAAAATCAGATTGCGCATGAAATCCTCCGATAATGACCGGCGCGGATCGTCTTTCGTCGCCGATGAACGGCGCCTGAACGAAATCTGTCGCGCGGCGCCCGGATTTGTCGGGAACCGGCGATTTCGAAATTCCCGCTCCGGCAGTTTCTGTTTCCGCTCAGCCTGCTAGTCTCGGATCAGGAGGAAACGACATGCGTTCATACGACGTCACCGTGTTCGACGGTCCGCTCCAACTTTCCGAGCGGCCGACGCCGCGGCCGCAGGGCGAGGAAGTGCTGGTGAAGATCACCGCGGCCGGGGTCTGCCATTCGGACATCCATATCTGCGAGGGTTTCTACGATCTCGGCTCGGGCAAGAAGCTCAACATGGGCGACCGCGGCGTGAAACTGCCGCTCACCATGGGCCACGAGATCGCCGGCGAAATCGTCTCGGCCGGCCCCGACAGCGCGCCCGTGAAAGCCGGCGAACGCGTCGTGGTCTTCCCGTGGATCGGCTGCGGCAAATGCGCGGTCTGCGCGCGCGGCGACGAGAATCTCTGCCTGCAATCGCGCTTTCTCGGCATTTTTCGCGGCGGCGGATATGCGACGCATGTGCTCGTGCCGCACGCGCGCTACTGCCTGCCGATCGGCGACATGGATACGAGCGCCGCCGCGCCCTACGCCTGCTCGGGGCTCACCACCTACAGCGCGCTCAACAAGATCGGGACGAAGACGCTCATGCGCGAACCGATCGTCGTGATCGGCGCCGGCGGCCTCGGCCTGATGTGCCTGACGCTGATGAAAGCGATGGATGCGCACGGCGCGATCGTCGTCGACATCGATCCCGCAAAACGCGAGGCGGCGATGAAGGCCGGCGCGCGCGCCGTCGTCGATCCCAAGGCTCCCGACGCGGTCGCGCAAATTCGCGCGAAAACGCCGGGCGGCGCCGGCGCGGCCGCCGTGATCGATCTCGTCGGCGCAGGCGCGACCGTGCAACTCGGCCTCGACGTGATGGCGCGCGGCGGGCGCGTGATCGTCGTCGGCCTGATGGGCGGCGAGGTGACCGTGCCGACGCCCACGATCCCGCAGCGCGCGATGACCTTGCAGGGCTCTTACGTCGGCAATCTGGAAGAGCTGAAGGAATTGATGGCGCTCGTGGCCAAGGGCGGCGTCCCGCGCGTGCCGACCATCGAACGCCCGCTCGACGAGGCGGACGCATCCCTCAACGATCTGCGCGCCGGCAAGGTCGTCGGACGGATCGTTCTGAAGCCTTGAAAGACTGATCCCGAGGGGCAGCGCGCAGCGATGCGTCTCGAAGGATGGCCGCAAGCGCTATGCTTCGAGACGGCGGCGGTCGCCGCGTTCCCGGCATGAGGGACTTCTACGCGTGGCCGGCCTCGCCGGCCAGAAACGCCGGATCGATCCCGATCGAGCGGAGCGCGCGGTCGTACTTGCGGTCATGCTCGGCGTCGAAGATCAGCGCGGGGTCGATCGGGCCGGTGATCCAGCCGTTGTGCGCGATCTCGTTTTCGAGCTGACCGGGGCCCCAGCTCGCATAACCGAGCGCGAGCGCGGCGCGGTTGGGGCCGTCGCCCTTCGCGATCGCGCGCAAGATGTCGAGCGTCGCCGTCAGGCTCACGCCCTTGTCGATCGACACCGTCTGTTCGCCGGCGCTGAAATCCGAGGAATGCAGCACGAAGCCGCGCTCCGCCTCCATCGGGCCGCCCCTGAGGATCTGCACCGCGCCGACCTCGGGCTTGAGGAGAATCGCCTCGTTCGCGGGTATGACGTCGAGCTGAACCAGGAGATCGGCGAACGTCACCTTGGGCGCCTTGTGGTTGATGACGATGCCCATCGCGCCTTCGGCGGAATGGGCGCACATGTAGATCACCGAGCGCACGAATCGCTCGTCCGGCATGGACGGCATGGCGACCAGCATCTGGCCGTCGAGAAAGGCCCCACCGCCGCCGCTTTGCCTGGAAATGCGAACGCTCATGCCGTTGAACGTAGTGTCCGAGCCTTGCGGCGCCAAGGAGGCGCGCCATGCTCACGACAAGTTCACTGGCCATTAGGCCGAAGCGCCGATAGTCCCGGCTAACCTGATCTCGGAGCGCACGTGAAACGCAGCTTCATCCTTCTGGCGAGCCTGCTCGCGGCGTCTGGCGCCGCGGCGCAGACCGTCTCCGACAAGGCGCACGTCCGGTTCGTCGCGGCCGGCGACCTCGCAGGCGGCGTCTATCGGGCCGCGATCGTCATCGACCTGGCGCCGGATACGCTGACCTATTGGCGCAACCCCGGCGACGCCGGCGTACCGCCGACCTTCGACTGGAAGGGGTCGCAGAATGTCGCGAAGGCGGTCGTCGCCATGCCAGCGCCGAAGCGAATCACCGAGGCGGGCGAAGATGTGTTCGGCTACACCGGGCAGGTCGCCTATCCCGTGACGATCACGCCCGCCGATCCGGGAAAGCCCGTCTCGGCCGATCTGAGGATGGACTACGCCGCCTGCGAAAAGATCTGCATACCCATGCACGCAGACGCCAGCCTCACATTCGCCCCGGACGGGAAAGCGGGCCCCGACGCGCCGCTGGTCGCCGCCGCCCTCGCCGCAACGCCGAAGGCCGCGGCCGCCGCCGACGCTGCGAAGATCACGCCGGTCGCCGGCGCGCCGAAACCGACGTGGCGCGTGGAGCCGAAAGCGGCGGGCGCAAGCGATCTCTTCGCCGAGGCGCCCGACGGATATTTCTTCGAAACCGGCAAGGAGCCGGACGGCGCGTTCCGGCTGACCATGGCCGAGGCGACGCAGGCCGCCCCGGGCCTCGTGCCCGTTCGCCTGACCATGCCGACCGCGGCAGGGGCGATCGAATTCGAGGTCGGTCTCGACGCCGCCGGCCACAAGCCCTAGTTTGGCGGCGGCGGCGCTCAGCCGCCCCGAATTTCTCAGAAATTGGAGTAGACGAATGATCAAGGTTGGAGATCGCCTGCCGCAGGCCACGTTCACCGTCATGACGGCCGACGGCCCGGCGCCGAAGACGACCGACGATTTGTTCAAGGGCAAGAAGGTCGTGCTGTTCGGCGTGCCCGGCGCATTCACGCCGACCTGCCACCGCAACCACCTGCCCGGTTTCATCGAGAACGAGAAGGCGATCAAGGCCAAGGGCGTCGACGATATCGCGGTCGTGTCCACCAACGACGTGTTCGTGATGAACGCCTGGGCGAAGGATACGAAGGGCGACGGCAAGATCAGCTTCCTGGCCGATGGCAGCGCCGCCTTCGCGAAGGCCACGGGCCTCGACCTCGACATGAGCGCGCGCGGCATGGGCATGCGCACCAAGCGCTTCTCGATGATCGTCGACGACGGCGTCGTGCGCGCGCTCAACATCGAGGAGACGCCGGGCACGGCGGAAGCCTCGGGCGCGAAGAAGATTCTCGAAACGCTGTAACGCGCGCTGCATGAGCGCTCGCGCTGCGAAATCCGCAGCGCGAGCGCTCATTTCATTTCCGTTTCAGAAAAGGCGCCATGCCCTTGCGCGCCAGTTCGTCGGCGCGCTCGTTCATCTCGTCGTCCGCGTGGCCTTTCACCCATTTCCAGGTGACGTCGTGGCGATCGGCGGCCGCGTCGAGCCGCTGCCAGAGTTCGACGTTCTTCACCGGCTTCTTGTCGGCCGTCTTCCAGCCGCGCTTCTTCCAATTGTGAATCCAGCCCGTCACGCCGTCGCGCAGATATTTGGAATCGGTGTGCAGATCGATGGCGCAGGCGCGCGTGAGCGCTTCGAGCGCCTGAATCGCCGCCATCAGCTCCATGCGGTTGTTGGTGGTCATCTGCTCGCCGCCGGAAATTTCCTTCTCGACGCCGTTGAACGTGAGGATCGCGCCCCAGCCGCCGGGGCCCGGATTGCCGGAGCAGGCGCCGTCCGTCCAGATCTCCACGCGTTTCGGCACGCCGCTCACGCGTCGGCGCCGTAGTCGCGGATGCTCGCCGCCTGCCGGTGAAACCGCAGCTTGCGGAAATATTCGAGCGGGTCCTTCGGCCGCACGAGCGCGCCCGCCGGCACGTTCAGCCAGTCGACGAGCCGCGTCAGCAGGAAGCGCAGCGCAGCCCCGCGGGCGAGGATCGGGAACGCCTCGATCTCGTCGCGCCCGAGCGGCCGCCTGCGGCGATAGTTCTCGATCATCGCCCTGCCCTTGGTGACGTTGAACGAGGCGTCCTGCTCGAAGCACCAGGCGTTGACGCAGATGGCCAGATCGTAGGCGAGCGCGTCGTTGCAGGCGAAATAGAAGTCGATCAGACCGGACAGTTTGTCGCCGAGAAAGAAGACATTGTCGGGAAAGAGATCGGCGTGGATGACGCCTTCCGGAAGGCCGCGCGGCCAGTTCTTCTCCAGAAACGCCAGTTCGCTTTCGATCAGGCCGGACAGGCCCGGCTGCACGCTGTCGGCGCGTCCTGCCGCACTGTCGAACAGCGGTCGCCACGAATCGATCGACAGCGCATTCGGACGCTCGAGCGCGAAGTCCCCGCCCGCAATGTGAAGGATCGCATCCGCCTCGCCGAGCGCCGCGCAATGAGCGGCCGTCTGTCGGCGCGGCCAAACGCCGTCCAGAAACGTGACGATGGCCGCGGCACGGCCTGACAGGCGGCCGAGCGCCACGCCGTCGCGGTTCTTCACGGGCTGCGGGCAATTGAGGCCGCGGGCGGCCAGATGCTCCATCAGGCCGAGGAAGAACGGCAGGTCGCTTTCCTTCGTGCGCTTTTCATAGAGCGTCAGGAAGAAGAAGCCGCGCTCGGTATGAAGCATGTAATTCGTGTTCTCGACGCCCTCCGCAATGCCCTTCAAGGACAGCATCGCGCCGAGATCGTAATCGGCGAGGAATTGGGCGAGGTCATCGCCGGAGACATCGGTGTAGACGGCCATAGTGTGGTTTCGGCGGGCTCGCGGTCCGGGCGCTTCTCGTGTTAGCGAGGCGGTCACGCCCCGTCAAACGAGGTCACGAAGGCAATGTCGGCAGTACCGGGCTGGCTCTGGATCGTGTTCACGATCGCCGCCGCCGGCGCGCAAACCGCGCGCAACGCCATGCAACGCGACCTGATCGCGACGCTGGGAACCTCGGGCGCGACGTTCGTCAGGTTTCTGTACGGCCTTCCCTTCGCGCTGGTCTTTCTCGCGCTCGTCTCGACAGCGAGCGGGCTGCGACCGCCAATGCCAGGCGCAGCGGCTTTCGTCTGGACGCTGGTCGGCGCGATCTGCCAGATCGCCGCGACCGGACTGATGCTCGCAGCCATGAAGGAAAAGTCCTTCGTCGTCGCGATCGCCTATACGAAGACCGAGCCGGTTCAGGTCGCCCTGTTCGGACTTTTCTTTCTCGGCGACCGGATCACATCCGGTCTCGCCGCCGCGATCGCAATCGCGACAATCGGCGTCATGGTGATGTCGTGGCCGAAGCGGGCCTCGGAACCGGCCAACGGCCCAGGGTGGCGCCCGGCGATCTACGGTCTCGTGTCCGCCGCGCTGTTCGCCCTGTCCGCGATCGGCTATCGCGCGGGGATACTCGCGCTGGGCGCGCCGAATTTCGTGATCGGCGCTTCGACGATCCTCGCGCTCGCGCTCGCCCTGCAAAGCCTGCTTATCGTCGTCGGCATGTCGCTTGCGAACCGCAGAGGGCTCGCCGCAATCCTCGCAGCCTGGCGCCCCTCGCTGCTGGCGGGTTTCATGGGGGCGCTGGCCTCGCAATTCTGGTTCCTGGCCTTTGCGATCGACACCGCCGCGCGCGTGCGGACGCTGGCGCTGATCGAGATGATCTTCGCGCAAATCGTTACGAAGCGCATTTTTCAGCAGACGACGAGCGCGCGCGAGCTGGCCGGCATGGCGATCATGATCGCCGGCGTCGTGCTGCTTTTCTGGACCTGAGCGTCAGGCTCCGTCGCGCAATTCGCGCGGCAGCGGGAAGAACACGTTTTCCGCGCCGGTCGAAACCGTTTCGATCGTAACGTCGAATTTTTCGCCGAAGGCGTCGATCACGTCGTTGACGAGCACTTCCGGCGCAGAGGCGCCCGCCGTGATCGCGATCGAGCGCACGTTGTCGTAGAGCGACCAGTCGAGATCCTTGCGCCCGTCGACGAGGCGCGCGTTCGGGCAGCCCGAGCGCTCGGCGACCTCGCGCAGGCGCTGCGAGTTCGAAGAATTGGGGGATCCTACGACGATGACCGCATCGACGTTCGATGCGATCGCTTTCACCGCTTCCTGCCTGTTCGTCGTGGCGTAGCAGATGTCCTGCTTGTGCGGCCCGATGATCGCCGGGAAGCGCTTGCGCAATGCGTCCACGATCCCGGCCGTGTCGTCGAGCGAAAGAGTCGTTTGCGTGACGAAGGCGAGATTGTTCTCGTCGATGTCGCCGAGCGTGGCGATGTCTTCGACCGTCTGGACGAGCCTGACGGCGCCCGCCGGCAATTGGCCCATGGTGCCGACGACCTCGGGATGGCCGGCATGGCCGATCAAGAGAACCACGCGACCGCGCCGATGATGGATTTCCGCCTCGCGATGGACTTTCGTCACAAGCGGGCAGGTGGCGTCGATCGCGAAAAACTTGCGGGCGGCCGCTTCGGCCGGAACCGACTTCGGAACGCCATGGGCCGAAAAAATCACCGGCGCCACCGTATCGGGAATTTCGTCGAGCTCCTCGACGAAGATCGCCCCCTTGGCCTTCAGGCTCTCGACCACGTAGCGGTTGTGGACGATCTCGTGGCGGACGTAGACCGGAGGGCCGTAGCGGTCGATCGCGCGTTCCACGGCCTCGATCGCGCGAACGACGCCGGCGCAGAAGCCGCGGGGCGCGCAGAGGACGATTTTCAGCGCTGTCTTGGCCTTTGGATCGGTATGAACGTTCATTCGCGGAGAAACCGGTTGTCGGCGGCCGGGGGCCGGAGCCCCCTAAATGACCGCCTTCCACCCGTCGATCAAGGGCGCGGGGCCGAATTGGACCTCTCGCAGGCGTGATCGGGGCGGGTCGGCGCGCTCGCGCAGGCAGATTGCGTATGACCGCTCTGCCGATTATCTAGGCTGCGGACGCTTCCGGCGACGGGCCGTTCGACGACCAGCGTTAAGGAATTGCATGGCCCGCGATGTAACCGACACGACCAGCGTTTCGTCGCGCGACGAGCTGGTCGCCTGGTTCGAAGAAGGTTGCAAGGGCCCCGAGCGATTCAGAATCGGCGCCGAGCACGAGAAAGTGCCCTTCTATCGCGCCGACAACGCGCCCGTGCCCTACAAGGGGCGCGCGGACGGCGGGAACGGCATAGCGGCGCTGCTGATTGGGCTGGAGCGAAAGCTCGGCTGGGCGCCGATCACGGACGGCGCGGCGATCATCGGCCTGTACGACGAGACAGGCGGCGGCGCGATCTCGCTCGAACCCGGCGGCCAGTTCGAGCTGTCCGGCGCGCCGCTCGAGGACATCCACGCGGTCGAGGCGGAATTCGATCGGCACATCGCCGATACGAAAGCGATCGCCGCGCCCTCCGACATAGGCTTCCTGGATCTGGGAATGAGTCCGTTGTGGACGCGCGCGCAGACGCCTGTCATGCCGAAGCAGCGCTACGGGATCATGATGGCCTACATGCCGAAGGTCGGCTCGCGCGGCCTGGACATGATGTTCCGCACCTCGACCGTGCAGGTGAACCTCGATTTTTCGAGCGAAGCGGACATGGTGAAGAAGTTCCGCGTCTCGCTTGCCCTGCAACCGCTGGCGACCGCGCTCTTCGCCAATTCGCCGTTCACCGACGGGAAGCCGAACGGCATGCTGTCGATGCGGTCCGAAATCTGGCGCGACACCGACAACGCGCGGGCCGGCATGCTGCCTTTCGTTTTCGAAGACGGCATGGGCTTCGAGCGCTACGTCGATTACGCGCTCGACGTGCCCATGTATTTCGTCAAGCGGGGGGATCATTACCACGACGTCGCCGGAGCGAGTTTCCGCGACCTGCTCGACGGCCGCCTGCCGCAATTGCCGGGCGAGCGCGCGACAATGGCGGACTGGGCGAACCACCTGTCGACGATCTTTCCGGAGGTGCGCCTCAAGCGATACCTCGAAATGCGCGGCTGCGATGTCGGGCCGCGCAACCATATTTCGGCGATGGCGGCCTTCTTCGTGGGCCTGCTCTACGACGACGTGGCGCTCGACGAAGCCTGGGCGGTCGTGAAGGACTGGAGCGCCGAGGAACGACAGAAAATGCGCGACGAGGTTCCGCGGTTGGCGCTTGCGACGAAAATCCGCGGCCGCACGCTGGCCGCGCTCGGCGTCGATATTCTCGCGATCGCCCGCAAGGGCCTGGCGCGGCGCGCGCGCAAGGACGCGCACGGCGGCGACGAAACACGCTATCTCGCGCCGCTCGACGAGATCGCAGCGAGCGGGCGGCCGCGCGCCGCCGAGCTGCTCGACCGGTACGCGCGTGCGTGGGGCGGCAGCGTTCTGCCGGCCTTCGAGGAATGCGTCTTTTAAGGAAAAATTAACGCGCGAAGACGTCGCCCGGCAGCGGCCGCATGCGCAGCCGCGTCGTGCCGTCGTCGGACCGCAGCGCGGCAGGCGCGGCGCCGTCGGACGAATAGGGAAGCGCGCCATTCATGCGCGCGACGCCCTGCATGACCTGCCGCTCTACGCGAACGTGGGTGCCAGGACGGAAACATCCGTCGACGCCTTCGATCGCAGACAGGCCCTCTCCCGCGGCGATGCAGCGGGGATCGCGGCCGCTTGGACGATCGCCCGCCTGGGCGCTGGCGACGAATGCAGAAACGGCAAGCAGGGATACGCTCCAGAGGCGCAGGCCCGCCTGCGCGCGTCGATGGGAGTCGTCTCCGGCAATTCGCATATCGGCTCTGTCGCCCTTACCTGATTGCGGGTTACGCGTCATACACGGCTTGATGTTTGACGCAAACATCATGGCGAGATCGTGTCCGATCGCTCCAAACCGGGCCAATCCCCAAAAACGGACTGTACAAGCGTCATTCCTGCAACAGCCGCCGTATCGGCGCGCAGAATGCGCGGACCCAGAGACAAGCGCAGGACTCGGGGCGCCGACAGGACGAGCGCGCGCTCCTTCTCCTCGAATCCGCCTTCGGGGCCGATCAGCAGAGCGGCTTTCCCGACGCCTCCGGATTGCGTCCGCAAGGCCGCGATCGGGTCGGCGATCTCCGCGCCCTCGTCGCAAAAGACGAGCAGCCGGTCGGCCGGCCAAGCGGCGATCATCTTCTCGAGCGAAGTTTCGGCCGCGATTTCCGGTACGCGCAATATGCCGCATTGCTCGGCCGCCTCGATCGCGTTGGCGCGCATCCGATCGAGATTGAGGCGCGAGACCTGCGTCCTGCGCGTGAGGACCGGCCGCAGCCGCGCCGCGCCCATTTCCACAGCTTTCTGCACGACGTAATCGAGCCGGGCGTGTTTCAGAGGCGCGAAGCAATAGTCGATGTCCGGGCCGCCTTCCTGAGCGCGCGTACGCTCGACGAGACGCAAGAGCGCCGCGCGCTTTCTCGTTTCGATGATCTCGGCGCGCCATTCGCCGTCGCGCCCGTTGAAGAGGAGTAGCCCGTCCCCGGCCTTCAGGCGCAGTACGTTGACGAGGAGGTTCGCCTGTCCGTCCGCAACGGACACGCGCGCGTCGGCGCGAAGGTCGTCGGCTACGAAAAGCCGTGTGGCGGTGAAGTCGTAGCGGGCCATTTGCGCGCTAGCAGGAAATCGCGTCGCAGGCGCGCACGTTTCCGACGATGCGCTGGATCGTCCTGACGCCCGGCCAGCCGCCGATTCCCATGCCGTCGATCGCAAACGACGGCGTCGCTTCCATGCCGAGCGCGCGCGAGACGCCGCTGTGCTTGCGAACTTGCAGCGTGATCTCATCGGAATCCGCCTTCGCTTCGATCGCGGCGGCATCGAGCTTGAGATTGCGCGCCTCGGCGAGCGCCTCCTGCCCGCTCACCTGCCCGCGCCGCGCGATCAACGCGCGATGGAAGCGCCAGGCGGTCGCGTCGTCCGTCGCGGCGCGGACAGCGAGCGCGACCTTCGCCGCCTGAACGCTGCCGAGCGAGAGCACCGCATTCTGGATGAGATGCAGGCTGAAATTCCTGTCCTTCGAAACCATGCGTTCGAGATCGGGCGCGGACTTCCGGCACCACGGGCAATTGTAGTCGAAGAATTCGACGAGGATCGCGTCGGGCCGCGGCGACCCGGCCACGATCGTTCCCGGCAAATCGAGCGAGATTTCGGACGGCAGGCGCCAGGTCGGCGCGGGCTTGCCGTCGTCGCCCGGAATTTCGTCCGCGCGCGCGCCGACGCCGGCGCTGACGACGAGGCCCGCGAGCAAGAGACGACGGTCGATCATGCCGCCTCCGTGGCCGCGCCGACCAGTTTGCGCGCCTCGAGCGCGCTGATCGGATGGCCGAATGCATAGCCCTGGGCGAATTCGCAACCGAGCTGATAGAGCTCGATCGCGTCGGATTCCGTTTCTGCGCCTTCGGCGACGACTTCCATGTTGAGGTCGTGCGCAAGGCCGATGATCGAGCGCAGAATCACCGTGCGCTGCGCGGCGTTGTTCTGCTGTACGAAGGAGCGGTCGATCTTGATCGTGTCGAACGGGAAGCGCTGAAGATAGGCGAGCGAGGAATAGCCGGTGCCGAAGTCGTCGAGCGAAAGGCCGGCGCCGAGCGCCTTGATGCGCGTGAGCATCTGGGCGGCGTATTCCGGATTTTCCATCACCAGACTTTCGGTGATCTCCAGTTTCAGCGTACCCGGCCGCACGTCGGAGCGCGCGAGCGCGTTCTTCACGTCCTGCAGGAGATCGTGCCGCAGCAATTGACGCGACGAGACGTTGACGGAGGCGAAGATCGGCGGGTCGACGTCGAGCGCCTTCTGCCAGGCCGACAATTCGCGCGCCGTCTTCTCGAGGACGAAGACGCCGAGTTCGACAATGACGCCGGTTTCTTCCGCGATCGGAATGAACACGTCCGGACCGAGCCGGCCGAGCCGCGGGTGATCCCAGCGCAGCAACGCCTCGAAGCCTGCGACCGTGCGGTCTTCCAGACGTACGATCGGCTGGAAATAGACCTTGATCTCGCCGCGCGAGAGCGCGCGCCGCAGGTCGGCCTCGAGCGCGAGTCGATCCGAACGCTGGGCGCGCATGCCCGGGCGAAACACCTCGATGCGATTTCCTCCGACGCGCTTGGCGAAACGCATCGCGATCTCGGCGTCCTTCAGCATGTCTTCGCGCTTGGCGTGCATTTGAGGATCATAAAGCGCGATGCCGACCGAGGCCGATAGCGCGATCTCGCGATCCGCGAAGCTCACGGGCGTCGCGAGCGCGCGACGGATCGCCTCGGCAAGCTGCACGACATGTTCGGGATTGGTCTCGGAGACGACGATGATGGCGAATGTGTCGCCGGAGATGCGCGCGAGCGTATCGAGCGGCTGAAGAAGGCGCGACATCCGCCGCGCAGCCGTCAGCAGGATGGAATCGCCTGTCGAGAGGCCGACGCCTTCGTTGATCTGCTTGAAGCGATCGAGGTCAACGCAGAGCACGGTCGGGCGCGCGTTCTCGTTGCGCGCGCCGGCGAGCGCCGTTTCCAGCCGGTCGAAGAACAATTCGCGGTTCGGCAAGCCGGTCAGGTTGTCGTGCACCGCATCGTGCAGCAGGCGCTCCTGCGCCATGCGTTCGTCCGTCACGTCGACGAGCGTGCCGACGATACGCACGACCTCGCCGTCGGGGCCGACTACCGGCCGACACCGCAGGCGATACCAGAGGTAATGTCCGTCGCTCGCGCGCAGACGGAACTCCTCGTTGATGCGGCCGCGGCGCTGCTCCAGCAGCGTGTCGAGACAGGCGCGATAGCGGTCTCGTTCGAACGGATGCAGAATTTCGAGCCAAGCGGACGCGGGCCCCTCCAGGTCCCCGCGTTCGAGCCCGAGATGCGCCTCGACTTCCGGACTGACGTAGATGTGGTCCGACGGCACGTCCCAATCGAAGATCACGTCGCTCGCGCCGGTCACCGCGAGCGCCTTGCGTTCGACATCGGAGATCGCGCCCGCCGCGAGGCCGCCGGCTGCGAAGGCGTTCTGCATGACCGTGAAGCCGATCAGCATGACGATGAGGACAAGGCCGCCGATCAAGGTCGGCTCGACAATATCGTTGCTGATCGCGCCGCTCACCGCGAAACCGGCGGCGATCACCCAGGCGAGCATCAGCAGCCAGGTCGGGATCAGCATGACCGCCCGCTCGTAGCCATGGGTCGCCAAATAGACGACGAGCAGGAAGCCGGCCGCGGCGACGGTCGCCAGCGAAATATGCGCGACGCCCGCCGCTACTGGCGCGTCGTAGGCGGCGAGGCCGACGAGCGCGAGCAGGAACACGACCCAGAGAATGACCACGTGCGAGGCGCGCACGTGCCATCGGTTGAGATTGAGATAGGCGAACAGGAAAACGACGAGCGTCGCCGAGAGAATCGTCTCGGCCGACGCGCGCCAGATGCGATCGCCGTCGGCGGTCACGCCGAAGATACGCGACCAGAAGCCGAAATCTATGCAGACATAGGCGAGCACCGCCCAGGCGAGCGCCGCCGCGGCGGGAAAGATGACAGCGCCCTTCACGACGACGACGATCGTCAGGAAGAGCGCGAGCAGCCCGGCGATGCCGATGACGATGCCCTTGTAGAGCGTCAGGTTCGTCAGGCGATCCTTGTAGGCGTCCGGATCCCAGAGATAGAGCTGCGGCAGGTTCGGCGTCTTGAGCTCGGCGACATAGGTGACGGTGGTGCCGGGGTCGAGGGTGACGCGAAACACGTCGGAATCCGCGCTTTCCTCGCGGTCCGGCGGAAAGCCCTGGCTCGCCGTGATCGCCGCGATCCGCGTCGCGCCGAGATCGGGCCAGATGACGCCCGAACCGACGAGGCGGAAGTGCGGCGCGACGAGCAGGCGCTCGATCTGTTCGTCCGTGTCGTTGGTGAGCGCGAACACGATCCAGGACGGGCGCGTGTTCTCGTTCTTGGCGCGGACCTCGATGCGGCGAACGATGCCGTCGGCGCCCGGCGCGGTGGACACCTGCAGGCGATCGCCTTGCGAAGAATAGGACTCGACCGCATGCGTGAGGTCGATCGCCTGCGAATCCAGCGGCACGCGAATGGACTCGACGGCGAACGCCGGGACGTTGGCGGCTACAAGCAGAAGAACGGCCAGAATGGACCGGAAAAATCGCACGAACATTCTCTCTCGGGACGTCGCCGCCCTGGGCCGTTATGGTTGGGGGACCTGCGCCCCATTCGTGTCGGAACTTTGACTGGTAAAGCTTTAGCGCGCGGCGGGCAAGGCGAGCCGCGTCACCCCGGTCCGGACGCTGCGGCGACCCTCAGCCTGGTCGGCGGCGGGTCGCTTTCCAGCACCGCGAACAGGAGATGGTCCTGCCAGCGGCCGTTGATGCGCAGATAGGAGCGCGCCAGCCCTTCCCGGCGAAAACCGGCGCTCTCCAGCACGCGGATCGACGCATTGTTGGTCGGCAGGCAGGCGGCCTCGATCCGGTGCAGCCGCAGGGTCGAAAAGGAATAGGAAACGGCGGCCCGCAGCGCCCGCGACATATATCCCTGGCCCGCAAAGCCGACGCCCATCCAGTAGCCGACCGTGGCGGTCTGGGCGACGCCCCGCCGGATCTGGCCGAGCGTCAGCCCCCCGAGCAGCGCCTTGTCGCGCGCCCGGAACACGAGCAGCGGAAATGCTTCGTCGCGGGCCATCTCTTCCGATTGTCGCTTCAGGCGACGACGAAAGGCGCTGCGCGTGAGATCGTCCGCCGGCCAGAGCGGCTCCCAGGGCGTCAGGAAATCGCGCGAATGGTCGCGCAGGGCGGACCAGTCGTCGAAATCGTCCATTCTGGCGGGCCGAAGAAAAACCCCATCGCCGCGGATGAAGGTGGATGCTTCTCGGGCCGGCGTCAGGCGGAAGAGGGCCATAGGCTCCTTCTGGAACTCGATTCAGGCGAAAATCCGAAACGATTCAAGGTGGCCAAACTAGCCGGTCCGCAGGCGCTCCGCCACCCGGTCGACCGAAAGCGAACGGCTTGCGGGGCCGACCACCGCCAGGCTCGGCGCGCTCGACAGAAGGCGACGTCCGGCAGCGCGCACGGCCCTCACGTCCAGCCGGTCGATCCGTCTGACGATCTCATCCCGCGCCAACACGCCGCCGAACACCTCGGTCTGGCGGGCGATCTGCTCGGCGCGCGCGGGCGAGGATTCGAGCGCGGTCAGCAGCGAGACCTTCATCTGCGCCCGGGCGCGGCGGACTTCCGTCTCGTCGAGATCGTCGAGCGCGGCGGCCACGCAATCGAGCGCGACCTTCATCAAATCTTCCGCGTCGCGCGGGCTTGCGGCGGCCGAGAGGCCGAACAGACCGGTGTCGGCGAAGGACCAGTTGAACGTGTAGATCGAATAGGCGAGGCCGCGTTTCTCGCGCACCTCCTGGAAGAGCCGCGAGGCCATGCCGCCGCCGACGGCGTTCGAGAAGACATGGGCCGCATACGTGTCCGGATCCGTGTGCGAGAGGCTCTCGAAACCGATGACGATATTGGCCTGTTCGGCTTTTTTCCTCGAACGCTTCTCGCCGCCTGCGTAGCGCGCCTGCGTCGGCTTTGGCGCAGCCGCCTGCGGAAGACCCGCGAACAATCTTTCCGCCGCAGCGACCACTTCGTCGTGGCGTACGGCTCCGGCTGCCGAAACGATCAGCGTATTCGCGCCATAGAAGCGGTCGAGGTAGGCGCGGATTCCTGCGCGGTCGATCCGCTTCACGCTCTCCGGCCGGCCCAGAATTGGCCGCCCGATCGGTTGATCGGGAAAAGCCGCAGCGTCGAAATATTCGAAGACGAGATCGTCGGGCGTATCTTCGACCGCCGCGATCTCCTGCAGGATGACGTCCTTTTCGCGCTCGAGTTCCTCGGCGTCGAAAACGGAATCGACGAGAATGTCGGCCAGAATGTCGAGCGCCGGCGCGACGTCCTCGGGAAGGACGCGCGCCTGATAGGCCGTATGTTCGGTCGCGGTCGCCGCGTTCAGATCGCCGCCGGCGGATTCGATTTCCTCCGCGATCTGCAACGCGGAGCGGCGGCGCGTGCCCTTGAACGCCATGTGCTCGATAAGATGCGAAAGGCCATGTTCGGCGAGCGTCTCGTTGCGCGAGCCGACCGCGACATGCACGTTGAGCGCAGCGGTGCCGGCGCTCTCGTTGCGGTCGGTGACGATACGCAGCCCGGACGCCAGCGTCGTCGACTGGACGCTCATTTCCCGGCCGTCGCGCGCGCGCGGGCGCGGATGAATTTTTCCACAGCGCCGATGTCGTTCGCGACGACGTCGAAACGCTCCTTCGCCTGCATGATCCCGGCAAGATGCGCGGGCAGCGGCGGATGCACGCCGGTCGCAGCCTCGATCGCGTCGGGGAATTTCGCGGGATGCGCGGTGCCCGCGACAATCATCGGGGTGTGCGCATGATTCTTCAACGCGCGAAAGCCCGCGACGACGCCGACGGCGCTGTGCGGGTCGAGAATGTAGCCGCTTTTTTCGTAGATGCGCGAAATCTCGGCTTTCGTCTGCGCTTCACTGACGCTCTCGGCGTCGAATTCCGCGCGAATCCTGGCGAGCGCTTCCGCGCCGATGTCGAATGCTCTCGACTGGTCGAGGCGCGCCATCAGGTTGCGTACGGCGGCCGCGTCGCGAGCGTGCGCGTCGAACAGGAGGCGCTCGAAATTGGAGGAGACCTGAATGTCCATCGACGGCGATTGCGTCGCCTTGACGCCGCGCACTTCGTAACGGCCGGTATGTAGCGTACGCGCGAGAATGTCGTTCTCGTTGGTGGCGATGACGAGGCGCTCGATCGGCAGGCCCATTTTCTTCGCGACATAGCCAGCGAGTATGTCGCCGAAATTGCCGGTCGGCACCGCAAAGGAGACGGGCCGATGCGGCGCGCCGAGCGCGACCGCGCTCGTGAAATAATAGACGATCTGCGCGAGCACGCGCGCCCAGTTGATCGAATTGACGCCTGTGAGGCCGGCGTCGGCGCGAAACTTCTCGTCGCGGAACAGGCATTTCAGGATCGCCTGCGCATCGTCGAACGTGCCCTCGAGCGCGATGGCGTGAATGTTTTCATCCGCCACCGTCGTCATCTGGCGGCGCTGCACGTCGCTCACGCGGCCATGCGGATAGAGAATGAAGACGTCGACCTGATCGAGCCCGCGAAACGCCTCGATCGCCGCGGCGCCCGTGTCGCCGGACGTCGCGCCGACGACGGTCGCGCGTTTGCCGCGGCTCTTGAGCGCGTGGTTCATCACGCGCCCCAGCAATTGCATCGCGACGTCCTTGAAGGCGAGCGTCGGGCCGTGAAACAGTTCCAGCAGGAACAGATTGTCCGAGAGCTGCACCAGCGGCGTCACCGCCGCATGACGGAAACCGCGATAGGCGTCGGCGATCATCGCCGAAAGCTCTTCACGCGGAATCGACTCCGCGACGAAGGGCGCGATGATCGTCTCGGCTGCTTCGGCATAGGTGCGACCGGCGAGCCCTGCGATGGTCGATGCGTGAAGCTGCGGATAGGTTTCCGGCAGATAGAGGCCGCCGTCGGCGGCGAGCCCCGCCAGCGCGCAATCGACGAAGTTCAGCGCTGGCGCCTCGCCGCGGGTGGAGATGTAACGCACGTGTCGGGTCCCGTTTCGGTTGGGGCGGGGTGTAGCATGGAAACGACGCGCGGCGGGAATGTCATTCCCGCCAAATCGGGAATCCGGCTCACGAATCGGCGTCTCTTGTTCCGGATTCCCGACCGAACGTTTCGCGTTCGTCGAGAATGACAGTCGCTGGATCCCGTCCCCGCACGACCCACACGCCAAAAAACACCGCGAGCGTCGCCGCCAGCCCGAACCAGGTCAGCGCGTAGGACAGGTGATTGTTCGGGATGTTCAGTTCGGTCGCGCCGGGATGCGGCCAACGGGTCATGCCAGGCGCCGCATCCTGATCGATCGTGAAGGGCGCGACGGCTGCGAGCCCGAATTCTTTCGCCATGCCCGCGGGATCGCGCGTGAACCAGAGATTGTCGGCGGGCTGGTCGGCCGGCGTGAACAGATTGCGGCCTTCGGGCGGGCGCATCAGACCCGTCACCTCGACATCGCCATCCGGCGGCGGCGTACGGATCGCGGGGTCGTCTTTCCAGGCGAGCGGAGCGAACCCTCGATCGACCAGCACGACGCCGCCCGTGTCGAGTTTCAACGGCGTGAGCACCTGATAGCCGGGCCCGGCGGACTGATCGTCGCGATTGGGAGAGCCCGAGCGAAAGATCAGCGCTTCCCTGCCCGGCACAAAGCGCCCGCGTGCGGAAACGTGGGCGTAGTCGTAATCGTCTGATTTCAGCGACGACCAAGCAGCCTCGGGGGGAAGCGCCCCGGCCGGCTGATGAATACGCGCGTCGATGCGGGCGAGCACGCCCTCCTTCCAGTGCAGGCGCTCGACCTGCCAGACGCCCAGCCCGCACAAAAGGCCGAACGCGATCGTCGCCGCGATCGCCGGGCCGACGATGCTCCTCGCGGCGACCTTGCGGGCGACGCTCATGTCAGGACCCCAACCGCCCCTGCTCGGCCTTGTTGGCGTATTGCAGCGCGACCAGCACGCCCTTCAACGGACGCAACATGCCCAGGCACACAATCAATGTGAGCGGCAGCAGGACGGCGACATAGACCCAGATCGCAGGCTCGTAGGAAACCTCAAGCCAGAGCGCCGCGCCGACGATCAGAAAGCCGGCGATCAACATGACGAAGATCGCCGGCCCGTCGCCCGAATCCGCAAATTTGAGATCGAGGCCGCAGACTTCGCATTTTTCGGCGAGCGCGATGAACCCCTTGAACAATTTTCCGTCGCCGCAACGCGGGCAGCGGCCGGCGAGGCCGGTCGACCACGGCGAAAGCGGCGGATATTGATGGTCGTGGGACATGGCATCCGTCCAAACGCAAAAGGGCGGCGCACGGCCGCCCTTCGCAAGAAAACAAGCGCGGCCTATTCGGCGACGTGGGCGATATGCGCGCCCCAGGAACCCCACACATAGATGCAGGAGAACAGGAACAGCCAGACCACGTCGACGAAGTGCCAGTACCAGGCGGCGAATTCGAAGCCGAGATGCTGCTTGGGCGTGAACTGGCCGGCCATGGCGCGGAACAGGCAGACGATCAGGAAGATCGTGCCGACGATCACGTGGAAGCCATGGAAGCCCGTCGCCATGAAGAAGGTCGAGCCGTAGATCGAGTTCTTGAAGGCGAAGGGCGCGTGCGCATACTCGTAGCCCTGCACGCAGGTGAAGATCATGCCGAGCACGATGGTCGCCAGCAGGCCCTTCTTCAGCCCTTCGCGGTCGTTGTTGAGCAGCGCGTGATGCGCCCAGGTGACGGTCGTGCCAGACGTCAGCAGGATCAGCGTGTTCAGCAGCGGGAAGTGCCAGGGATCGAGGACTTCGATGCCCTTCGGCGGCCAGTGGCCTCCCGTGAATTCGACGCGCGCATACTGGATCGCTTCGTTCGAGAACAGGCTCGCGTCGAAGAAGGCCCAGAACCAGGCGACGAAGAACATGACCTCGGACGAGATGAAGAGGATCATCCCGTAGCGGTGCGAGAGCTGCACGACGCGCGTATGATCGCCGTGCTGGGCCTCGTAAGTGACGTCCGTCCACCAGGCGATCATCGTGTACAGCACGCCGATCAGGCCCGCGCCGAAAATGTACGGACCGACATGCAGACCGCCCATCGTCAGGTGCTTCATGAAGAAGATGCCGCCGAAGGCCATGACGAAGGCCGAGATCGACCCGAGGAGCGGCCATGGGCTGGGATTGACGAGATGATAGTCGTGGTTCGGTGTAGCGTGAGCGTCCGCCATTTTCTTCCCCTCTCGGGCCCTTGCGGGCCGCGTCTCCTTAAAGCGCGTTCATCAGCCCTTCGGTTTCTGGGCGTCCTGCGCGGTGCGCGCAGGCTGCTTCGATTCGAAGAACGTGTAGGACAAAGTGAGCTGTTCGACCCCGGCCATGCTGTCGTCTTTCTCGAGCGCAGGGTCCAGGAAAAATACGACTGGCCATTCGGCTGTCTCGTGCGCGGCGAGCGTCTGCTCGGAGAAACAGAAGCACGAGATCTTGTCGAAGTAGGATCCGGCCTGATCGGGCGTGACGTTATACGCGGCCGTCGCCGAAATCGGGTGGTCGGCCTCGTTCGTCACGCGATAGAAAACCGTCGAGGTCTGGCCCGTCCGCAAAGATATCTGCGCCGTCTCGGGTTCGAAGCGCCAGGGCAGTCCGCCGCCGACGTTGGAATCGAAGCGCACGGTCAGCACGCGCTTGCCCGGCGCCGCGGGGGCGACTTCCGCACGCTGTGTCGTGCCGCCGTAGCCCGTCGCGGCGCAGAATGCGCGATAGAGCGGCACGGCGGCGAAACTCAGGCCCAGCATCAGACAAGCCGTCGCCAGCGCCGTGAAAGCGGCGAACCTGCGATTGCGGGGGGGCGGCGCGTTCATGTCACTCGGCATGAGTCAGAATGCCCGGACCGAGCTTGACGATCGTGACGGCGTAAAACAAGGCGCACAGCAATGCGACCGCCAGACCGATCGCGACGTTGCGCTGACGACGCGCCTTGAGTTGGGCCTCCGTGAGGACCACGCCGGATAGGTTCTGCTGGTCTTGCTCGGCCGCCATCATCCTCACAGCCCCAGAGGTTGCAGGACGCCGTGCTCGGCGACGATAACGGCGAACAGCAGGAACAGATGAAGGATCGAATAGCCGAAGAGCTTCTTCGCGGCGCGGTCGTTGTTGGCGCCCGCGCGGTCGCGAAACACCGCCCAAGCATAAAAAATCATCGCGAGACCGCTCGCAAGCGCCACAAGCCCGTAGGCTCGCCCTTCGAAGCCGAAGAGATAAGGAAGCAAGCCGACGGGAAAGAGCAGCAGCGTGTAGACGAAGATTTCAAGCCTTGTTCGCGCGGACCCCTTGACGTTGGGCATCATGGGGACGCCGGCGCGGCCG
>JAGWTW010000160.1 GCA_028868735.1 Hyphomicrobiales bacterium | reverse complement strand
CGCGTGCCGCTTTCGACCTATCGCGCGCAACGCCGCGGCGGCAAGGGCCGATCGGGAATGCAGACGCGCGAGGAGGATTTCGTCGCGCGCCTGTTCGTAGCCTCCACGCATACGCCCGTTCTGTTCTTCTCTTCCCGCGGCCAGGTCTACAAGGAAAAGGTCTGGCGCCTGCCGTTGGCCGCGCCGCAGGCGACCGGCAAGTTCCTGCGCAACATCCTGCCGCTCGAGGCGGACGAGCGCATCACCACGATCATGCCGTTGCCGGAGGACGAGGAGAGCTGGGCGACGCTCGACGTCATCTTCGCGACGACCTCGGGCACGGTTCGCCGCAACAAACTTTCCGATTTCGTCGACGTGCGCCGCAACGGTCTCATCGCCATGAAGCTCGACGAAGGCGAGGCGATCGTCAATGTCGCGACCGCGACCGAGAACGACGACGTGCTGCTGACCACGATGCGCGGCCAGTGCATCCGCTTCGCCGTTCCAGAAGTGCGCGTGTTTCAGGGCCGCACGTCCATGGGCGTGCGCGGCATCGCGCTGGAGGAAGGCGACCGCGTCATCTCGCTTTCGATCCTCCGGCATTTCGACGCGACGGCCGATCAGCGCGTCGCCTTTCTCAAAATGTCGCGCGCGGTCGCGGGCGAACCCGAGAACGGAGAGACGGAAGGCGCAGACGAACTCGGCGTCGAGCCCAATGGCGCAAGCGACGTGGCTTTCGACTATGCGGAAATGTCCGCCGCCGAACAGCACATTCTCACTATTTCGCAGAACGGCTTCGGCAAGCGCACCTCCTCGTTCGAATACCGGATCACGGGCCGCGGCGGCAAAGGCATCGTCGCCATGGCGGTCAACGATCGCAACGGTCCGATCGTCGCCTCGTTCCCCGTCGAGGATTCCGACCAGATCATGCTGGTGACGGACGGCGGCCAGCTCATCCGCTGCCCGGTCGAGGGCATTCGCATCGCCGGCCGCGGCACGCAGGGCGTCATCGTCTTCAACACGGCGGACGACGAAAAGGTCGTGTCGGTCGAACGCGTGGCGGCGGACGAGGAAGACGAGGGCGAAGCCGGATCCGAGTCCGACTGAAACGGCGCTCAGCGTCGCAGATGCGGCCAGGCGTCGCGCAGAAAGACCGAGAGGTCGTTGGCGGCGGCGCGGAACGGGATCTGCCAGAACATGTCGGCGATGAACCCGCGATGGTAGGTCGAGTGGTTGGCGAGGTGCAGCAGGATTTCCTGTCGCGTCAGGCGACCGTCGCCGCCGCCGATGTATTCGAAGGCGATCTCCTCGTTCAGTTCGCCGACCGACAGATTGTCCGCCATCTCGATGTAGAAGCGGTCCATGTCTTCGAGGCGCCGCCGCACCTCGTCGAACGGCGGCGACGTTTCGGTGTTGCGTGCGGCATAGCCGTGCGGCCTGCGTTCGAGGTGGCATCGGAACACGTCGTCGATGACCAGTATGTGATTGAACGTGTGGACGATGTTGCCGAACAGCGTCGCGCGCTTGCGCACGATCTCCTCGGGCGGCAGCTCGGCGGCGGCAGCCAGCATGACCCTGTTCGCCCAGCCCATGTAGTGGACCATCATGCGGACGAGGTCGCTCTGCCCGGACTCTACGCGAGCATCCATCGACTTTCCCCTGTCGGACGCGCCACGCGGTCCTGGCGCCGGGGGACGATGGCGCCTGCGTGATCCGATCGCAAGACCGGCGCGCGGCGCGCGCGCTCGATTGATCCGCAGCGCGCCGTGGCTGCGGGCTGCGCCCGTGCGAAAGCTTTTTGAAACGCGCGTCGGCGGTCCGAAATGCGGGCAAGGGACTGGAGCGGCCGGAGGGGCGTGACGGAAGACCCTCGCCGCACGGACTGGACCGTTTCGCGTCAGCCGCAAATCGCCTATACCGGAGCCATGACGCGCATCGCCCTCTACACCGGCTCTTTCGATCCGCTGACGAACGGTCATCTCGACGTGATCCGCCAGGCGCCCGCAATCTGCGACCGGCTGATCGTCGGCATCGGGGTGCATCCCGGCAAGACGCCGGTCTTTTCGGCTGACGAACGCGCCGCGCTGATCAACGAGGCCTGCAAGGGCTTCCTGGCCGACGCGAAATGCGAGCTGCGCGTGACGACCTTCGCCGGTCTCGCCGTCGATGCGGCGCGCGAACATGGCGCGCGCATGATGATCCGCGGCCTGCGCGACGGCACGGATCTCGATTACGAAATGCAGATGGCCGGCATGAACGGCACCATGGCGCCGCAGGTTCACACGGTCTTCTTCGCGGCGTCTCCGGCCGCCCGGCACATTACCGCCACGCTCGTGCGCCAGATAGCGGCGATGGGCGGCGACATCAGGCCGTTCACGCCGAAGAACGTAGCCGCCGCCTTGAAAAAGCGCACGGCGGAACGCGCGAAGCAGAAGTGAATTCTCATCTCGAAAGGACGATCATGAAAATCGACAGACGTTCGGTTCTGGCGGGCGCGCCTGCGCTGGCGCTCGCGGCTTCGGGCATCGCCAAGGCTGCGCCGGATGCAGACGCGATCGTGATGGAGACGACGAAGGGCCGGCTGACGATCCAGCTTCGCCCCGATCTCGCGCCGAAGCACGTGAAGCAGATCGAAACGCTGGTGAAGGATCATTTCTACGACGGGATCATCTTCCATCGCGTCATCGACGGCTTCATGGCGCAGACCGGCGATCCGACGGGCACCGGCGGCGGCGGCTCGAAGCTCCCCAACATTCCCGCCGAATTTTCCAAAGAGCACTTCGGACGCGGCACGGTCGGCATGGCGCGCGCCAACGATCCGAACTCCGCGAATTCCCAGTTCTTCATCTGCTTCGCGGACGCGGGCTTCCTCGATGGCAAATACACGATCGTCGGGCAGGTGACGCAGGGCATGGATGTGGTCGACAAGATCAACAAGGGCGAGCCCCCGGCTCATCCCGACAAGATCGTGAAGATGCGCATGGCGAACGACGCAAAATGACGACGGCCGGCACGCCGGGAATTTCGCGCGCCGCACGCCCGCTCGTTGCGGGCGCCTTGCTTTGCGCCGTGGCTTCCGGCGCAGGCTTTGCACAGCACGCCTACTCGGTCGGTCCTGGCGGCGATTACCTCGAGCGGATGCATCTGGGACCGGTGCGGAGCTACACCGACGCCGATCGTTCCTGCCTCGGCGGCTATAATTCCGAGACGCCCTATGCCACCGACACGTGTTTGCGTTTCGGCGGCGGCGGATTCGCCATGACGCGCGGCTTCGAGAGACCGTCAAAGGCGCCGGACGTCATTGCGCGGCCGATCGAGATTCCGACCGTCATCCAATCCTGCTGGACCCCGCCGCCGGGCCCCGAGGAGCAGGTCACGATCAGGCTCGCCTTTTCCGCCGCCGGCGCGCCGATCGGGACGCCCCGGATCACCTATGTCGCAGCGCCGGACGACAAGGCGAAGAGCGCGCTCGGCGCCTCGCTGCTCGACGCCGTCAGACGCTGCGCCCCGTTCCGGTTTACCCGGACGCTCGGCAGGGCTATAGCGGGTCGACCGTTCGCCATCCGCTTCATCCTTCCCGCGCGAAGCTGACGCTGCCGGACGAAACGCAACAGGAGGTCCCATGGCGGACGAAGGTAATACGCTCACGCTCGAAACGACCAAGGGCCCGGTCGTCATCCGCATGCGGCCGGATCTCGCGCCGAACCACGTCGCGCATATCAAGAAGCTCGTGAACGAAGGCTTCTACGACGGTATCGTGTTCCATCGCGTGATCGACGGCTTCATGGCGCAGACCGGCTGTCCGCACGGCACCGGCACGGGCGGTTCGAAATATCCGAACCTCAAGCAGGAATTCAATGCGCAGCCGCACGTGCGCGGAACCTGCTCGATGGCGCGCGCGCAGAATCCGGATTCGGCCAACAGCCAGTTCTTTATCTGCTTCGACGACGCGAAATTCCTCGATCGCCAGTACACGGTCTGGGGCGAGGTCGTCTCCGGCATGGAGAACGTCGACAAGATCAAGCGCGGCGAACCCGTGCGCGATCCCGACAAGATCGTTTCGGCCAAGATGAGCTGATGATCGTCGCCGTCTCCCCGAACGCCGGGGGGCGGGGTCGAACGCTGCGATGCGCGTAGACCTGTTCGACTTCGAACTGCCCGCCGAACGCATTGCGTTGCGTCCGGCCGAACCGCGCGACAGCGCGCGCATGCTCGTCGTGCGCGGCGACGCGGTCGAAGACCGCGTCATCCGCGATCTGCCGGATTTTCTGCGGCCCGGAGACGCGCTCGTCGTCAACGATACGCGCGTCATACCGGCGCGCCTGACCGGCCTGCGCGCGAGAAACGAAAATTTCGCGCGCGTCGAAGTCACGCTCGTCAAGCGCGAAGGATCGAACCGCTGGCGCGCGCTCGCCAGGCCCGCCAAGCGCATTGCGCCCGGCGACCGGATCCGCTTCGGCGAAACGTCCGAAAGCATGGCGTGTCTGCTCGCCGCGCTCGACGCCGACGTGCTCGAACGCAACGAAGGCGAGATATTGCTGTCGTTCCACCTCGACGGCGCCGCGCTCGACGAGGCGATCGAACGACTGGGGCACATGCCGCTGCCGCCCTATATTGCGGCGCGCCGCGCCGACGACGACCGCGACAATTCCGATTATCAGACGATGTTCGCGCGCGAGGCCGGCGCGGTGGCCGCGCCGACCGCCGGCCTGCATTTCACGCCCGGCCTGATCGCGTCCATCGAGGAGCGCGGCGTCGCCGTCCACCGCGTCACGTTGCACGTCGGCGCCGGCACGTTTCTGCCGGTAAAGGCGGACGACACCGAGGCCCATGTGATGCATTCCGAATGGGGGAGCGTCAGCGCGCAGACCGCCGCCGCCCTCAACGCCGTGCGTGAAAAGGGCGGGCGCATCGTCGCGGTCGGGACGACGGCGCTGCGCATCCTCGAGAGCGCTGCAAGCGAGGATCGTCGTATCAAAGCCTTTTCCGGCGACACGTCGATCTTCATTACGCCGGGCTACGCTTTTCGCGCGGTCGATGCGCTCGTCACCAATTTCCATCTGCCGCGTTCGACCCTGTTCATGCTGGTGTCGGCGTTCAGCGGGCTCGAAACGATGAAGCGCGCCTACGCGCACGCGATCGCCTCGGAATACCGGTTCTACAGCTACGGCGACGCCTGTTTGCTCTTGCGCTAGATTTGGCGCTGCGATGTCATGATTGCGCGGGCGCGGCCCGGAGACGACGCAGGGCGGCGTCCTTTCGCAGGCGAGAGCGACGCGAGGAGGATCGCATGGGCAAGATCGACACAATCGAATCCCTTCGCCGCATACTCGGCGAACCGCGTCCTGCGACGATCAAGAAGGTGCTCGACCGCCTCGACGATCAGGCGACGGATTTCGTACGTACGAGCGCCTTCGCGGTGCTCGCGACCCTCGGCGCCGACGGAACCGTCGAGGCCTCGCCCAAGGGCGACGAACCGGGGTTCGTACGGGTCGAAGACGAGGCGACGCTGCTCATGCCCGAACGCGCCGGCAACAATCTCGCCTTCGGCCTTCAGAACATCATCGCGACCGGCAAGGTCGCCGTGATCTTTCTAAAACCGCGGACCGGCGAAACGCTGCGAGTCACGGGCCGCGCCGAAATTTTCGACGACGCCGATCTGCTCGCGAAGATCGGGCGGTCGGAGCGGCCTGCTTTGCTCGCGATCCGCATTCACGTCGCGCGCTGCTATTTCCATTGCGCGCGCGCCATGCTGCGCTCGAAGCTCTGGGAGCCGGACAGCTGGCCAGCGCCCGGCCGCGTGCAGTTCGGCAGGATCATTGCGCCGCGGGTCGGCGGCGACGACGCGATGGCGCGCGAAATCGACGACCGGATCGAGACGGGTTACGCGACGCGGCTCTGGACGAATTCCTGATCCCGGGGCGGCCGTCGGCTGCACGCTTGACAGAATACTGATTGACAGTATACTGAGTGAATAACCGGCCAGCGTTCATACGCGTCCGGGCACGGGCAGGGGAAACGCCATGCAATATCACCTCAACGGGTTTCGCGCGGGCGATCCCGAACTCGCCGCCGCCGGCCGCGCCGCGCCGACGGACAAGCCGCCGGCGGAAGTCGACGTGCTGATCGTCGGCTGCGGGCCGGCGGGGCTCACGCTCGCCGCGCAGCTTTCGGCCTTTCCCGACATCACGACCTGCATCGTCGAGCAGAAAGACGGCCCGTTGCAGCTCGGGCAGGCCGACGGAATCGCGTGCCGTTCTATGGAGATGTTCGAGGGTTTCGGCTTCCGCGAACGGCTTCAGAAGCAGGCCTATTGGGTCAACGAGACGACGTTCTGGCGCCCCGACGAGTCCGTGCGCGAGAACATCGTGCGGTCCGGCCGCATCCAGGATGTCGAGGACGGCCTTTCCGACTTCCCGCACGTCATCCTCAACCAGGCGCGCGTGCACGACTTCTATCTGGAGTTCATGGCCAAGTCCTCGCACCGGCTCGAACCGCTCTACGCGCGCCGTTTCGTCGGGCTCGAAACATCGGGGCAGGGCGATCATCCCGTAACCGTCAAACTCGAGCGCATCGACGATGCGCACAAGGGCGAGACGGAGACCGTGCGCGCAAAATATGTGGTGGGGTGCGACGGCGCGCGCAGCGGCGTTCGACAGGCGCTCGGGCGTGAATTGAAGGGCGATTTCGCAAATCAGGCCTGGGGCGTCATGGACGTTCTCGCCGTCACGACATTCCCGGACATACGGATGAAATCGCTGATCCAGTCGGCGAACGAAGGCGCGATCGTCCTCATCCCGCGCGAGGGCGGCTATCTCGTGCGCATCTATGTCGAGCTCGACAAGGTGGCGAAGGAGCGGCGCGTCCCGAACAAGGAGGTCACGATCGACTATCTGATCGACGCCGCGCGCCGCATCTTCCATCCCTACACGCTCGACGTGAAAGAGGTCGCCTGGTGGTCGGTCTACGAAGTCGGCCAGCGCCTCTGCGACAAGTTCGACGACGTGCGCGAGGGCGAGGCGCACGCGCCGCGCGTCTTCATCGCAGGCGACGCCTGCCATACGCACAGCGCCAAGGCCGGGCAGGGCATGAACGTGTCCATGCAGGACACGTTCAATCTCGGCTGGAAGCTCGCCGCCGTCTTGCGCGGCCAATGCGCGCCGGACTTTCTGAACACTTATTCGGCCGAACGTCAGACCATTGCGAAGAACCTGATCGATTTCGATCGCGAATGGACGCAGATGCTCTCGAAGCCGCTGAAGTCCCCGGAAAACCCGGGCGGCGTCGAACCCGCGCAAGTGCAGGATTATTTCCAGAAGCACGGCCGCTATACGGCCGGCGTCGCGACCGTCTACAAGCCGTCGCTGCTGACGGGCGAAAGCACGCACCAGCATCTGGCGAAGGGTTTCGAAATCGGCGCACGCTTTCACTCCGGTCCCGTCGTCCGGCTCGGCGACGGCAAGCCCGGCCGGCTCGGCGATGTCCTGCTCGCGGACGGACGCTGGCGCGTTCTCGCATTTTGCGGACGTGAAGACCCTGCGTCCGGAGCGGCGCCGATCCGCAGGCTGTGCGACTATCTGGAAAAGGACGAGCATTCGCCGATGCGGCGCTACACGCGGCAAGGCGCCGACGTCGATTCCGTGATCGACTTCCGCGCGATCTTCCAGCAGCCGCATCGCGAACTGGCGCTTCAGGACATGCCCGGCTTCCTGTTGCCTGCGAAGGGCAAATACGGGTTGCGCGATTACGAAAAGATGTTCTGCCCCGATCTCAAGAACGGGCCGGACATTTTCAACCTGCGCGGGATCGATCGCGATCGCGGCGCCCTGGTGATCGTGCGGCCGGATCAATATGTCGCCCATGTGCTGCCGTTCGATGCGCACAAGCAGCTGGCGGCTTATTTTGATGGGTTCATGACGGC
>JAGWTW010000159.1 GCA_028868735.1 Hyphomicrobiales bacterium | reverse complement strand
GCGCACGCCATGAATTTCGTCGCGCGCAACAAGCTCGGAATTCCGCTGCCCGTTATTCCGATCGTCGGCGCGGCGGCCGGTCTCGTGTTCGGCGTCATCTTCGGATCTGTCTCGACGCGGCGCGCCGGCACGGTCTTTTCCATGATCACCCTGGGATTGGGCGAACTCGTCGCCGCTCTCGCGGGCATCCAGCGCTCGTTCTTCGGCGGCGAGGACGGCATCGCCACCAACCGCACCAAGCTCGGCGCGTTTTTCGGCTACAAGTTCGGGCCGCAGATCCAGGTCTATTACCTCATCGCCTTCTGGTGCGTCGTCTGCGTCGCGCTGATGTACGCGATTACGCGGACCCCGTTCGGGCGCATGTGCAACGCCGTGCGCGACAATGCCGAGCGGGCGGAATTCGTCGGCTATTCGGCGCAGCGCGTGCGCTTTCAGGCTTTCGTACTCTCGGCCGTGTTCGCCGGAGTCGCGGGCGCGCTCGCGGCGATCAATTTCGAGCTGATGAACAGCCAGGCGATCGGCGCCGCCATTTCCGGGCAGGTGCTCCTGATGACATTCGTCGGCGGCATCGGCCATTTCATCGGGCCCATCATCGGCGCGATCCTCATCACATTCCTGCAGATTTCGCTGTCCGACGTCACGAAGGCATGGATGCTTTATTTCGGCCTTCTGTTCATCGTCGTCGTTATGTATTCGCCCGGCGGCATTGCCGGCTGGCTGGCGTTGCACCAGCCGCTTCTGCGCGGCGGCCGCATCTTCAGGCTCCTGCCGGCCTATGCGCTGGCCGCCGTTCCGCTGGCCGCGACGATTGGCGGCGGCATCGTGCTGGTCGAGCTCGCGCACCACATGCTCGTCGAGGCGCAGACGGACGGCTCCAAACTGTCGGTGTTCCACGTGCCGATGGACGGAGCGAGCGTGGCGCCATGGGCGATCGCGCTCGTCCTCTTCCTTGGCGGCGCGCTCAGCTTGCGGGCGATCTGGCCGAAGGTCGGCGACGCCTGGGCGTCCGCGCAGGCGGAGGGCGCGAAATGACCGTGGCTCTCGCTCTCAAGGACGTGAAGAAGAATTTCGGACCGACCGAGATCATTCGCGGTCTCAATCTCGACATACGGCAGGGCGAACGCCACGCGATCATCGGGCCGAACGGCGCCGGCAAGTCGACCATGTTCCATCTCATCAGCGGACGGATCGGCGTGACCTCCGGTTCGATCACGCTGAAGGGCGAGGAGATCACGGGCCTCGAGCCGTACGAGATCAACCGACGCGGCCTTGCGCGCAGCTTCCAGGTCACCAATATTTTCCCGAAGCTTTCGGTCTACGAGAATATCCGGTGCGGCGCCCTGTGGTCGCTCGGCTATCGCTACTCCTTCTGGCGCTTCGTCGACCGGTTGCGCGACGCCAACGCGCGCGCGCAGGAAATCACGGATTTCATCGGGCTTTCGGGGCGGCGCGACACGCCTGCCGCCATTCTCACCTATGCCGAACAGCGCGCGCTCGAAATCGGAATCACCATCGCCGGCGGCGCCGACGTCATCATGCTGGACGAGCCGACGGCCGGCATGAGCAATACCGAGACGGAGCACGCCGTCGAACTCATCCGCAGGGTTTCCGAGGGCCGGACGCTGGTCATGGTCGAGCACGACATGAGCGTCGTATTCGGTCTTGCCGACCGCATCTCCGTGCTGGTCTACGGCCAGATCATCGCAACGGGTACGCCAGAGGAAATCCGCGCCAACAAGGCCGTGCGGGAAGCCTATCTCGGCGAGGAGGCGCACGCATGAGCGCGCTGCTCGAGGTCGAGGACCTTCACGCCTACTACGGCAAGAGCCACATCCTGCAAGGCGTGAGCTTCCACGTGGAGGAGGGCGAGATCGTCTCGCTGCTCGGCCGCAACGGGGTCGGCCGCTCCACGACCATCAAGTCGATCATGGGCGACGTGCCGCCGCATGGATCGATCAAGTTTCGAGGGCGCCAGATCGCCGGTATGAAATCCCACCAGATCGCGCGGCTCGGGCTCGGCTATGTCCCGGAAAATCGTGACATTTTCCCGAGCCTTACAGTCAGGCAAAACCTGATGCTCGGGCAGAAGTCGCCCCGGCATGCGGGCCGCTGGGCGGCGACAGACATGTTCGCCATGTTCCCGCGGCTCGAGGAGCGCGCCGATACGCCTGCCGGCGTGCTCTCGGGCGGCGAGCAGCAGATGCTGACCATGTGTCGGACGCTGATGGGCGATCCCGATCTCGTGATGATCGACGAGCCGACCGAGGGCCTTGCGCCGATGATGGTCGAGCTCGTGGGCAAGTTGCTCGGCGAAATCGCCGAGCGCGGCGTTTCGATCCTGCTGGTGGAGCAGAAGCTGACGATCGCACTCAAGATCAGCCGGCGTCTCTATGTGATGGGCCACGGGCGAATCGTTTTCGACGGAACGCCGGCGGCGTTCGAGGCCGATACGCGCGTCAAGCAGGAATGGCTCGAGGTCTGAGGCGCGGTCGCCACAGACGGGACAAAAAGCCCGCCTTTCTCAGACATTCCGGCCATCCCGGCGGCTCCTTTCCGACAAGTTAACTGTTCAACTATCCGGGATTGCGCTAAGCCTCCGGCGCCGCCTGCGCTTTGGCTGCCGGCTTTGACAGGAAACAGGTTTGTCGGGTCGAATACGCTCCAGTCGGGACCGCGCAGGACGCGTCCTCGCCGTGCTCCTGGCGAGCGGCGGACTATGCGGTTGCGACCTGACCTGGACCAAGCCGAGCTTCGAGGTCGCGGTCCCCGACACTTATCGACAGCAGAAGGCGCCCGAGGCGCCGCCAGTATCCGATCGCTGGGCGGACGCCTTCGGGTCGAAAGAATTGTCGTCCCTCGTCCAGCAGGCGCTTCTGGACAATCTCGACATCGCCGCCGCGGTCGCGCGGATCGAACAGGCCGACGCGCAGGCGAAGATTTCCGGCGCTCCGCTTTTTCCGCAAATCGGCTTCAACGGGTCGTCGAGCCGATCCCGCACGCCGGGCACCGCCACGAGCCAGGCGCCGACCCAGCAGAGCGACGGAACGTACAAATATGCCGGGCGTTACACTTCGCTTTATTCGCTCGGGCTCAACGCCTCGTATCAGGTCGATTTCTGGGGCAAGAACCGCGATGCGGCCAGCGCCGCGCGCGCGTTGGCGGAAGCCAGCCGCTACGACCGATCCGTCGTCGCGCTGACGACAGTCGCAACGGTCGCCAATTATTATTTCGCCATCCTCGGCGCGCAGGACCGGCTGCGTATCGCTCATGACGACGTGAAGATTGCGAGCGACGTGCTCGACGCCATCAAGCAGCGCGTCGCCGTCGGCACCGCATCGGAGCTCGATCTGGCGCAGCAGGAGAGCGTGCTTGCGACGCAACGCGCCAACATCCCGACGCTCGAACAGAATTTGCAGCAGACGCGCAATCTGCTCGCCGTTCTCGTCGGCCGCACGCCGGAAAGCTTCAATGTCAAGGGCGGTTCGCTCAAGAGGCTGACGCCGCCGCTGGTGCGGCCGGGCATGCCGTCGCAGCTTCTGCTGCGCCGTCCCGACGTCGTCGAAGCCGAAACCAAACTCGCGTCCGCCGATCTCAGCGTCGCTTCCGCGCGCGCGGCGATGTATCCCAACATCACGCTGACCGGGCAGTACGGCATCGAAAGCCTGCTGCTGAAAAGCTTGTTCCGGCCAGAGGCGATCGCCTGGCAATATGCCGGACAACTCGCGCAACCGTTGATCGACGGGCGCAATCTGCAGGGGCAGCTCGACCTGCAGAAGGGCAAGTACGCCGAACTTCTGCACGACTATCACAAGCAGATTCTCACCGCCTTTTCCGACGTCGAGAATGCGTTGATCGCGGTGCGGCAGAACGCCGAACGCGAAAAGCTGCAGAATGCGGCCGCCGCGGCGTCGCGCCGCGCCTACGACGCCTCGATCCAGCGGCTGCGCGAGGGCACGATCGACATCGTGACGCTGTCGACCACGCAGACGACATTGTTCAGCAACCTCGATCTCGCCGCGCAGACCCGCATTGCGCGCTTCCAGGCGCTCGTCTCGCTGTATCAGGCGCTCGGCGGCGGATGGAGCGAGCCGATGAAAGAGATCGCCAGAATCGAGGAACAGAACGCGTTCAGCGATCCGAAAGGGATCATTCCGTGAAGAAGATCTATCTTCTCGTCGCGCTTGTCGCCGTGCTCGGCTACGTTGGATGGCGCATGGGGCTCGTGCGTCTGCCCGGCGCCAAGCAACAGACGACGCAAGCGAGCGGGGAGGCGCCGGCCGGAGCGAGGGGCGCAGGCGGCGGCAATCCGCCCGTCGTCGTGACCGCGGCCGAAGTCCGCAATGCCGATGTGCCAGTGACGCTCGACGCGATCGGCACAGTGACGCCGCTCGCGACCGTCACCGTGCGGCCGCAGGTCGACGGCAAGCTGATCGAAGTCGATTTCAAGGAAGGCCAGGATGTGAAGGCCGGCGACGTGCTGGCCCGCATCGATCCTTCGATTTATCAGGCGCAATACGATCAGGCGGTCGCCAAGAAGGCGCAGGACGAAGCCCAACTCGCCAACGCGAAGATCGATCTCGACCGCTACGCGAAGCTCGCACAGGGCAATTTCGGGCCCAAGCAGCAGGCCGACACGCAGAAGGCGCTCGTCGCCCAGCTCGATGCGCAGGTCAAGCAAGACCAGGCGCAGATCGACAATTACAAAACGACGCTCGGCTTCACGACGATCGTCTCGCCGCTCGACGGACGCACCGGCATTCGTCAGGTCGATCCGGGCAACGTCGTGCAGGCCGCCAGCGCGACCGGAATCGTCGTGATCACGCAACTGAAGCCGATGTCGATCGTGTTCACGCTGGCACAGCAGAATCTGCGCGCGGTTACGCAGGCGCTCGCGAAGGGGCCGCTCGTTGCGCGCGCGCTCGATTCCGACAATTCGAAGACGATCGAGAACGGGCAGGTGACGGTCGTCGACAACCAGGTCGATCCGACTACGGGCACGGTGAAAATAAGGGCCGTGTTTCCCAACGCCGGGCTCGTGCTCTGGCCCGGCCAGTTCGTGAACGTGCGGCTGACGGTCGATACGATCAAGAACGCGGTCGCCGCGCCGACGGCGGCCGTGCAGCGCGGCCCGAACGGCGCCTATGTCTACGTTCTCGGCGACGACGGCGTCGCGGCGCAGACGAACGTGACGGTCGGCCAGCAGAACGAACAGGTCGCGGTTATCCAGTCCGGCCTCTCGCCGGGCGTGCGGGTCGCAACGTCCGGCTTCGCGCGGTTGACGAATGGCTCCAAGACGCGCGTGATCGCAGGGGCGCCGCAAGCGGCGGAAGCGAACGACAGCGGGACCGCCGCAGGCGCAAGCGCGCCGGCCGATCCTGCGCCTGGCCAGCGTCCGGAGCGCGGCCAGCGGCGGGGCGGAGCGCCGACGCAATGAAGAGAGGGCAGGCGAGCCCATGAATGTCTCTGCGCCCTTCATCGCCCGGCCGATCGCGACCTCGCTGCTCGGCGTCGCGGTTCTGCTGGCGGGCCTGCTCGGCTATTCGCGCCTGCCGGTCTCGCCTCTGCCGCAGGTCGATTTCCCGACCATCCAGGTGACGACGCAACTGCCGGGCGCCAATCCCGATACGATCGCCTCGCTCGTCACCGCTTCGCTCGAACGGCAATTCGGACAGATACCGTCGCTCTCGACGATGTCGTCGCAATCCTCGTTCGGCCTGTCGCAGATCACGCTGCAGTTCGATCTCGATCGCGACATCGACGCGGCGTCGCAGGACGTGCAGTCGGCGATCAATGCGGCCGCCTCGACGCTGCCGCGAAACCTTCCGTATCCTCCGGTCTATTCCAAGGTGAACCCGGCCGACACGCCGATCGTGACGCTGGCGCTCACGTCGAAATCGGTCTCGCTGCGTCAGCTCAGCGATCTCGCCGACACGCTGATCGCGCCGCGGCTCAGCGAAGTGTCGGGCGTCGGCCACGTATCCGTCGAGGGCGGCATCAAACCGGCGATCCGCATCCAGGCCGATCTCGCGCGCCTCGGCGCCAACAGGCTCGGCCTCGAGGATTTGCGGCTCGCGATCGTCGGCGCCAATGTCGCCGGCGCCAAAGGCTCGCTCGACGGCGCGCACCAGGCCTATACAATCGACGCCAACGACCAGATTGCGAACGCCGACGCCTACCGCAACATCGTGGTCGCCTATCGCAACGGCGCGCCGATCGTGCTGAAGGACGTCGCCGACGTGGTCGACGGGCTGGAGAACAGCCGCGTCGGCGGCTGGTACAATGGCGAGCCCGCGGTGATCGTCGACGTGCAGCGCCAGCCCGGCGCGAACATCATCGCGACCGTGGAGTTGCTCGACAAGGAGCTGCCGCGACTGCAAAAGTCGATGCCCGCCGGCGTGCAGTTGCAGCTCGTGCACGATCGCACGGAGGCGATCCGCGCCTCGATCGCCGACGTGCAGTTCACGCTCGTACTGGCGACGGCGCTCGTCGTGCTGGTCGTGTTGCTGTTCCTGCGGACGATGCGCGCGACTTTCATCGCGGCGGTCGCTCTGCCGCTCTCGATCATCGCCACGTTTGGCGTCATGTACCTTTGCGGCTTCAGCCTCGACAATCTGTCCTTGATGGCTCTGACGATCGGCACCGGCTTCATCGTCGACGACGCGATCGTGATGATCGAGAACATCGTGCGCAACATGGAGAACGGGCAGACGCCGCTCCAGGCCGCGTTTTCAGGCGCACGCGAGATCGGCTTCACGGTTATATCGCTGACCGTGTCGCTGATCGCGGTCTTTATTCCGCTTCTGTTCATGACCGGGCTCGTCGGCCGCATGTTCCGAGAGTTCGCGCTGACGCTGTCGATCGCGGTCGTGGTGTCGGCTGTCGTTTCGCTGACGCTGACGCCGATGATGTGCGGACGCCTTCTCAAGACGCGCCGGGTCGAGGGCGCCGCCGCGCATGAAGCAGAGCAGGCGACCGGCCGCATGGTCGCGTTCTATGACCAGACATTGCGGTGGGCGGTCGATCACGAATTCTTCGTCCTGCTCGTCACCGCAGGCACGCTGGCGTTGACGCTCTGGATGTATGTAGCGGCGCCGAAAGGTTTTCTGCCGCTGCAGGATAATGGTCTGCTCGACGTCGTCGTAGAGGCCGGCCCCGACGCGTCTTTCGCGCAGATGAGCCGCATCCAGAACGACGTCACCGACGTATTCCGGAGGGATCCCGACGTGCGCGGCGTCGTCAGCGTGCTGGGTATCGGGACCCTCAACGCCACGACCAATGTCGGGCATATGGCAGTGACGCTGCGTCCGCGCGATGATCGCTCGGTGTCGGCCGATGCAATCGGCGAGCGGCTGAAGCAGGCTGCGATCGCGCAGCTCGGCGTCAATCTCTACATCAAGCCGGTGCAAGACGTTCAGATTTCCACGCGCGCAAGCCGATCGCAGTATCAGTACACGCTCGTCGGCTCAGATGCGAACGAGGTCGCCGACTGGGGCGCGCGGATTGCGACAAAACTGCGTGACAGCCGGGTTCTGCGCAATCTCGCAAACGAGACCCAGATCGGCGGCCTGCGCACATTCATCAGGATCGACCGCGATGCGGCGGGACGGCTCGGCGTGAGCGCACAGAACATCGACGATGCGCTCAACAACGCTTTCGGCCAGCGGCAGATTTCGACCATCTATTCGCAATCGAACCAGTACCGCGTGATTCTGGAAGCCGCGCCGCGCTACCAGAACGATCCGAGCGCGCTCGACAAGCTCTACCTTGCGGGCCAGGGCGGCGCGGCGCAGGCGCCGCTCTCGGCTGTCGCGCGGATCGAGCAGACGAGCGCCCCGCTTTCGGTTGCGCATCAGGACCAGTTCCCCGCCGCGACCATCAGCTTCGACCTCGCGCCCAACGCCTCGCTTGGCGACGCCGTCG
>JAGWTW010000158.1 GCA_028868735.1 Hyphomicrobiales bacterium | reverse complement strand
TGGATGGCGATGAAGGCCTTGCTCGATTCCATCGAAAAGGCCGGCTCGACGGACGCGGGCAAGATCGTCGACGCGCTGGAGCACTGGAGCGTCAAGCGCGGCGACATCACCGCCGGATACAGGCCATTCGACCACCAGATGACGAACCGCCTGCTGGTCGCCGGCATCAAGCCGAAGATCACGGACAAGTGGGACTATTTCGACGTTAAGGCGGAATTGCCGAAGACTCCGGCGGACATCGAGCAGGCGTTCGGCACGCAAGCCCAGAGCGCCTGCAAGATGGATTCGCTCTGATCGGCTGAACGCCGCCCTTTACCTCAATGCGACGCTCCCGGGCCTGCCCGGGAGCTCATGCCGACCGACGTCCGGAGGGGCGCGCCATGCTCGACATGATCATTTCGCAGGCCGTCAACGGTCTGGTCCTCGGTTTCCTCTACGTGCTGATCGCAGTCGGTCTGTCGATCATCTTCGGCATGCTCGGCATCGTGAATTTCGCGCATGGCGCCTTCTTCGCGCTCGGCGCCTATATGGCCCTCGTGTTCGCGCGCGAATTCGGTTGGGGCGCGGCGCTCGCCGCGCCGCTGGTCGTGGGCGCGCTCGGCGTTCTCGTGGAGACGACGCTCGTGCGCCACCTCTACGGCAAGGAGCCGCTGCTCGGACTTATCCTGACCTTCGCTCTGTCGCTGTTGATCGAGGCCTTGCTGCGCCTCGTGTTCGGCGGCGCGTCGATTCCGTTCAGCGCGCCGAAGGTCTTTTCCGGCTTCGTCGAATACGGGCCCATACTCATCACCAGGTACCGCATCATGGTCCTGATCGTGACCATTGTCGCGCTCGTCGCATTCTGGGCGTTCCTCGCCTACACGCCCTATGGCCGCATCATTCGCGCCGGCTCGCGCGACGCCGAAATGGTAGGCCTGCTCGGAATCAATCTTCCGGTCGTGCTGAGCGCGGTTTTCGGCCTCGGCTGCCTGCTCGCCGGGCTCGCGGGCATGCTCGCCGGCCCGTTGTGGACCATCAACCCCTCGATGTCGGCCGGCGCGATCATGCCGGCTTTCGTCATCGTCACCATCGGCGGTCTGGGGTCCTATGTCGGCGCCATTGTCGCCGGCCTCATGGTCGGCGTGGTCACCGCCGTCACCATCCAGTTCGCGCCGGACTGGTCGAGCGCGGCGATGTACATACTCATGGCCGTCGTGTTGCTCGTACGACCGCGCGGCCTGTTCGGCGAGCGCTGGGAGCGGTTCGAATGAGGTCCGGCCTGCGCTCCCATCCCGTCGTCTGGACCGCGATCGCGCTTCTCCTGCTCACCGCGCTCTGGGCGGCGCTGAATTCTCCCGTCTCGCT
This sequence comes from Hyphomicrobiales bacterium, assembly GCA_028868735.1. Lineage (GTDB taxonomy): Bacteria > Pseudomonadota > Alphaproteobacteria > Rhizobiales > Beijerinckiaceae > JAJXWB01. The sequence goes on along the minus strand of JAGWTW010000158.1, from coordinate 6,589 downwards.
GATCACGCAGATCGCAATCTATACGCTGTACGGCGCGGGCGTGAACCTGCTCGTCGGCTATACGGGCCTCGTGCCGTTCGGCGCATCCGTCTTCTTCGGTTGCGCATCCTACCTCGCCGCTTTCCTGATCTCCGCGCACATCGGCAACGAATTTTCGGCGATCGTGCTCTCGATAATTTTCTCGATGCTGCTGGCGCTCGCCATCGGGGCCGTCATCCTGCGGCGCCGCGGTCTGTATTTTTCGCTGCTGACGCTCGCCTTCTCGCAGATCGCGTTCGAGATCGCCTACAAGTGGACCTCCATCACGGGCGGCGAGAACGGCATGCAGGGCATATCCCGCACCGTCCTCGTCTCGGACTGGACCTACCATTTCTTCGTCGTCGCGGTCGTGCTCGCAGGCCTCTGGCTGCTCTGGCGCCTGGCGCATGCCCCTTTCGGCCGCGTGCTGCAGGCCGTGCGCGACAACGAGCAGAGGGCGCGCAGCATCGGCTACAATGTTTACGTGATCCGGCTCGGCGCCATGGTTCTAATGGCGGCCGCAGTCGGCTGCGCAGGCGCGCTCCTCACCTTTCAATTGCAAGGCGTTTATGCCGACAATCTGAGTTGGCAGCACGCGGGCGACAGCCTCCTGATGACAGTGCTCGGCGGCGTGCACCACTTCCTCGGGCCGCTCTGGGGCGCGATCGCCTTCACGCTCATGCAGGACCGGCTTTCCGCAATCACGGAAAACTGGTGGTTGATCTTCGCCCCGTTTCTGATGGCTTTCGCGCTCCTCTCGCCGGAAGGCGTGCAGGGGCTTGCGCAACGTCTGCGCGGACGCCAGCGCTGGACCCTGACGCGCAACACGATCCCGCCGCGGCCGGCGTCGATCAAACCCTATGAAAGCCGCGCGCAGGCGATGGATCGCGACAAGCCGATCCTGTCGACCCGCGGTCTGTCGAAACGGTTCGGCAGCCTCGTGACGGCGTCCGACATAGATCTCGATTTTCGCCCGTTCGTGCTGCACAGTCTGATCGGGCCGAACGGCGCCGGCAAGACGACGTTCTTCAACATGCTTGCGGGCGTTCTGCCGCCGAGCGCCGGCCGGATCTTTTTCGATGGCGCCGACATAACGCGATTGCCGATCCACGCACGCGCGCGGCGCGGCATCAGTCGGTCCTTCCAGATTCTGTCGATCTTCGAGAATCTGACGGTCTTCGAAAACGTGCGTATCGCTGTCCAGGCGCAGACCATCGGCGCGCGCGGCCTGTTCCGCGACGCGCACGAAAATTCCGCCATTAACGACAGGACCTGGTCGATCCTCGACGCCGTCGGCATCGCCGACAAAGCGGCCGATCCTGCCGCAAGCCTGCCGCACGGCGCCAAGCGCCTCCTCGAAATCGCGGTCACGCTCGCGGTCGAATCGAAAGCCCTGCTGCTCGACGAGCCGCTCGCGGGGCTCGCCGAAGCCGACCGTGTGATCGTCGCGGCGCTGATCAAGAAGCTGTCGGCGACGCACGCCGTTCTCCTGATCGAACATGACATCGATCGCGTGCTGGCCATATCCGACCGCATTTCGGTTCTGCACCAGGGCCGGATCATCGCCGACGGAAAGCCGGCCGAGGTCGCCGCGAACCCAGAGGTGATCGCCGCCTATCTCGGCGCCAAGGACGACGGCGAACGCGCCGCGCCGCCGGCGATCGAGCGCAAGGCGTACGCTAGCGCCCCTGTTCTTCTGAAAGCGAGCGGTCTATTCGCCGGCTACAGCGGAAGCACCGTGCTCGCCGATATAGACATGATCGTGCACGAGGGGGAGGCGGTTGCGCTGCTTGGTCGAAACGGCGTCGGCAAGACGACGACGCTGTCGGCTATCACCGGGCGGATCCCCTTGTCCTCGGGCTCGGTCGCGTTCAAGGGCGAGCGTATCGACGGCAAGCGCACGTTCGAGATCAACCGGCTCGGCGTTTCCCTGGTGCCGGAGGGCCGGCGGCTCTTTCCGAACCTGACCGTGCTCGAAAATTTGCAGCTTGCGGTCCGGCCGGGCGGCCTCGGCATCGAGGAGGTTTTCGAACTCTTTCCGCGACTGCGCGCGCGGCAGAAGGCCAAGGCCGAAAACATTTCCGGCGGCGAACGCCAGATGGTCGCGATCGCGCGCGCACTCGTCGTGCCGAGCAAGCTGATCCTGCTCGACGAGCCGTTCGAGGGTTTGGCGCCGGCTGTCGTCAACGAGGTGATGGAGGCGCTGACGAAGCTGCGCGGACGCGTCGCCATGGTCATCGTCGAGCATCATGCCGAGACCGTGCTGCCTATCGTCGACCGCGCATATGTCCTCGTCAACGGATCGATCGGCTTCGGTGGCGACGCCGCGCAACTCGAGGCCGATCACGACTTGCAGAAGCGCCTGCTCGGCGTGGTGCAGGCGCAGGAGACAGCCGCCGGCTGATCCGCGCGCAGAATGGAGCCATGTCCAAGATGAAGCTCGACCTGACCGGCGCCACCCGACTGAATGTGATCGTCGGCGATCCGATCGCGCAGGTGCGGTCGCCTGGCGGCGTGACGCAGGCCTTCAACGCGCGCGGCTATGACGGCGTGCTCGTTCCGGTGCAGGTCGCGCCCGAGGATCTGACGCTCTTTCTCGACGCCGCGACCAAGCTCAGGAATCTCGACGGGATCATCGTCACCGTCCCCCACAAGTTCGCGTGCTACGAATATTGCGCGAGCGCGACCGAACGCGCTAATTTTATCGGTTCGGCGAACATCATGCGTCGTCGCCCCGACGGCGGCTGGCACGGCGAAATAACCGACGGGCTCGGCTTCGTGGGCGCGGCGATGTCTCATGGCGTCGATCCGCGCGGCAAGCGCGCATTGCAGATTGGAGCGGGCGGCGCCGGCTCTGCGATCGCGTTGGCGTTGATCGAGGCCGGCGTCGCCGAACTCGCGTTGCACGACGCGAACGAGGAACGCCGCGACGCGCTGATCTCGCGCCTCGCCAGACGCGGCAAGGGGCGCGTCGTCGTCGGATCGCCCGATCCGACCGGCTATGACATGGTCTGCAACGCGACGCCCGCGGGCATGACGGCGGGCGATCCGACGCCAGTCGACGTGTCGAAGATTTCGCCCGCCGCCTATTGCGGCTGCGTGATCACCAAACCCGCGGTCTCTCCGTTCATCGCGGCCGCCCGCGCAAAAGGATGCGTCACCGGCACCGGCGCGGAAATGTACGAATCCCTGCAGGGGAAGATGGTCGACTTTCTGCTGTTCGCTGACGGGGAGGCGTGAATGTTCGTCACGCTCGACAAGGTCGCCGATGGCGCGTCGTATGACGTGATCGTCGTCGGCGCCGGCGCCGGCGGCATGGCCGCCGCCGTCTTCGCCGCCATCGCGGGCCGCACGGTTCTGCTGGTCGAACGCACCGAATATGTCGGCGGCACGTCGGCGCTGTCGGCCGCGACGACCTGGGTCCCCAATTCGCAGCACGCGAAGTCCGTTCCGGGCGAGGACAGTTTCGAGAAGGCGAAGCGTTTCCTCGACGGCGCCGTCGGCAATCATTCGTCGTCCGCGTTGCGCGAAGCCTTCCTGCGTTCGGCGCCTCACGCGATCGCGGCGCTGGAATCGCAGAGCGACGTGCATTTCCGTGCCTATGCGACGCATCCGGACTACGAGCAGCAATACGACGGCGCGACGATGCGCGGGCGCGCGCTGGAGCCCGTACCGTTCGATGGGCGCCAGCTCGGCGACGGCCTGAACTATATCAGGCCGCCACACCCGGAATTCACGGTGTTCGGCGGCATGATGATCGATCGGACCGACATCAATCATCTCCTCGCCGTCGGGAAGTCGGCGAAATCCTTCGCGCATGCGCTGCGAATTCTCGGTCATTACGGGCTCGACCGCGTCGCCGGCCGGCGCGGCTCGCGGCTGGTGATGGGCAATGCGTTGATCGGGCGCATGCTGCTCACGTTGCAGAAGCGCGGCGTGACGATCGTCACGAAGACATCCGTCAAAGCCTTCCTGACCGATGTGGACGGGGTGAGCGGCCTCGTTCTCGAAAGCGGCGATGCGCGACGCACGGCGATGGCGAAATATGGCGTCGTTCTGGCGGCCGGCGGCTTCGGGCGCGGGCCGCGTCGTGCGGAAATGCTGCATCAGCCGACTCCGGAATATAGCCCGGCCGGCCCGGGCCATACCGGCGAGATGCAGGATCTCGCGCTCGAACTCGGCGCGCGCTTCGGAGAGAGCAACGCCGACAACGCGTTCTGGGCGCCGGTTTCGGTGCGCAGGCGCAAGGACGGCACGACCGCCGTCTTTCCGCATTTCGTGATGGATCGCTCGAAACCCGGCACCGTCTGCGTCAACCGGGCGGGCGAACGTTTCACCAATGAATCGTCTTCCTACCATCTGTTCGGCCGCGCCATGTTCGAGGCGAACAAGACCTCGCCCTGCATTCCCTGCTACATCGTGACCGACGCCGAGGGCCTGAAGAAATACGGGCTCGGCATGGTGCGCCTGACCGACCGCAACTACGCGCCTTTCATCGCCGACGGATACCTTGTCCAGGGCGCGACCGTCGCGGAGCTCGCGCAAAAGCTGGACATTCCCGCCGCCGCGCTCGAGCGCACGGTCGCGAACATGAACGAATATGCGAGAACGGGCGTCGATCCGCAGTTCGGACGCGGGACGACCGACTATCACCGCATCAACGGCGATGCGACGCATGCCGGAAAGAATCCGACGCTCGGCCCGATCGCGACCGCGCCCTTCTATGCGGTGCGGCTCTATCCCGGCGACATCGGGGCGGCGACCGGCCTCGTCATCGACGAATGGGCGCGCGTCACGAAGGCCGACAACACGCCGATCGGCCGCCTCTACGCCTGCGGCAACGAGGCGAATTCGATCATGGGCGGAGTCTATCCCGGCCCCGGCATCACGATCGGGCCGGCGATCGTTTTCGGTTATCGCGCGATCCAGAACGCGCTGGGCCTCTCGGAAAGCGCCGATGCCGCCTGACGCGCCGATGCGCGAATGCGATCTCGTCGTCGTCGGCTCGGGCGCTTCGGGCATGACGGCGGCCGTCACGGCCGCCATTCTCGGACTTGATGTCGTCGTGCTCGAGAAGGAGCCGCAGCTCGGAGGCACGAGCGCCTGGTCCGGCGGCTGGATGTGGATTCCGCGCAATCCGCTGGCTGTGGAGAGCGGTTTCGTCGAGGACATCGAGGCGCCCAAGCGCTATCTGCGCGCCGAACTCGGCGACGCGTACGACGAAGCGTTCGCCACGATGTTCCTGTCGCAAGGCCCGCGCATGGTGCGCTTTCTGCGCGACGAGGCGCATGTCGAATTCGTGGCGGGCGCCGGCATTCCCGACTTTCACGACACGTCCGACGGCGCGGGTTTCGGCAATCGCTCGGTCTGTTCGGCCCCGTTCGACGGCCGCAAGCTCGGCAAGGACGTTGCGCGCCTGAAGCCGCCGCTCGACGAAGTCTCGCCCTTCGGCATGGGCATCGCGTCGGGCGCCGACATGACGCATTTCCTCAACGCGACGCGCAGGCCTGCGTCCTTCGCGCATGTCGCGCGCCGCGTTCTCGCGCACTGGCGCGATCTCGCCGTGCATGGGCGCGGCATGCATCTCGTCAACGGCAATGGCCTCGTTGCGCGATTGTTCCGGGCCGCGCTCGACCATCATGTCGCGCTGGAGACGTCGAGCCCCGTCGTCGATCTTCTGATCGAGGGCGGCCGCGCAACCGGCGCCGTCGCCGATACGCCGTCCGGACGCCGCACGTTTCGCGCGCGCCGCGGCGTCGTGCTGGCGGCCGGCGGCTTTCCGCACGACGTGGCGCGCAAGGCCAAGATGTTCGCGCATGCGCCGACAGGCCGCGAGCACTTTTCGGCGGCGCCGCGCTCCAACACCGGCGACGGTCTGCGGCTCGGCGAGGCGGCGGGCGGCAGGGTGCGCGAGGACCTTTCGAACACAGGCGCCTGGGCGCCGGTGTCGCTGACGCCGAAGCGCAACGGCGATTTCGGCAGCTTCCCGCATCTCGTCGAGCGCGCGAAGCCCGGCCTGATCATGGTGACAGTAAGGGCCGAGCGCTTCGCGAACGAGGCGGATTCCTATCACGACGTCATGCAGGCCCTGTTCGCGGCGACGCCCGCGGGCGAAACGGCCGAAGCGTGGATGATCTGCGATCATCCCTTCCAGCGCCGCTACGGCCTCGGCCGCGCGCGGCCGCGCCCATATTCGATCCGGCCCTGGCTTTCCAACGGATATCTGAAACGCGCGAGCACGATCGAAGGGCTTGCCAAACAGTGCGGGCTCGATCCGCGGCGTCTCGCGCAGACCGTCGCCGACTACAACAGCCATGCCGCCAACGGCGTCGATCCGACGTTCCGCCGTGGCGAGAGCGCCTACAACAAGGCGCAAGGCGACCCGGAGACGAAGCCCAATCCCTGTGTCGCGCCGATCGCGAATGGTCCGTTCTACGCCGTGAAGATCGTCGCCGGCAGCCTCGGGACTTTCGCCGGTCTGCTCACCGATGAATTCGCGCGCGTCCTCGATGGCGACGGCGCGCCGGTCGCCGGCCTCTACGCGGTCGGCGCCGACATGTCGAGCATGATG
>JAGWTW010000157.1 GCA_028868735.1 Hyphomicrobiales bacterium | reverse complement strand
CCTTCCGGTTCGTCGGCGTCGTGAAGGAGTTTCCGACCGCGCCGCGCGACAGCTTTCTGGTCGCCAACGCAAGCTATATCTCGGCGCAGACCGGAGATGCTCGGGCCGAGACTGTCCTGGCGCGCGTCAGCGGCCCGGCGCCGAAGATTGCCGAAGAAATCCGCCATGCGCTGGGCACCGCCTCTGCGTTGAAGACGATCGACATTACCCAGGCGACGCATGTGATCGGGTCGAGTTTGACGGCTGTCGACGTCGCATCGCTCGGCGCGGTGGAACTCGGTTTTGCGATATTGTTCGCGGCCATGGGATCTGGATTGATTCTTTGGCTCGGAAAGAGCGAGCGCGCCCGCGCAAATGCTATCCTTCTATCGCTTGGCGCCGCGCCGCGCGAGGTCAGATCGTTCGTCTGGGGCGAAGCCCTGATCACGACAGGCGCGGGCTTGCCGATCGGCGCGCTGATCGGCTTCGCCAACGCATGGATCCTTGTGCGCCTGTTGAGCGGCGTATTCGATCCGCCGCCAGACGCCCTTTACTTCCAATGGGGCTATTTGGCGTTCACAATGATCGGTGCGATCCTCGCTGCTGTGGCAGCGACGCTTGCGCAGGGGGGCTGGTCGAAGGAATGGGCCGCGGCGGAGCTGCGTTCGTCCGACTGACCGTCGCCGGGAAGGGGAGCCCTCCGTGAGGTGCCGTAGAGTCCGTCATGCGTATCCTGCTGATTGAAGACGATCGGATGCTGGGCGACGCGCTGGTTGCGGCGCTGGGCGACGAAGGTATGCCGGTGGACTGGGTGAGGGACGCCGCCCATGCCGAGGCAGCCCTTCGCGATTTCGGCTATTCGATCGTTCTGCTCGACCTCGGATTGCCGGACGCGGACGGCCTCGATCTGCTCGCGGCCGCGCGACGCAGAAGCAGCGAAACGCCGGTGCTCATCGTAACTGCGCGCGATGGCCTCGACGATCGGGTCGCGGGGCTCGATCTCGGCGCCGACGACTATCTCGTTAAGCCGTTCGAGATGCGCGAACTGCTGGCGCGCATGCGGGCGCTGATCCGTCGCCGCGCCGGCAGCGCCGTATCGAGCCTGACCGCAGGGTCAATGGAACTCAACGTCGAGACGCATGAACTGGCGCATGGCGGCGCATCGGCGGTGTTGCCAGCCCGCGAATTCGCGGTCATGCACGCGCTGATGGAGCGGCCGGGACGCATTCTCTCGCGCGCGCAGATCGAGGAACGCATCTACGGCTGGGGCGAAGAGGTCGAGAGCAATGCTGTCGACGTGCTGATCCATTCGATCCGGCGCAAGCTGGGCAAGGATGTAATTCTGAATGTCCGTGGCGCCGGATGGCTAGTGGCCAAGCCATGAACGCGACGGCGAGACCCTCGCTGCGTCGCGCAGCTCTGTTATGGATGACGGTCCTCCTGACCGCTGTTGGCGTCGTTACGATCGTCATCGCCTATTTGTACGCGCGCGGCGAGGCGGCGGAATTTCTCGACGGCCAGCTCCGCCAGATCGCCCTGAACGCGGGAACCGGCGTGCCGGCCGTCAACGCGCCCGGCGCGATAGACCGCGATCAGGAAGATGAATTTGCGATCGCCATCTGGGACGCGGATGGTCGCCTCGTCCATCAATCCCTCCCGCAAGTCACGATATCGCGACAGGACCGGCCAGGCTTCGCCGATGTGGCGGCCGGCGGGCATCTGTGGCGGGTGTACACCGCGCGGAGCCCGGATCGGACGTTTCAGGTCGCCCAGCGCGACACCGTGCGGGCGGAAATCGCGAATGGAGCGGCATTGGGAACGACCGCGCCGATCCTCATCGTGATCCCCCTTTCCTAGCTCGTCGTGGGCTGGGCGATGAATCGCGCGTTGCGACCGTTGAGCGACGTTTCGGACCACATCGCCGCGCGCAGCGTGTCCGCGACAGAGCCGATTTCGCTCGCGGGCGTCCCGTCTGAAATCGCGCCGCTAGTCGAGAGCATGAACGGCCTGATCGTCAAACTTAGAACGACTGTCGAGGCGCAGAAACGCTTCGTGGCCGACGCCGCGCATGAACTGCGGACGCCGCTGGCGGCGATGCAGATCGAGGTCGACAACCTCGGAGGCGTCGCGACAGGAGTTCAGAATGCGCGTGTCGCAGCGCTCGCGGCGGGCGTGCGGCGTGCGAGCGCGCTCACGAACCAATTGCTCGAGCTGGCGCGGCTGGACGAACCTGGAGTGGCGAGCCACGTGACGTTCGATCTCGGCGCGCTTCTTCTCGATTGCGTCAGCGTCCATGCGCCGCTCGCCGACCGCAAGGGCGTCGATCTCGGGATGAATGCCGTCCCGGCGATCTCGATTTTCGGGATTGAAGGCGAAGCGCGCAGTCTGTTTGCCAATCTCATCGAAAACGCGGTGCGCTACGCGCCGCCGGGCGGAAAGGTCGACATTTCGCTCGACGGCCGCGACGGCGGTTTCGTCGCAACGATCGTCGATACGGGACCCGGCCTGCCCGAGGGCGCCGAAACGCGTGTCTTCGACCGATTCTATCGTGGCGCATCCTGCGATTCCGAGGGTACCGGTCTCGGACTTGCGATCGCGCGACGGGTCGCCGAACGTCATGGCTTCGCCCTGTCGGTCGAAGACCGAAGAGACGGTGTTTCGGGCGTCGTCGCGCGGGTCTCAGGACGCGTATCGCACGGATACCCCTCCAGCTAATTCGCTCCTAATTCGCGCATGGCATGACTCTTTACGTGCGGAAGATTCGCAACAAGCGGACTTTTCGCGCGCCGGCGCGGGTGCGAATGGAGAAAGATATGAATACGACACTCGCGAAGCTCTGCGGCCCGATCGGCCTCGCCGCGTTCATCATCGCGTTCGCAGCGCCCGCGCTCGCGTACAACGGGCAAAATCTCGCCCGCGAGGCGAAAATCAGCATCGATAAAGCTCGCGCGATCGCGCTGAAAGCCCATCCCGGCACGATCACCGATGAGGAACTCGAACGTGAACGCGGCGGCAGCGGACTGCGCTATTCGTTCGATATCAAGAACGGCCGTCACACCCAGGAGGTCGGCGTCGATGCGAAATCCGGCAGGGTGCTCGAAAACGATCGCGAAGGCCCGAACCCGGACTGAGGCGGCGCCGCAACCGCCCGCCTCGCCGCCCGCGGGGCGCGCGCCTTTTCAAAATGAGGACAGTGATGAACGACGCGGCCAAAGTCGCCTTGAGCAAAGTCCCCGAGGTCACGCTCGGTTTCTGGATCGTCAAAATCCTGGCCACCACGCTCGGCGAGACCGGCGGCGACGCCGTCACGATGAGCATGTTGCATGCGGACAAACACGCGCACAATGGCGGCTACCTGATCGGGACCGCGATCTTTCTCGTCATCTTCGTCGCCGCCGTCGCCGCGCAGATCGTCGCAACGAAATTCAACCCATGGATATACTGGTTCGCCGTCGTCGCATCGACGACCGTCGGCACGACCATGGCCGACTTCGCCGACCGCGCGCTCGGGATCGGTTACGCCGGCGGGTCGTCGATCCTGTTGACGCTACTCCTCGCGTCGTTGGCGGTTTGGCGCTGGTCCGAAGGAACGGTCTCCGTCAACACAGTCGCCACGCCGCGCGTGGAGGCCTTCTACTGGACCACCATCCTCTTCTCCCAGACGCTGGGCACCGCGCTCGGCGACTGGATGGCCGATACGAACGGGCTCGGCTTTGGCGACGGCGCCCTGGTGTTTGCGGGCTTTATCGTTCTCGTCGCCGCCCTCTATTTCTTGACGAATGTCTCGCGTGTAGCGCTCTTCTGGTTAGCCTTCATCCTGACACGCCCTCTCGGCGCCACGGTTGGCGACTTCCTCGATAAGCCGCATTCGCTCGGCGGCTTGGCTCTGAGCCGCACATATGCGTCCGCCGTTCTCGTCGTGTCGATTCTAGCTCTTGTGGTTATTCTGCCGCAGCGTGCCGGTCAGCATCCATCGAAAATTCGGAATTAGCTGTCGGCCGGTCGTTAACAATTTTACATCTGCGCCGCGACTCGGATACAAAAAACCATAGCTGTGAACCTCGTCAGCGTGACGAATTCAGATCATTGCAAACCAGGAACGAGCGAATTCGTTAGCCGATTTCAGAACGGAGTGTGAAGCTTATAGGAATTCGAAATTATGGATATATTTTCTCTTCGTTATGCATTGCAAGTTTCACAATATTTGAGCTTCCGCGGTGCCGCAAAGTACATTGGCATTGGACAAGCCGCGCTGAGCAGACGCGTGCGCGCGTTGGAGGATGAGATCGGCGTATCGATTTTCGAAAGGCACCCCAGCGGGGTCAAAGTGACATTGGCTGGTCGAGAGTTCTTATCTCGCGTTCGGTCGGTGCTCGATGAACTGGAGCATGCGGTCGAACGCGCAAATATGGCGGGTCAAGCTGAGACGGGCATATTGCGGATTGGATTCTTCCATTCTCTCGCAGCTGGAAAGTTGCGCGATGTCCTCTTGGACTATCGGGCGCAGTGGCCGAGCGTGATCCTCGAGTTCCTGGAAGCCGATAACGAGACGCAAGTTGTCGCACTTCGCGAGCGGCGGTTGGATGTCGGTTTCATCGTTGGTTTCGATAGCGTCGTGGGACTTGATCATGAGATGGCATGGACCGAACAGGCATTTGTGGCGATACCCGAACAGCATCCGCTTGCGCGGCGGAATGAGATTGCGCTGAACGATCTGAAAGACGAGAACTTCGTGATGCGCGCCCGCTTCGATGGTTCGGGAGCGCTGGGTTGGGTGGTACGCTCGAGCGACACCTTGGAGCCGGCCTCGCGCGTAACGACACATACCGTATCGAGAGAGACCTTGATCGCTTTGGTCGGCGCGGGATTCGGACTGACAATTCTCGCTCAGTCGGCGACAGCGATTGCCGTCCCTGGCGTCGCATTTCGCCCGATCAAGGAACCGGCCGTCACGATTCCATTTCGGATGATCTGGTCCGCGGAGAATGACAATCCGGCGCTGCGCCGGTTTTTGAGCCATGTGAGGCTGCATACGGCGACGACGAAGAGCAATGGCGATACGGATAACGGGGCGAAGTAGTCGTTGCGAATTTAGTCAACGCTAATTGGCGCTGAGTTTGCTGAAGCGACGAACTCACTTCCGCCGCCTCGATTTCGCGAAGGCGCGATCCGTCGCCATGAATCGCGTGAGCATGGGCACGATGAGTTTTGTCGGATCGGAAAGGGCTTTCCCGCTCTCGGCAGCGACGGCTTCTGCGTAGGCCGAGAGATCGCGATGAACAGCGGCAGGCAATTCCAAGGTCAACTTGACGGGCTTGTCGTCGGGGAGCGCCGCAATCTTCAATTTGCTCACGTTCGCCTCCTCAACCGCGATAGGGTTCGAGCACGAGATCGCGGTTGACGATCACGCGTACCGGGAAGCCCGGCCTGATCGTCAGAGTCGGCTGGACGTTCAGATTGCGTACGACGAGCTGCTGCCCCGTCTGATTGAAGCTCTGCGAACCTCCTCGGCGAATTGCCTGAATCAGACTGTTCTCGTTGCTGCCGACGCCAGCCTCCGACCCGACGCTGAGCAGCGTCGACAGGAGCGCAGCCTTGAAGAGCGCGCCCCAGTGATGGTCGACCTCGTCCTCGAGCCCGGAATAGCCGCTGGCGTCGGCGCCCTGCTGGCGTTCGAGCACGATCGAGCGGCCATTGGGCATGATGAGGCGCGTCCAGACCAGGAGGACACGGGATTGGCCGAACGCAACCTGGCTGTCGTAAGCGCCGACGAGACGCGCGCCCTGCGGGATCAGAAGCAGGCGACCGGTCGGACTGTCGTAGACATTCTCGGTCACCTGCGCCGTGATCTGGCCGGGGAGATCCGAGTGGATGCCGGTAATCATCGCCGCCGGGATGACCGAGCCAGCTTGGACGACATTGCGGGACGCGGGTTTCTGGATCCGATCCGGGCTCGTCGTTCGGCGGTCGACGGTCGCATTGACGAAGGCGAGTTTCCGGTCCTGGCCGTTCTGGTTCGCATAGTCGTCGAGCCGTTGATCGGCCGTTCCGCGCTCGGCGCCGGCGGCCGGCCCAAGTTCAGACGCGAGCGCTTGCCTGATATTGGTCGATGCAAACAGACGGCTCACGCGCGCGGCTTCGCTCTCCTGTGCGCGCCGTTGCTCCTCCGGATCGACAATAGGCGCCTGTGCGATCGGACCACCCTGGGCGGCGAGGATGGGTCGCCCGAGGTCGCCGGGCAGCGGCGGTCCGAGCGGCGGGGCCTCACGGGGAATGCCAGCATAGTCGCGCGGCAGGCCGGCGAGGCCGTCTGCCGTCGTCTTGTGGTCGGTCGAATAGAGTTCTTCCGACGTATGGCGGTTTCTCCGGTTTTGCAGCGCCCACAGAACGGCGGCGCTGATGACGATCAAAGCGATCGCCGTTCCTCCAGCGAGGACTTTTCGCGAGAGGCGGGTGATACGCGGGCGATCCGCGCGCAGGCGTAGGGAAGCCGCATTGTCAGGCTTGTTGTCGGCGCTCATGACGACGGCCTCCCGTCTGTGCGCAGAATTTTGACCTTTTGCTGGGGATCGGATCCGAGGCGCAGTTCCGCGGCGGCGAACAGGCGATCGACGATCAGCACATTGCCGTAGGCGCGATAATTGACGAGCTCGGGCTTGCCGCCGGAGCCCAGCACGAACAGCGGGGGCATTTCGCCCTGGGAGATGCCGCCGGGGAATTCGACATAGACCTTGCGGCCGTCGTCATAGGCGACGAGCGGCCGCCAGGGCGGATCGTCCCCTTCTATTCGATAGCGCAACTGACGGTGCGCAGGATCGGGCAGAACGGGCGCCAGCGGCGCATTTCGCGCCCGCTCCATGAGGTCAGTCGGATAGGTCCAGGAAATGGACGGCATGTAGCGTTTTTCGCGCGAACGCAGTTCGAGGAGGTAGGTGCGACGGTCGGTATTGAGAACGAGATTGGTGTCGATGCCCGGCCTCGTCGGCTTGACGAGGATGTGCACGCGACGGGCTTCGCCCGCGCCGCTCTCGGTATCCCCGATGACCCAGCGGACTGTGTCGCCAGCCGCCACGGGACCGGAGCCTGTGAGCTGTTCGCCCTGTTCGAGCGCGACATCGGTGATTTGCCCGGGCGACGCATAAACCTGATAGAGCGCGCCGGCGCTGAACGGATAGACCTGGACGGCGTTGAAATAGCCAGCGCGACGCGGCTGCACGCGGGCCGCGTCATTGGCCGCGTCAACGCGATCCTCCGGATCCTTCGCCTCTGATGCGCCGGTCTTGCCGCCGAGCGCCGGCTTCCACGCCGGCGGAATGTGCAGAGGCTTCGGGCGATCGTTGGCTGGCGTCGGCGGCGCGGGTAACGGTGGGACGCTGTCGTCATAGGCGATGTGCGGCGGTTCGAAACTCGAACAGCCCGCGAGTGCAAATGCGGAAAGCGACAGAAGCGGAATTATGGTTCTACTGACGAACCGACGGTTGGTTTGGCGCGATGCGCACGGACCGGTTGAAACGGTTGTCGCCGGGGCGGATTCAAGAACTCGATTCACTGCCCCAACTCCTTCGACCAGTTGATGGCGTTGACGAACAGCCCGAGCGGGTTCTTGCGCAGGCGGTCGGCTTCGTGCGGCGTCTGGACGACGACCGACAGGATTGCTGTCCATCGTTCGGTCGAGGCGAGCTGGGCGTTTTCGTAACGGCGCTCGATCCAAGCGATGCGAAAGCTTTCGGGCGAGGCGCGGATGACGGAGGAGACATCGATCGTCACCTGCATCTTGCCGATCTTCGCGAATGGATCGGCGTTGCGCGCGAAATCATTGAGCGCCAGGGCCCCGCGGTCCGTGACGAAATCGTAGGCGCGCAGCCAATCCTGGCGCAAGACGATCGGATCTGACGGCAGGCCGCGCACGTCCTCGATGAAGCGCGCGAGATGGAAGGCGATCTGCGGATCGGTCGGCTGGTAATCGTA
>JAGWTW010000032.1 GCA_028868735.1 Hyphomicrobiales bacterium | reverse complement strand
TCGACCGGCTGGTGGGTCGGGCCGTCTTCGCCGAGACCGATGGAATCGTGCGTCATGACGTAGATGGAATTGACTCCCATCAGCGCGGAGAGACGGATCGCGGGCCGGCAATAATCGGTGAAGACGAGGAAGGTCGAGCCGCCGGCCTTGATCCCGCCGTGCAGGTTGAGGCCGTTCACGGCCGCCGCCATGCCATGCTCGCGGATGCCGTAGTGGATGTAGCCGCCGCCGTACGAACCGGGCGACAGTTCCGCGACGGATTTCGCCTTTACGTTGTTGGACGGCGTGAGATCGGCCGAACCCAGGACCAGTTCCGGCGCGTGCGGCGTGATCGCGTCGATTGCGGCTTCGCCCGACTTGCGCGTCGCCATCGACGGCTTTTCGGCGGCGAATTTGCCCTTGAGGCCGGCCAGCGCGATCTCGACCTCCGGCTTCAGGACGCCGGCGAGGCGCCGTTCGAACTCGGCCTTGCGCGCGCCGGCCGCGGCCAGACGGCCTTCCCAGGCCTTGCGGGCGTCGGCGCTCCGGCCGCCTGCGGCGCGCCATTGCGACAGGATTTCGTCAGGGACGACGAAGGGGGGCGCAGTCCAGCCGAGATTGGCTTTGGCCGCCTTGGCCTCGTCGGGACCGAGCGGCTCGCCATGGGCCTTGGAGGTGCCGGCCTTGTGCGGGGCGCCGAAACCGATGGTGGTGCGGCAGGCGATGAGGCTCGGCTTGTCGGAGGTTTTCGCCTTTTCCACAGCCGCGTAGATCGCATCCTGATCGTGGCCGTCGACGCGGCAGGCCGCCCAGCCGGCGGATTCGAACCGGGCGATCTGGTCGACGGAATCGGACAGGCTCGTCGGGCCGTCGATGGAAATGTGGTTGTCGTCGTACAGAACGATCAGGCGCGCGAGCTTCAGGTGGCCGGCGAGCGCGATCGCCTCCTGCGAAACGCCTTCCATCAGGTCGCCGTCGCCGCAGATGACGTAGGTGTGGTGATCGACGAGATCGTCGCCGAATTCGGCGGCCAGATGCCGCTCGGCGATGGCCATGCCGACGGCGGTGGCGATCCCCTGCCCGAGCGGGCCGGTCGTGGTTTCGACGCCGATCGTGTGGCCGTATTCGGGATGGCCGGGCGTCCTGGACCCGACCTGCCGGAAACGCTCGAGCTGATCGACCGTCATTTCCGGAAAGCCCGTCAGATACAGGCACGAATACAGAAGCATCGAGCCGTGGCCGGCCGACAGCACGAAACGGTCGCGGTCCGGCCAGTGCGGGTCCGCCGCGTCGTATTTCATGACGCGCGTCCATAGGACGGTCGCGATGTCGGCCGCGCCCATGGGCATGCCGGGATGGCCGGATTTCGCCTTTTCCACACCGTCGATGGCGAGCGCGCGGATCGCATTCGCCATCATGTCCTGTGTCACGCCCGTCGTCATTGCGCCCTGGCTCCAGCCCCGATGTGGAAGTCTGCGGGCTACTTAGCAGCCGAGGGTGGCGAGTCAAACGCAAGCGGGCGTTTCCTCGGCATTTGACGCGAATCGAATGCGGCTGCCTTATGCGGTCATGACCGAGCCCGTCGACACATCTGCGACGCCGGCGCCCAAAGCCGATTTCGACGGCGCGCTCGCGCGCCTGCAGGCGGCGCTGACGGTGCTCGAGGTCGCGGCCGCCCGCAAGCACGAGGCCGACCGCGCGCAGGCCGATCTCGGCGAGGCGCTGGGCGCCATGCAGGACGACCGCGCCCGGCTCGCCGGCGACCTCGACGCGGCGCTCGCCCGCGCGCGCCGGCTGGAGGCCGCCAACAGCGAAGTGGCGCGCCGGCTGGAGGCCGCGGGCGTCACGTTGCGCGCGCTGGCGGGCGACGAGGCGGGGCAGGACTGATGGCGCAGGTCGTCGTCACCATCGCCGGGCGCACCTATCGCATGGCCTGCGAGGACGGGCAGGAGCGCCATCTCGAAGCGCTCGCCTTCGACATCGACTCGCGGCTCGCGGGCCTGAAGACGAATTTCGGCGAGATCGGCGAACAGCGCCTCGTCGTCATGGCCGCGCTCACCGTCGCCGACGAATTGTCGGAAGCCAAGGCGCGCGTCGCCGCGCTCGAGCAGCGGATCGCCGCCTTCGATACGGAGGCGCGCGACGCCCGGGAAGCGCAGGCTTCGCGGGAGAAGTTCGTCGCGGAGGCGCTGGACGGGGCCGCCGAGCGGATCGAGGGCCTCGCGCGCCTGCTCGCCGGGAAGGTCTGACGGTCCGCGGACAGGGGCGCCGAAACGGGGCGCCCCGAGAAAGACCGGCGGGGGCCGTGATTTCCGCCGCATTTTGGGCTAGAAGAGCCCGCCCATGACCAAAACCCTCAATTCGCTGGACCTGCCCAAGGCGCCCGCCGATGCGCGCGTCGTCGTCGCCATGTCGGGCGGCGTCGATTCCTCGGTCGTCGCCGCGCTCCTGACGCGCGAGGGCTATGACGTCATCGGCGTGACCCTTCAGCTGTACGACCACGGCGAGGCGACGCATCGCAAGGGCGCGTGCTGCGCGGGCCAGGACATTCACGACGCCCGCCAGGCAGCGGCGCGGCTCGGCATTCCCCATTACGTGCTCGATTACGAGAGCAAGTTCCGCGAGAAGGTGATCGACCCCTTCGCGGTGAGCTACGCGACCGGCGAGACGCCGGTGCCGTGCGTGGCCTGCAACCAGCACATCAAGTTCGCGGATCTGTTCGACACTGCGCGCGAACTCGGCGCCGATGCGCTGGCGACCGGCCATTACATCGTCTCGAAGCCGGACGGCGGCGGCGCGCGCGCGCTCTATCGCGCGCGCGAACCGGAGCGCGACCAGTCCTATTTCCTCTACGCGACGACGCGCGCGCAACTGGCGATGCTGCGCTTTCCGCTGGGGGGCTACACCAAGGCCGAGACGCGCGCGCTCGCGCGCGAATTCGGGCTCGCGGTGGCCGACAAGCACGACAGCCAGGACATCTGCTTCGTGCCGTCCGGCCGCTACACCGAATTGCTCGAACGCCTTCAGCCCGGCGCCGCGCGGCCCGGCGAGATCGTGCATGTCGACGGCCGCGTGCTCGGCCGCCATCCCGGCGTCATCCATTACACGGTCGGCCAGCGCCGCGGCCTAGGCCTTTCGGGCGCGAAGACGCCCGCCAACGAGCCGCTCTATGTCGTGCGGATCGAAGCGGCGAAAGCGCAGGTCGTCGTCGGCCCGCGTTCGGCGTTGCTCGCGCGCGCCGCGCTTCTGCGCGAGACGAACTGGATCGGGCCGGGCGAACTCGCCGACATCCCGCACGCAGGACTGCCGATCGCGGCGCGCGTGCGCTCGACGCGCGCGCCGTCGCCGGCGGTGCTGTTCGCCGAACGCGGCGAGGTCAAGGTCGTTTTCTCCGAAGACGAAAGCGGCGTCTCGCCGGGACAGGCCTGCGTCTTCTACGATTCAACCGCGCCGGACGCGCGCGTGCTCGGCGGCGGCGCGATCCGCGCAACCGAATCCGCCTGGGCGCCTGCGCGCGAAAGCGCGCCGCTGCGCGCGACGCTCGCGCGCTGACAACGAAAGAAGAAGAAAATGGTCGACCGCGACGCGATCGCCACGATCGAAAATGCGCATGTCGAGGAGGCTTACGCTCGCTGGGCGCCGGTCTACGATCTCGTCTTCGCCGCCGTGATGAAGCCGGGCCGCAAGGCGGCGGCCGCCGCCGCCTCGCGCGACAACGGGCGCGTGCTCGACGTCGGCGTCGGCACCGGCCTCGAATTGCCGATGTTTTCGCGGGGCACGCGGCTCGTCGGCGTCGATCTGTCCGAACACATGCTCGCGCGCGCGCGCGAACGCGTCGCGAAGGAAGGGCTTTCGAACGTCGAAGGCCTTCTGAAAATGGATGCGATGAAGCTCGCCTTTCCCGACGCGAGTTTCGACTGCGCAGTCGCGCCTTTCGTGCTGACCGTCGTGCCCGACCCGAAGGCGACGCTCGACGAACTCGCGCGCGTCGTGAAGCCGGGCGGCGAGATCGTACTCGTCAATCATATCGGCGCCGAACGCGGGCCGATCGCCTTCGTCGAGGCGTTCATGGGGCGACATTCCGCCAATCTCGGCTGGCGGCCGGAATTTCCCTGGCGCATCATCGGCGACTGGATCGAGGCGCGCAGCGACATCGTCCTGACCGAACGCAAGCGCCTGCGGCCGCTCGGGCTCTTCACGCTCGCGCGGATGACGCGGCGGTAGGGATAAGCGAGCCCTCATCCCGAGGAGCGCCAAAGGCGCGTCTCGAACGATGGCCGCCCGAGGGCGACGGGATGCTTCGAGGCGCCTGCTGCGCAGGCTCCTCAGCATGAGGGTTGCATCGTCGTCGCGCGCAAGACGCCGGGCGCGGTCGGAGGCCGCCGTTTCGGGCTTGCCCGCCCCGACCGGCGCGTCTATAGGTCTGCGGCGCTCGTCGAAAGCGCTCCGCTCCCTTCGTCTAGCGGTCTAGGACGTCGCCCTCTCACGGCGAAAACAGGGGTTCGAGTCCCCTAGGGAGCGCCAGGTCTCGCAGCCGGGATCTAGCGTTTGCGTCTGGCTCATTGCGCGAGACATTTCTTGTGCCCGTCCTTCAGGAGAGGCAGGCAATATTTGGTGTCGTATCCGTATTTGCTCATCCAGCTCGTACAATCGGCGAAACCTTTCGCCACCTTGTCATAACAGGCCTGCAACGAGCCGGCTGCGGCCGGCGACGGTGTCGCGACATTCGCGAGCAGCAGCATCATTGCAAAATATTTCATGCTTAAGCGGCTCCATTTGCGCCCATTCATCGCTCTATTTCCGGAAATGCTCCCGCACGAGCCGCGTCTTCTGCGTCGGCTCGAATTCGCTCCGGCAAGCGGGCGTGAGCTGGCCGAGATTGGATTTGAGGCAGGCCTCGATCTTCGGCACGTCCGGGATGTCGGCGCCGCAGAACTTGAACGCGTCGCCCATGCAGTCTGACCGTTGCTCGGCGGTCCCTTGTGCGTGCGCGGCGATTGTCAGGTTCGCCAGCAGCAGCGCAGAGAGAAGGGCGGCGCATTTCGTCTGCATCGATCACTCCCGCTCAATCCGTCGGTTCTCGAAATTCGTTTCAATGTACGCGCGTCAGCGCGGCGAGCGACTGCGGGTCGGAGACGATTATCCGCCCGTAGCGCACGTCGACGAGGCCCTGCGCCTTGTAGGCTTTCAGGATCCGGTTGATCGACTGTCGCGTAACGCCGACCATGGCGGCGAGGCCGTCCTGCGTCATGCGCGTCGCCAGGCCGCGGCCCGGATCCGTGGCGTCGGCGGCCTCGAGCAGCGCCTGCGCGACGCGCGCCGGCAGCGGCGCCGTCAGCGCTTCGGCCAGCATTTCCATGGCTACGCGAATGTGCTGACAGACGAGCCTCGCGAAATCGAGCGCGTAGCGGGGGTCGGCGTCCACAAGCGCATCGAAGACGGCCTTGGGCAGGAACAGCAATTGCGTGCGCTCGGCCGCGACCGCGTCCTGGAAACGGGGCTTCTCGTCGAGCACCGAGAGATGACCGAACCAGGAGCCCGGCCGGAACAGGCCGTAGATCACCTGCTTGCCGCTGAGCGTCGTTGACGTGAGCTTGACGCTGCCTTCGAGGACGGCGAACTGGCCGGTCGGCGGATCGCCGCTCATGTAGATCGGCGCGCCGGCGCAGAACTCGCGGCGGATCGAGCGTTCGACGATCGTGTCGATGAGCGCGGGCGGCAGGCTCGCAAACCACGTGTCCCGCAGCAGGACCGCCCGGATTTCAGCCCGCGTCATGCGTCCATCCCTGTTGTCGGACAGAAGCATGCGACGGCTTCCGACGCTTTGCAATCGCGGATGTCGCCGGCGCCCACGCAGCGTCGGGCAGAGGTCTGGCGTTGCAGGATTTTCTGCGGACTGTCCGGTTTCGGACAAACCTAAGGCGCGCGCTCCGGCACACTCGCCCGCAATCAAGGACGATACGGGCTGCGACCCGACGGGAGGACGACATGAAAGGCATGCTGGCGGGTCTTATTCTGGCGGGCGCGCTCGCGGCGGGGCCGGCCTTCGCCGAGGGGCAGGGCGTGACCGATACCGAAATCAAGATCGGCCAGACCATGGCCTATTCCGGCGCAGCATCCGCTTATAGCGTCATCGCCAAATCCGAAGCCGCCTATTTCAAGATGATCAACGACAAGGGCGGCGTGAACGGGCGCAAGATCAACTTCATCTCGCTCGACGACGCCTATAGCCCGCCCAAAACATTCGAACAGACGCGAAAGCTCGTCGAACAGGACGGCGTCGCCGCAATCCTCAATCCGCTGGGAACGCCGACCGGGCTCGTCGTGCGCAAATATCTCAACGACAAGAAAATTCCGCAGCTGTTCATCGGCGCCGGCGCCTCCTTCTTCGGCGACTACCAGCATTTTCCATATACGATCGGCTTCCAGCCGAACTATCACATCGAGGCTTCGATCTACGCGCGCCACATGCTGGCGACAAATCCGAACGCCAAGGTCGCCCTGTTCTACCAGAACGACGACGCCGGCCGCGATTACGCGAACGGATTCAAGGAAGGGCTGGGCTCGCCGGAGAACGTCAAGAAATACGTGATCTTCGAGACGACCTACGAATCGACCGATCCGACGATCGATTCCAAGATTCTCGCGTTGAAGAATTCCGGCGCGGACGTGCTGTTCATGCATGCGATTCCGAAACAGGCGGCGCAGGCGATCCGCAAGGTCGCGGAAATCGGCTGGCGTCCGACCTTCTATCTCGCAAACGTCTCGGCTTCCGTCGGCGCCGTGCTGAAGCCCGCCGGCCTCGAAAACGCAAAGGGACTCATCACGGCCGCCTGGCTGAAAGACCCGAACGATCCGCAATGGAAAGACGACGCCGGCTACAAGAACTGGCTCGCCTTCATGAAGCAATATTATCCGGACGGCGACCTGATCGACGGGCTCAACGCTTATGGCTACACCGTTGCGCAGACGATGGTGAAAGTGCTGGAGCAATGCGGAAAGGACGTGTCGACCGAGAGCATCATGAAGCAGGTCGCCAATCTCGACTTCACGCCTGAAATGCTGCTGCCGGGCGTAACGGTGAAGACGTCGCCGACCAATTTCTATCCGATCAAGAAGATGGTGCTGCAGCGCTTCGACGGGCAGGTGTGGAAATTGTTCGGCAGCGCGGTCGGCGGCGCGGACTGACGGCCGCCGTGGCGCAGGGTCAGCCGCGCCACGGCGTCTCGGCAATCGGATCCAGCGGACCCTTGCCTTCGGCATAGGCGCGGATGTTGGCGACGACCGCGTCGCCGACCGCCTGCATGACATGATGCGTCGCGCCGCCGACATGCGGCAGCAGCACCACGTTCTCCATGGCGATCAGCTCGGCGGGCACGTCGGGCTCGTGCGCGAAGACATCGAGCCCTGCGCCGGCGATCTTCCGTTCGTGCAGCGCCGATATCAAAGCGGGCTCGTCGACGCTCGAGCCGCGGCCGATGTTGACGAAAAAGCCATCCGGTCCGAGGGCCGCAAATGCGCGCGCGCCGACCGCATTGCGCGTCGCCTCGCCCCCGGGCAGCACGCTGACGAGGATGTCGCAATTGGCTGCGAGTTCTTCCGCCGTTGCGAAGTAGGGGTAGAGGACGCCGTCCTGCTTGCGGCGGCCGCTGTAGGCGACCTTCAGGCCGAAGGCCTCGGCGCGGCGCGCGATCGCCTTGCCGATGCGGCCGTATCCCAGGATGCCCAGCGTCTTGCCGCGCAACGAAGCGCTCGGCGGAAACGGCTTGCCGGGCCTCCATTTTCCCGCGCGCAAATAGCGTTCGGCGGCGGGAAAACGGCGCACCGTGTCGATGATGAGCGCGAAAGCGGCATCGGCCGTATCCTCCGTCACCGCGTGCGGCGTGTTGGCGACGCAAATTCCACGGCGGGCGGCGTGGGCGACGTCGATATGCTCGTAGCCTGCGCCCATCGAGGCGACGAGTTCGAGCTTCGGCAGCCTGTCCATCATCGCCGCCTTCAGCGGTCCGCCGAACGGCATCCATACGAGGCAGGCGATCCTGTCCGCGTTTTCGGCGATCAGCGCGTCGTCCGTTCCGTCGCCGCGCATGCGCAGTACGGGGCGAATTTCGCCGATCGCCGCGGCGAACCTGTCGGGCAGGGCCGGCGGCGCAAGTACGAGAAAATCCCTCATGTCAGACCTTGGCGGCGCTCGGATCGAGGGCGAGCCGCACGCCGGCCGTCGCCAGCGCCTGCTCCACCGCATCGACGTCGCGCACCGCGCCGCGCGAAGCGGATGTCGCGGTCAGCGCATAGTGACGCAGCGCGACCGACGAAATGCGTTCGCGCGGCTTGGGTTTCCAGGCGTTGCGGCCGCGCTTGTCCATTTCGGCGCGCCGGCGCGCGAGTTCGTCGCCGCTCACCGCGAGATGGATCGAACGTGCGGGAATGTCGAACTCGATGCGGTCGCCGTCCTGTACGAGGCCGATCGCGCCGCCGCTGGCCGCTTCCGGCGAGATATGGCCGATCGAGAGTCCGGACGTCGCGCCGGAAAAGCGCCCGTCGGTGATGAGCGCGCAGGTCTTGTCGAGGCCGCGCCCCTTCATGCCGCTCGTCAGCGCCAGCATTTCCTGCATGCCCGGGCCGCCGCGCGGACCTTCGTAACGCACGACGAGCACCGTGCCGGGCGTCACCTTGCCTGATTTGATCGCGATCGAGCCTTCGTCCTCGCTCTCGACGACGAGCGCGGTCCCCGCGAATTTGTGCAGCGCAGGATCAACGCCCGCGGTCTTCACGATGCAACCGTCGGTCGCGAGATTTCCATAAAGGCAGGCAAGGCCGCCGTCCTTCGAATAGGCATGGGCTGCGTCGCGCACGCAGCCTTTTTCGCGGTCGCGGTCGAGCGTCGGGTATCGTTTCGACTGCGACATGCCTTGCACGGTCAGTTCTCCGCCGGGCGCGGCGCTGTAGAATTTCTCCACCTCCGGATCCTGTGTGCGAAGAACGTCCCACCGCTCGATGGCGTCGCCGATGGTCGGCGCGTGAATCGTTTTCGCGTCGCGATGGATGACGCCGATCCGGTCGAGCTCGCCCAGAAGGCGCATGATGCCGCCGGCGCGATGCACATCCTCCATGAAATAGTCGGGGGTCGAGGGCGAGACCTTACAGAGATGCGGCGTCGAGCGCGAGATGCGGTCGATGTCGCTCATGGTGAAATCGACTTTCGCCTCGTGTGCGGCGGCCAGCAAATGCAGGACGGTGTTGGTCGAACCGCCCATCGCCATGTCGAGCCGCATGGCGTTCTCGAACGCGTCGAACGTCGCGATCGAACGCGGCAGCACGCTGTCGTCGTTCTCCTTGTAATAGCGGCGCGCGAGTTCGACGACGAGGCGGCCTGCGCGGGAGAACAGCGCCTTGCGGTCCGAATGCGTGGCGAGCATCGAGCCGTTGCCGGGCAAGGCGAGCCCGAGCGATTCGACGAGGCAGTTCATCGAATTTGCCGTGAACATGCCCGAGCACGAACCGCAGGTCGGACAGGAATGCAGTTCGTAGGCCGCGATCTTCTTTTCCGTGATGTTCGGGTTCAACGAGGCGACATAGGCCTCGACGCCGGAGAAGCGCTCCTCCTTGCCTTCCCAATTCATGCGGCCGGCCTCCATCGGCCCGCCCGAAACGAAGACGGTCGGAATGTTGAGCCGCAGCGCCGCCATCAACATGCCGGGCGTGATCTTGTCGCAATTGGAGATGCACACGAGCGCGTCGGCGCGATGCGCATTGACCATGTATTCGATCGAATCCGCGATGAGGTCGCGCGAGGGCAGCGAGTAGAGCATCCCGTCGTGGCCCATGGCGATGCCGTCGTCGACGGCGATCGTATCGAACTCGCGCCCGACGCCGCCGGCTTCGGCGATCTCGGCTGCGACCATCTGCCCGAGATCCTTCAGATGCACGTGGCCCGGCACGAATTGCGTGAAGGAATTGGCGATGGCGACGATCGGCTTGCCGAAGTCGGAATCCTTCATGCCGGTCGCGCGCCAGAGCGAGCGGGTCACCGCCTGGTTGCGGCCGATCGTTACCTTGCGCGATCTCAATTCGGGCATGGACGCCTCCCTGTTCCCACGTAGTTGCGCCGATTATGCAGCGCGCGGCGCAATGCGAAAAGCGCCGATCATTGCGGCGCGGCGACGCCCACGCTTTTTGCGGCCTCGACGATCTCGCGCCATGTGCGGTCGTCGATCGGCAATCCCTCGGCGCCGCGCTCGGCCATGGTCATGCGCTCGGGTTCGCCGGGGACGAGCACGGGTTCGTCCGATCGGGCGGCGGGCGAGGCCTTCACATAATCGATGAGGCCGGCGACTTCGTCGAAGTAGGCCGAACCGCGCGTGAGGCGGTTCTGGTCGATGACGATCGAAAAGAGCCCGTTGACGAGGCCAGCGGGCTTTTGAGGCTGCGCCTGTGTCGGGCCGCCGGTCAATAAACCGCCGAGCATTTCGGCGACGAGCGCGAGACCCCAACCCTTGTGCAGGCCGAAGGGAACGATCGCGCCCTTCGGCTCGACGAACAACGCCTTCGGGTCGCGCGTCGGCTGGCCCGCGTGATCGATCAGCGTATTTTCCGGCGTCTCGACGCCCTTGTTCATGGCGACGCGGACCTTGCCGAGCGCGATGGCGGACGTCGCGAAATCGAGTACGACCGGCGGTCGGTCAGGGCCGATCGGCAGGGCGATGCAGATCGGATTGGTCATCAGCCGCGGATCCGAGCCGCGAAACGGCGCAACGCAGGGCGTCGCGTAGACGGCGTTGACGAAATGGATCGACAGAAACCCTTTCCTGGCGAGGCGCTCGCCATAGGCGCCGATCCGTCCGACATGCTGCACGTTGCGCAGGCTCGACACCACGACCCCGTGCGCGGGCACGCGTTCGGCGACCATGTCCATCACGCGATTTGCGGTCGGCTGGCCGTAACCGGAATCCCCGTCGAACACCATCAGCGCGCCGAGATCGGCCGCGATCTTTGGGCTGCGATTTGGAACGACGGCGCCCATGCCCTTGTGCAGCAGATAGACCGGGATCATGCCGACGCCGTGGCTGTCGTGGCCTTTCAGATTGGCCTCGACGAGATGTTCGGCGATCTGGCGCGCTTCCTCCGGCGCACTGCCGGCAGCGACGAATATGTCCGTTGCGAAGGCCGACATTCTTTCGGCAGCGATGATCATCTTCCCTCCTGCGTGTTTTCGCGCAGCATAGCCGCAGCGACGTCGGACGAATGACGCAAATGCGTCAATCCCGACCTGCGCCCTGCGCGGATTGACATTGCGACATCGGCCCGAACAATCCGAGGCGAGGACGAAGCATGAGCGAAGAAAAATGGGAGGATCTCGTCGATCTCGGCCGCCTTGCGGCCTGGATGGACGGGAAGGGGCTCGGGCGCGGCGCGATCGAGACTCCGCTGCAGCTGAAGGGCGGGACGCAGAACATTCTGCTGCGCTTCGAGCGCGCGGGCCGTCCTTACGTGCTCCGGCGCTCGCCCGCGAGCCCGCGCGGCGACGGCAATGTCACCAACCGGCGCGAAGCGCGCGTGCTCGGCGCGCTCGGCCAAACGGATGTCCCGCATCCCCGGCTGATCGCCGCCTGCGCGGATACGGATGTGATCGGCGGCGCATTCTATCTGATGGAGCCGGTCGACGGATTCAACGCGGTCGTGAAACTGGAGGATCTGCATGCAGGCGATCCGGCGATCCGCCGACGCATGGGCTTTGCGCTCGTCGACGGCGCGCTGGCGCTCGCCAAGGTCGATCATGTGGCGGTCGGTCTGTCCGATTTCGGCAAGGCCGACAATTTTCTGGAACGGCAGGTTCCACGCTGGCGCGCGTGGCTCGATTCCTATCGCGACTACGAGGGTTGGCCGGGCCCGGATTTCATCCCGCGTCTCGACGACGTCGCGCGCTGGCTGACCGAGCATCGGCCTGCGACATTCAAGCCGGGCATACTCCACGGCGACTATCATCTGGCCAATGTGATGTATCGCCACGACGGGCCGGAGCTTGCGGCCATCGTCGACTGGGAGCTGGCGACGATCGGCGATCCGCTGCTCGACATGGGATGGATCATGGCGACATGGCCCGATCCCGACGGCTCGCGCACGGCGGGCACGTTCATCGATCCGTGGGACGGCTTCCCGACCATCGAGGAATTGATGGCGCATTACCAGGCGAAGAGCGACCGCGACGCGTCGAACCTCAGATGGTACGGCGTGCTCGGCTGCTACAAGCTCGGCATCATCCTGGAAGGCACTTTCGCGCGCGCCTGCGCCGGAAAGGCGCCGGTCGCGACCGGCGACAAGCTGCACGACCATTGTATCCGGCTTTTCCAGCGCGCCGCGCGATGGATTGGATAGGTTTCGTCATTCCCGACAGGCCGAAGGCCTGATCGGGAATCCAGGAGTCGAAGACAAGGCGCTGGGAACTGGATTCCCGCTTGCGCGGGAATGACAAATCCTATTCCGCCGCCGTCTTCAGCGCCGGCGTCGGCGAGCGGAATTCCTGCATCAGTCGCTTGCCCTCCGCCTCCGCCTTCGCGGCGTTCGCTTCCTTGATGTGGCCGAAGCCGCGCACGCTCTGCGGCAGGCTTGCGATGGCGATGGTGATCGCATGGTTCTCCGGCTTCAGGCCGGCGAGCACTTCCGCCATCGCGGCCTCGTAATCCTCGATCATGCGGCGCTCCATCCGGCGCTCCGCGGTTCGGCCGAATATGTCGAACGCGCCGCCGCGCAGACCCTTCATGCGCGCGACGACGCGCAGGACCGGCATCATCCAAGCGCCGAGCTTCATTTTCTGCAGATGGCCGGTCGTCTCGTCACGACGCGCGGCGATCGGCGGCGCCATATGGAAGGTGAGCGAATAGGCGCCCTCGAATTGCCGCTCGAGTTTCTTCTGGAATTCGCCGTTCGTGTAGAGGCGGGCGACTTCGTACTCGTCCTTGTAGGACATGAGTTTGAAGAAGCCATGTGCGACGGCCTCCGTCAGGTCCGTCGAGCTCTTGATTTTCGTTTTCTCGGCGGCGCTGGCCGCATCGACGAGTTTCTTGTAACGCGCCGCCCAGGCTGCGTCCTGGTAATCGGTCAGGAATGCGATCCGGCGCGCCAGCTTCTGTTCGAATGTCTCTTCTTCCGCCTCCGGCGCCTCGAGCGAACGGATCGCCTGATGCACGGCTTTCGGATCATGCGCGGCGAGGCGGCCCCACATGAAGGCCTCCTTGTTCATCTCGATCGCAGCGCCGTTCAGTTCGATCGCGCGGAAGATCGCGGCTTGCGAGAGCGGAATGAGGCCGCGCTGCCAGGCGTAGCCCATCATGAAGGGATTGGTGGCGATCGCGTCGCCCATCAGCGTGGTGGCGACGCCGGTCGCATCGATGATGTCGAGCGCGTCCTCGCCGACGGCGTCGCGCAGGCCCTTGCGCATGTGCGCGGTCGCGAAGTCGATATCGGGGTTCTGCACGAATCCCGCTGTCGGCTGAAGGTCGCCGTTGACGACGGCCTTCGTCACGCCGTGTTCGAGCCGCGACAGGGCGTTGGCCTGTGCGGACACGATCATGTCGCAGCCGAGCAGCAGGTCCGCGCCGCCGGGGGCGATGCGCACGGCGGCGAGATCTTCCGGTTTCGGCGCAAGCCGCACATGGCTCAGCACCGCGCCGTTCTTCTGGCTGAGGCCGGTGAAGTCGAGCGTCGTGCAGCCTTTGCCTTCGACATGCGCGGCCATGCCGATGAGCGCGCCGATCGTGATGACGCCCGTGCCGCCGATGCCGGTGATGAGAATGCCGTAGGGCTCGGCGAGCAGTTTCTGCCTGGGGTCCGGCAGGGCAGCGAACATGCCGGCGGAATCCGCCTTGGCCCTCTCCACCTTCCGCAACCGGCCGCCGTTGACGGTGACGAAGCTCGGGCAGAAGCCTTCGATGCAGGAAAAATCCTTGTTGCAGTTCGACTGGTCGATCTGGCGCTTGCGGCCGAATTCGGTTTCGAGCGGCTTCACCGAAACGCAATTCGACTTCTCCGAACAATCGCCGCAGCTTTCGCAGACGAGATCGTTGATGAAGGCGCGCTTCTGCGGATCGGGGAAGAGACCGCGCTTCCGCCGCCTGCGCTTTTCGGCCGCGCAGGTCTGGTCGTAGATGAGAACCGTGAGGCCTTTCGTCGCGCGGAGGTCGCGCTGCACGGCGTCAAGATCGCGCCGGTGATGCACGGTCGCGCCCGCCGGGAAATAGCCGGCGGGCGGATATTTTTCAGGCTCGTCCGTGACGATCGCGAGTTTCTTTGCGCCTTCCGCGGACACCTGATGGGCGATCTGCGCGACGGTGAAGCCGCTTTCGGCCGGCTGGCCGCCGGTCATCGCGACGGCGTCGTTGTAGAGAATCTTGTAGGTGATGTTCACGCCGGCGGCGGCCGACGCGCGCAGCGCCAGCAATCCGGAATGGGTGTACGTGCCGTCGCCGAGATTCTGGAACACGTGCTCTTCGTTGGTGAAGGGCGCCTGGCCGATCCAGTTCGCGCCCTCGCCGCCCATATGCGTGATCGTATGCGTGCGGCGCGCCGGGATCGACAGCGCCATGCCGTGACAGCCGATGCCGGCCATGGCGCGGCTGCCGTCGGGAATTTTGGTGGACGTGTTGTGCGGACAGCCCGAGCAGAAATAGGGCGTGCGCGGGGTCGCGGTCGCCGACGGCGCGTTTTCCAGCGCCTCGAAGGATTCGAGACGGGCGACGCGCTGGTCGAGCGCCTGATCGACCGGTCCGAGTCTCTTCAATCGCTGCACGATCGCGCGCGCGACCATGGTCGGCGAAAGCTCGCCGGTGGCCGGCAGCAGGATCGCGCCCGTCTCGTCGCGCTTGCCGACGATGCTCGGACGCCGGTCGGCGGGCATGTTGTAGAGAATGCGGACGAGCTGATCCTCGATGAAGCCGCGCTTCTCCTCGACGACGAGCACGTCCTTCAGGCCGTCGGCGAAGCGGCGGGCGCCTTCGTCCTCCAGCGGCCAGGTGAGCGCGACCTTGTAGACGCGCAGGCCGAGCGCCTCGGCTGCGGCGTCCGAAATGCCGAGGTCGGCGAGCGCCTGGCGAACGTCGAGATAGGCCTTGCCCGTCGTGATGATTCCGAGCCGCGCGGGCTTGCCGTCGATCACGATCCGGTCGAATTTGTTGGCGCGCGCGAAGGCGGCGACCGCGGCCATCTTCGGCCCGTGCAGGCGCGCCTCCTGCATCAGCGGCGCGTCGGGCCAGCGGATATTGAGGCCGCCCGGCGGCATTTCGAATTCGGGAATGACGATCTCGATCCGGTCCGGATCGGTATAGATCGAGGCGCCGCTTTCGACGGTTTCCGCGATCGTCTTGAAGCCGACCCAGCAGCCGGAAAAGCGCGACAGCGCAAAGCCCATCAGTCCGAGATCGAGATAGTCCTGCACGTTGGCCGGATTGATGATCGGCATCAGCGCGGCGGCGAAAATCTGTTCGCTCTGATGTGCGAGCGTCGAGGATTGGCAGCCGTGATCGTCGCCGGCGAATGCGAGCACGCCGCCGTGCCTGGACGTGCCCGCGCTGTTGGCGTGTTTCAGCACGTCGACAGACCGGTCGACGCCCGGCCCCTTGCCGTACCAGATGCCGAAAGCGCCATCGACCTTCGAGCCCGGCCAGATGCCGACCTGCTGGCTGCCCCAGACGGCGGTCGCGGCGAGGTCCTCGTTCAGGCCCGGCTGGAAATGGATGTTGTGGGCCGCGAGATGCGACTTGGCGCGCCACAGCGCATGGTCGTACATGCCGAGCGGCGAGCCGCGGTAGCCTGAAATGAAGCCGCCGGTCCTGAGGCCTGCCGCCTTGTCGCGCTCGTATTGCAGGATCGGCAAACGCACCAGCGCCTGAATGCCCGAGAGGTAAATCCGGCCGGAGGACTTTGTGTATTTGTCGTCGATGGAGACGTCGGCCAGCGGCGGCGCCGTGAGTTCAGCAGAATCAGACATTCCTCTTCCTTCCCAACGGCCATTTCGGGTCTTTGCCCTTTGTTGCCATGCTAGCTTGGTCAGGAAAGTCGCGCATCAGACAATTGGCGCGCCGGACGCAGGCCGTTCATGCGATTCGCGGGCGCCTTGGACAAATCCTGGGCGCCGAAGCAGCGCCGGCAGGCTTGCCAAACCGCCGCGAAACGGTTCCCTAAGGGTTGTAGGCCACGAACCGGGGTTGCAGATTGCTCGACGCCATCGATCGCAAGATTCTTCGCGAATTGCAGGCCGACGCCTCGATTTCGATCGCCGAACTCGCCGACCGCGTCGGGCTTTCGCAGACGCCGTGCTGGAAGCGCATCCAGAAGCTGGAGGCGGCGGGCGTCATCCTCGGCCGCGTCGCGCTGCTGGCGCCGGAAAAGCTCGGCCTCGGCCTGACCGTCTTCGTCTCGATCGAGGCGCCGGACCATTCCAACGAATGGCTGTCGAAATTCGCCGCGTCCGTCGCCGCAATGCCCGAAGTGATGGAGTTCTACCGGATGGCCGGCGATGTCGACTACATGCTGCGCGTGGTCGTCGCCGACATGGCCGCCTACGATTCCTTCTACAAGAAGCTCATCGGGACGATTCCTTTGAAGAACGTCACGTCGCGCTTTGCGATGGAGCGCATCAAATCGACGACGGCCTTTCAAGTGCCGCCGATGCCGAAAGACTGAAGTCGGGGCGACACGCGTATGCGCAGGCCCAACGAGGTGGATTTCTGGCGGGGATTTGCGCTCGTCACGATTTTCATCAACCACGTGCCGGGCCTTTTCTACGAGCGGTTCACGTCGCGCAACGTGTCAATCTCGGACAGTGCGGAACTCTTCGTGTTTCTCGCCGGCTGGTCGCTGCGCTACGTCGTTGGACCGGATTCGGCGAAGGTTCCGGCGACCAGTCTCGTCTTCCGCCTGCTCGGCCGCGCGGCGCAAATCTACACGGCGCAGATTCTCATCACCATGATCGCGCTGGCTGTCATCGCAGGCGCGGCGATCTGGCTCGAGCAACCGTTCCTGCTCGACTGGCACAACGCCGGGCCTGTCTTCCAGGATGCGGCGGAGACGCACGTCGGTCTCGTGCTTCTGTCGCACCAGCTCGGCTATTTCAACATCCTGCCGCTCTACGTCGTGCTGATGGCCGTCGCGCCTGCGTTCGCGATCCTCGATCGCATATCGCCCTGGCTCTTGTTCGGATTGTCCGGGATTTTGTGGGCGACGACGCTGGCGCTCGGATTCAACCTGCCGACATGGCCGGTCGAAGGCCGCTGGTTCTTCGATCCGTTCGCGTGGCAATTCATTTTCGTGCTCGGCTTTCTGATGGCGAGGACGGATGCGGGGCCTGGCGCGCTCGCCCGGCGCTGGCGTGCGGTCCTGCGGATCGCCGCCGCTCCGGTCGTCGTCGCCGGGGCGATCGCGGCCTGGCTCGTGTGGTCGCCGACGCCGGCGAGCGTGCCGTCGCCGAAACTGTTTTTCATGTTCGACAAGACCTATCTGTCGCCTGCCAGGCTCATCCAGTTCCTGTCGGTGGCCGCCGTATTCGGCGGATTGTGGGCGCGCCTGCCCGATTGGTTCGCGCCCGTTAACGCCTATCTGTCGATGCTCGGGCGCCATTCCCTCAATGTTTTCTGCGTTGCATCGGTGCTGAGCCTTGCAGCGCAGATCGGGCGTTACGTCTACGGCGGCGGTATTGCCGCAGATACGGTCGTGTTATGGATCGGCCTTGCAGTCATGGGGTACAGCGCGTGGATTTCGGAATGGCGCGAAAGATCGCCGGCCCGCTCGTCGTCGCGGGCCTGAGCGTCGGCCTGCTGGCGGCGACCGGCGCGCGCGCCGAGGACGCCCCGGCCTTGAGCGCGCAGTGCCAGGCGCCTGCGGGCGACATAGCCGCGCCCGCGCCGTTGCCGAATTTCGCGGCCGCGCTCGCCGCCCGAAAGAAGGTGCGGGTGCTTGCGATCGGCTCGTCATCGACCTACGGCATCGGCGCCTCGTCCAAGTCGCGCAGCTATCCGGCGCAATTGCACGACATTCTGCAAAAGGCGCTTGCGGGCGAGGATGTCGACATCGTCAATCGCGGCGTCTCCGGCGAGGTCGCCTCGACGACGGCGGAACGCCTGCGCAGCGAGGTTGCGATCGACCGTCCCGATCTCGTGCTCTGGCAGCTCGGCACCAATGACGCGCTTTCGCGCGTGCCGCCGGATCAGTTCGAGCAGACGGTGCGCTCCACCATCGGCTGGCTGAAAGCGGACAAGATCGACGTCGTGCTCGTCGGCCTCCAGTACACGCCGAAATTCTCACGCGACCAGAACTATACGGAAATCCGCGACACCCTGTTCAAGATCGCGTCAGAGGAGAACGTCCTCTACATCCGGCGATTCGACGCCATGCGCTTCATCGCCAAGGCGCGCGCGACGCCGACGATGATGTCGTCCGACGACTTCCACCTCAACGATCTCGGCTACCGCTGCATGGCCGAGCACATCGCGCAGGCCGTGATCGCCAATCTGTTCGTGCGCCGGTTCCGGCCGGCGGTCGGCTCCGGCCCCTGAGCCCGCCCCTTGAAACGTCGGCCGGCCTGGTCTAGCTGGAAGCTTGCGAAAAGGATCCGTCTCTTGGCCGAGCCCAAACCCATCAACTGGACGCATCTGTCTACCCTCGTCGCCGTCATGATCCTCGTCGGCGTCGAACTCGTCGGCGCGTCCTGGGCGGCCGGATGGGCGCTCGGCGGCATGTTCCAGCTGCCGCCCACCATCAGCAGGGTCATGGAAGTGATTTTCGCCCTGACCGGCTTCGTCGGCCTCTATTTCTTCATGCGCACGGCGATCGCGCACGAGCCGATCCGCGACTGATCAGCCGCTCCCGAGCCTTTCACGCATCTGCGGCGGCAACCTCACCGGGCGGCCGTTGGCGACAGCCGCCACCTTGACCTCGGCCGTAACGAGCGTCTCCTCGCCCCGCAGCACGCGCTGGGACAGGATCGCCGAAGCGCCCTTCACCTCCGTTGCAGATGTCTCGACCGTCAGGACGTCGTCCATCCGGGCGGGTTTGAGAAAATCGATGGTCATCGCCCGCACGACGAAGGCGAACGGCGCTTCGCCGGCGTGAATCGCCTGCTGGTGGACGCCGAGGTCGCGCAAAAGCTCGGTGCGGCCGCGCTCCATGAAGCGCAGGTAGGAGGCGTGATAGACGACGCCGGAGAAGTCGGTGTCCTCGTAATAGACGCGAATTGAGAGGCGGTGTGGTTGGCCCAAGTCTCTCTCCTCGATGAGCGCTGGCGCACAGACTAACCCGGCGGCGCGGCGCACAAGAAGGGCGTCAATCCGGGGCAGCCGCAATGACCATCGACCGTCTGATCGCAGCAATCGAGTTCGGGTTCTCTGCCGTCGCGAACGCCTTCTTCGCGGCTTGCTAGGCCTCGTCCTCGCCGAAGAGCCCGAATTGCGCCGCCGGCCGCGCCGGTTCGGCCAGTCCGAGATGCCGGAACGCCTGCGGCGTCAGCAGTCTTCCACGCGGAGTCCGCTGCAAGAAGCCTTGCTGCAACAGATAGGGCTCGATGATGTCCTCGATCGCGTCGCGCGGCTCCGACAGCGCGGCTGCGATCGTTTCGATGCCGACCGGGCCGCCGCCGAAATTCTGCGCGACCATGTCGAGGTAGCGCCGGTCCATCTGGTCGAGGCCGATCTCGTCGACGTCGAGCAGTTTCAGCGCGCGATCCGCGACGGCGCGCGTGACGACCGGATCGCCGTCGACGATCGCGAAATCGCGCACGCGCCGCAAAAGACGTCCGGCGATGCGCGGCGTGCCTCGCGCGCGGCGGGCGATCTCGTTGGCGCCGTCGGCCCCCATGTTCACGCCGAGGACGCGCGCGCCGCGCGAAACAATGCTCTGCAATTCCTCGACCGTGTAGAAATTGAGCCGCACGGGAATGCCGAAGCGGTCGCGCAGCGGCGTCGTCAGCAGCCCCGCGCGCGTCGTCGCGCCGACGAGCGTGAATTTCGCGAGATCGATCTTCACCGAGCGCGCGGCCGGGCCCTCGCCGATGATGAGGTCGAGCTGGAAATCCTCCATCGCCGGATAGAGAATTTCCTCGACCGCGGGATTGAGGCGATGAATTTCGTCGATGAAGAGCACGTCGCGCTCTTCGAGATTGGTGAGCTGGGCGGCGAGATCGCCGGCCTTGGCGATGACGGGGCCGGAGGTCGAGCGAAAGTTCACGCCCATTTCGCGCGCGAGAATTTGCGCGAGCGTCGTCTTGCCGAGCCCGGGCGGACCGACGAACAAGACGTGATCGAGCGCATCGCCGCGCGCCTTGGCCGCCTCGATGAAGACGCGCAGGTTTTTTCGCGCGGCTTCCTGGCCCGTGAAATCGGCAAGCGACAGCGGCCGCAACGAAGCGTCGGTATCGTCCTCGCGTTTTTCGGAGGAGACGAGGCGGGGGGAAGACATCAGAGCCTCTGTACGATCTCGGTTATTTCATCTCGACAGCGGTCGAGCTGCTCCTGATTTACGCGGACACGACGGTTTAGGACTTGCACATATCCGGCAGACAGAGCGGTGAAAGGACATCCCCGTGCAAATGCCACTACGCCTGTGGTTTGAAAATCGCGAGTATCAATAATACCATTTCCTATATCGGAAAAAGTGAAAATGCCTGGATTGTGTTTCATTAATTTTTCGATATCGCTGCGGATAGAATCAAGAACTGCCTTATATGCAGACGCATTGCCCATGTATTGAGTAATTCGATTCTGGATGACTAGGTGGATTTTAGGAAGCGTTCTGCCAGCACCTGTCATTCTGCTTTCAAAATTGTGCTGAGAATAGATCGGAGATGGTAATTTAAGACCATAGACAAGAGAAATTGCATTTTGAATTGCGCGTCGTGAAGAGTCGTCGGCCATTGTAGGGACAATCAAGCGGTCGGTATTTGCAAGAGCGACTTGGGTATAAATTGAAAAGCTTGGGTTTAAGTCCATAAAAACGACGTCAAAATCATCATTTGCTTGCTTAAGAAAATCTCGCAACCAATCCATTATTGCGATCCAAGTGTTCACACCCGCAATTTGAGTGCTAGCTAGCGTGTACATCGAATTGCTTTGCAATTCTAGCAGAGCATCTCCGCATACAAGCGTAATATTGCGTGGGATGTGTCGATTGGAATTACGCGGCGTAGTAGTGAAATCGGAGTAATCGAAGGCCTGTGCGGAGAATGGAGAAGATAGTCGCTCCTGAAAATAACCACCAATTGTTGCTCGTGGACTTGCGCCTTGACGAGCCATCAGTGCTTTGCTTCCACTGAGAACTAATCCACCAAGGAAAAGTTCAGACAAATTCGCCTGCGGACATAAATCAACGACTAAAATACGTTCTGAGCGGCGTTCTCTTGCGTAGGCGCATATTGTTTGAAAAGCCAAGCTGGTCTTACCCGTGCCACCCTTGTTGTTCCAAAAGGCATAACGAATCATGTCGATCTCCTGTCCAAATCGAACGTTACAACGTTCGTTTTGAACGGTCAACCGTCTGTTTTGGACGCGCGTGAAACGGCTGCATCGGCGTCAGTAACGATCGTCACGATCGCGATAACCTCCCGGATCGGCGCCTTTGGCCATGCCACGCAACGAGTCGATGTCGAGTCGTGGCATGAGCACAACTCCCTTGCCATGCGGAACGAAAACGCACTCCTGCCCGGGCTTCCAACCGAGACGCTCGCAAACCTCCTTCGGAATCGAAATCTTGTATTTGGACGAGATTTTCGCGCTCACGCCCATCTCCGAGCCCTCCGATCAATCGGCCTTTTGCATTAAAAATATCAGGAACAGAGCGCGAACTCCACCTATTGCGCTAATTCCTTCAGACCCCGCCTTATCAGCGCGCTGGTCTCGGCGGTCTCGCCCAGCGCCCTGACGCTGGCCGCCACGGCGGCTGCCGCCTGCGGACGCCCGTAGCCGAGATTGACCAGCGCAGATATGGCGTCCTGCACGGGCTTCGGCGCGCCCTTCGCCTCATCCTCGCCGGCGAGCCGCGCGACGATCGGATCGACGGCGGAGAAGGCCGGCGCCTTGTCCTTCAATTCGGCGACGATGCGCGCGGCGAGTTTCGGTCCCACGCCCGGCGCGCGCGACACGGCGGCCTTGTCCTGCGTCCCGATGGCGGCGCCCAGTTCGCCGGGGCCGAGCACGCCGAGGATGGCGAGCGCGACCTTGGCGCCGACGCCCTGGACGCTTTGCAGCAGGCGAAACCAGTCGCGTTCGGAATCGCTCGTGAATCCGAACAGCCTGATGGCGTCCTCGCGCACCTGCGTTTCGATCGAAAGCGCAGCCGCTTCGCCGGCCTTCGGAAGCTTCTGCAACGTGCGCGACGAACATTGAACGACATAGCCGACGCCGTTCACGTCGAGGATCACGAAATCCTCGCCGTAGGAATCGATCAGGCCCTTCAGCTTGCCGATCATAGGGCGATCCTTGGCGCAATCTTCTGCGCCAGCGCGCGCGCGCCGCGGTGCTGGGCGTGGCAGATCGCCACCGCCAGCGCGTCGGCCGCGTCGGCGCTCGTGGCGTCGCATTTCGGCAGCAATACGCGCACCATCATCGCGACCTGCGCTTTTTCGGCGTGGCCGGCGCCGACGACCGTCTTCTTCACGAGATTGGCTGCGTATTCGGCGACGCCGAGCCCGGCGAGCGCGGGGACGAGCAGCGCGATTCCGCGCGCCTGGCCGAGTTTCAGCGCCGATTGCGGATCGCGGTTGACGAAGGTCTCCTCGACCGCCGCCTCGTCGGGCGCGTGCGCCGCGATCACGGCGGCGAGGCCGTCGTGCAGCTGGCGCAGGCGCTTTTCGAGCGTCTGCGCCGCATCCGAATGCACGGCGCCGCAGGCGACGAAAGTCAGCCGCGAACCGTCCGCCTCCACCACGCCCCAGCCGGTGTTGCGAAGGCCGGGATCGATTCCGAGGATGCGAATCGGGCGCGGGTTCATGGCGGGGAGTCTAGACTTTTCACCGCGGGGGCGGGAGCGGCTTTTGCCTCCCCGTCGCGATCCGCTAAGCTCGCATCATGTCGGATCGCACGACCAAGCCGGCGTTGCGCAAGGCGGCGCTCACGCGGCGCGACCTCATCGAGCCGCGGGAGGCCCATGCGGCGGCCGAGGCGATCGCCCGCGCCGCACTCCCGCTCGTCGCCGGAATCGCCGCGCCGGGCGCGGTCGTTTCGGCCTACTGGCCGATCCGCAGCGAATTGTCGACGCGCCCGCTGCTGGAGGCGCTGGCGGCTGCGGGTTACGCCACCGCCCTGCCGGTGATGACGGCGACCGCCAAGCCGCTTCATTTCCGGCGCTGGTCTCCGGGCGATCCGCTGGATGTCGGCTCGCTCGGGCTCGCCGAACCGTTGCCCGCGGCCGCGCCCGCGACCCCGGTCGTCCTGTTCACGCCGCTCGCCGCCTTCGATTCGCGCGGCCACCGCATCGGCTACGGCGGCGGCAGTTTCGACGCGACGCTCGCCGCGTTGCGCGCCGGCCGCAAGACGACCGCGATCGGCCTCGCCTATGCGACGCAGGAAGTCGAACGCGTTCCCGAGGAGGCGCATGATCAGGCGCTGGACTACATTCTGACCGAGGAACGGCTCTTCGCTCTGTGAAGTTGTTGAGCGGCGCCGGCGTCGCCCCTATCATCCCTGCGATCAGGGATTTGCGATGCGGCTTCTTTTCGTCGGGGATATCGTGGGGCGGTCCGGGCGCGCCGTGCTTCTGGAGAAGCTGCCGGAGCTCCGGCGCCGCTGGGCGCTCGATTTCGTCATCGTCAACGGGGAGAACGCCGCGGGCGGCTTCGGGCTCACCGAGGCGATCTGCGACGACATCCTGGCCGCAGGGGCCGATTGCGTCACGCTGGGCAACCACGCCTTCGACCAGCGGGAGGCGCTGGTCTTCATCGAGCGGCAGCAGCGGCTCATTCGGCCAGTCAATTATCCGGCGGGCACGCCCGGACGCGGCGCCTTCCTCTACGAAGGCGCGAACGGCCATCGCGTGCTCGTCTGCAATGTTCTGGGCCGGGTCTTCATGGACGCGATGGACGACCCGTTCGCCGCAATCGAGCGCGAAATCGCCGCCTGCCCGCTCGGGCTCGCCTGCGACGCGGCCGTGTTCGACGTGCATGCGGAGGCTTCGAGCGAAAAGCAGGCGATCGGCCATTTTCTCGACGGCCGGGCCTCGCTCGTCGTCGGCACGCATACGCATGTCCCGACCGCCGACGCCCAGATCCTGCCGCACGGCACGGCCTATCTGACCGACGCCGGCATGACCGGCGACTATGATTCCGTGATCGGCATGGACAAGGAAGAGCCGGTGCGCCGCTTCATCCACAAGACGCCGGGGACCCGGTTCGAGCCAGCCGACGGACCGGGGACGCTGTGCGGCGTCGCCGTGGAAACGGGGACCCAGGGTCTCGCCGCGAAAATCGCGCCGGTGCGGCTCGGCGCCCGCCTCGCCGAGGCGCGGCCGGCGTTCTGGGAATAGCCGCAGCTTTATTCGCGGAAATGCATCGCCTATAAGGCCGGCCGACCCGTTTCGAGCCGTTTCCGGAGATTTCGTCCATGGCTGGCCACAGTCAGTTCAAGAACATCATGCACAAGAAGGGCAAGCAGGACGCGATCCGCTCCAAGCTCTTCTCCAAGCTCGCGCGCGAAATCACGGTCGCCGCCAAGATGGGCATGCCGGACCCCAACATGAATCCGCGTCTGCGCCTCGCCGTCCAGGCCGCGCGCGCAGAAAACATGCCGAAGGACAATATCGAGCGGGCGATCAAGAAGGCGGCGGGCGGCGACGCCGAGAATTACGACGAGGTGCGCTACGAGGGCCGTGCGCCCGGCGGCGTCGCGATCATCGTCGAGGCGCTGACCGACAACCGCAACCGGACGGCCGGCGAAGTGCGGTCCTATTTCACCAAGGCCGGCGGCGAACTCACGGCCAACGGCGCGGTGAGCTTCATGTTCGACCACGTCGGCTCGATCGAATACGACCCGAAGGCCGCTTCGGAAGACGAGATGATGGAGGCCGCGCTCGAGGCGGGCGCCGACGACGTGGCGACGACCGCCGACGGCCACGAAGTCACGACGGCGATGGAGAGCTTCGCCGAGGTCGCCAAGGCGCTCGAAGCGAAGTTCGGCGAACCGCGCACAGCCAAGATCGTCTGGAAGCCGCAGTCGACCACAATGCTCGACGACGAGACGGGCGAGAAGATCCTCAAGCTGATCGGCGTGCTCGAGGAAAACGACGACGTGCAGAACGTCTATGCGAATTTCGAGATTTCGGACGCTCTCGTCGCCAAGATGGGCGGGTGATTCTGCCATAAATTGGACCGCCGGCTTCCAGCCGGCTTCGAAGGACGGTCGTAATGGGCGACGCCCTCGGTTGGTATTCGCGTGGATATCTGCCGCATTTCGATTCGCCTGAAATTCTGCAGCACATCGTGTTTCGCACATGGGATAGCCTGCCGCCCGCCCTGGCCGTGAAAAATGGCGATGCAGCGCGACGCGCGTCAATCGCCGACGAGGCGTTAGATCGTAGCATCGGCAGTCGACCTCTCGACGACCCGCTTCTTGCCGGAATCGTGCAGGAAGCCCTGCTGCATTTCGATGGTTTCCGCTATCACATGTCCGCGTGGTGCGTCATGCCGAACCATGCACATGTCCTCATCGAACTGGCGGACGGATTTCCGCTACCGGATGTCGTACACAGCTGGAAGTCGTTCACCGCGACGCGCATCAACGCTAATCTTGG
The DNA here is from genome assembly GCA_028868735.1 of Hyphomicrobiales bacterium. Lineage (GTDB taxonomy): Bacteria > Pseudomonadota > Alphaproteobacteria > Rhizobiales > Beijerinckiaceae > JAJXWB01. The sequence goes on along the minus strand of JAGWTW010000032.1, from coordinate 8,850 downwards.
GCGCCGCGGGCCATTCTGGGCGCGCGACTATTTCGATCGGTTCATGCGCAGCGAAGCGCACTTCGAGAGCACGGTTGCGTATATCGAGAATAACCCGGTAAAGGCGGGGTTGTGCGAACGGCCGCAGGATTGGCTGTTCTCTTCGGCGCGACGGCGGGGCGTGTGGCGGCCGTCCGCCGATTGATCTTGGCCCCTTGCCGGCTGGAAGCCGGCGGTCCAGACGATAGGGTGCGGGCCACAGCGACCGTGGGACATCGACCCCGGGAACCTACAGAGTAGGTGGGCGCCGTGTTGCCCAAGCCCACGGGCAAGGACAGGGACAGCTCCCTTAGGATCGATAAGGCCCCGGGAATACAAATCCACACGCGTCCCGCAGCGCCGCACCGCCAATCTAGGGCGTAAGCGCGCGCGGCGCCAGCCCCGGCGCGTCGGGTATTCCGGTCAGCCTTTGCTAACCAGCACGGCCGAAATGCGGCGAAAACGCCGTCTAAATTGATCGCGCGCATTTGTGCGAACGCGGTTCGCGATCTTCCCCAATCTTCGGCTGTTTACTCGCGATTTTAGCGACTTAGATGCGGGTCGCCAGCCAAATCCCCGCGCCAACCATAGAAAACGGCTGAGCGGCGGCGCGCCAATTCGATGTTCCGATTCAACATTTGCTTAAGCGGCAAAGCCTACGGTTGGGCAGTTATTCCCCCAAGACCCTACCTGAGCCATAGGGTCGCATGAGGAACCGAGCCATGTCCAAGAAGCGCAATTTCTTGCGTGACCGCCGCGCCTCGATGACGACGACATTTGCGTTGTCGCTGGTGCCGGTGATGGGCGCCGTCGGCGCCAGCATCGACTACTACAGATACGTGTCTTCGGGCAGCAACCTGCAAGCGATCGCCGACGAGGCGGTCCTGGCGGCGCAGTCCCAGAAGACTCCGCCCTCGACGAGCGCCGCGCTCCAGACCTTCATCACGGGTCAGATCACGGACAGCGCGGTCAGCATTTCTTCGGCGACCTATACCTCCTCCAACGGCATGATGTGCACGACGCTCACCAAGAGCGTGCCGACGATCGTCATGCAGGCGGTGGGCATCAGGACGATGAGCTCCTCCGCGACCGCCTGTTCGGAAATGGTCAGCACGGGCAGCGGCAGCAGCACGCCGACGACATACGAGATCGCGCTGGCGCTCGACAATACGGGGTCGATGTCGACGCAGGATTCCGCCGGCACCTCGAAGATCGCGAACGAAATCTATTACGCTAAGCAGTTCGTCAACAACGTCTTCACGAACGATACCGGCAACGTGAAGGTTTCGGTGGTTCCGTTCACGACGGCGGTCAACGTCGGCACGTCCAACAATACGGCGAGCTGGATCGACACGACCGGCAAGTCGTCGATCCACTGGGAGAATTTCCCGAAGATCGGCACGGGCGGATCGACCTGGCAGCAGAGCGGCGAAGCGGCGATTTCGTCGCGCTTCGATCTGTTCACCCAGGTCGGCCAGAGCTGGGGCGGTTGCGTCGAGGAGCGGCCGGGATCGGCCTACACCCTCACCGACGCCGCGCCGGACGCGACGAAGCCGGATTCGCTCTACGTGCCGATGTTCGCTCCGGACGAGGCCGACAGCGCCAAGTCCGGCAACAGCTACAACAGCTACATCAGCGATTCCGGCGGCACGTGCAGCTCCGGCGACGCGTATTCGACGCTCGACGGCGGCGCGACCGTCAATTCGGTCAAGGGCCAGTTCGCCGACGCCACGTCCTTCTTCGGCGACGGCCAGTCGAAGTTCTGCAAATATCTCGTGAAATGGGCGGCCGCCAATCCGTCGGCGGCGACGCAGAGCACCATGCTGCAATCGAGCGTCAGCACGTGGTTCTCGAACGCCACCAACGCGAACTGGAACACCTGCAAGAGCACGAGCGCCTGCTATCAGGTGAGCGGCTCCTACAACGGCCAGTCGGGATATGTCTTCAATCCGACGAGCAGCCAGCTCGCGAGCCTGCTTGCGTCGACGAGCGGCCTCACCACCGTCAACTCGTCTTCCACGTCGGTTTCGTTCTGCACGAACATCTCGGTGACCGCCACCTGCACGAGCGGCAGTGGCTACAATTGCTCCGCCATCAGTTATTCGAACGCGAAATGCGGCGGCAGCTGGAAGGTCTACAGCGACAACGATAAGTCGACGACCTATGCGGGCACGCAGAGCACGAGCCTGCCGTCCAACTATCCGGTCTCGACGAACATCCAGACGACGGGCACCGCTACCGTGGGCTCCTCGACCAGCACCGCCACCAACTACGGCGGCTTGTCGACGACGACGGGCTGGTCCGGCAGCGGCTTCAACTTCGGCGGCAGCGGCTGGGGCACCGGCGGCGGCTGGGGCTGGGGCAAGAACGTGACGAACGCGACCTGCGGCTTCAACCAGGGCAACAATCTGGGCTATTCCGCCCCGACCAGCGGCACCGCGACGGCCCAGACGAGCTCGAACTACATCGGCTCGAACCAGTTCAACCTCGGCGGCGGCGCCAATTCCGGTTGCGACGCGACGCTGCAGCCGTTGCAGACGTTGACGGACAGCGCGAGCACGGTGACGGCGCTGATCGACAAGATGAAGGCCGACGGCGCCACCAACCTGGTGTCGGGCTTCCTGTGGGCATGGCGTACGCTCTCGCCGAACGGCCCGTTCAACACGGGATCGTACACGAGCCCGAAGGCCTACGACACGTCGGCCACGCCGTCGAACCACAAGATCATCGTCTTCATGACGGACGGCGTCAACAACTGGGAGCCGACCAACACCAAGAACGGCAGCGTCTACTCGTCGTTCGGCTATCTCCATAATCGTCGCATCAACCAGACGCTGACGAGCGTGGACGGCAAGACGACCTACGCCGCCGGCACCGCGCCGACTGCAAGCAACAGCCGCGCCTATCTCGACGCCGCTCTCAACCAGGCGTGCACCAACGCCAAGGCCCAGGGCGTCGAGATCTACACGATCGGCATCACGGTCGGCCACGGCAGCAATCTCGAGATCGACAGCCAGGGTCAGGCCCTGCTGAAAGCCTGCGCGACGGACGCGAGCCACTACCAACTCGTGTCTGATCCGTCGATCTCGAACAACGGGTCGAGCGCAGGCATCGCGCCCACGCTCCAGACCGCGATGGCCGCGATTTCGAACAAGGTGCAGGCGTCGTCGTCGGGCAAGATCGCCAAGCTGGTGCCGCCGCCGACCAAGTGAGGCCAAGGCGTCAACTTCTCGCCATATTGACGAGAACCTATGAAGCGGCCGGCGGAGACGCCGGCCGTTTCGGCAGGCCGGGGGGCTTTCGTATCGAGGAGGCGCCGTGGCCCGCTTCTCCTTCGCCGCAGCCGCCTGCGTATCAGCGGCTGCGATTTTGCTGTCGGTATCGGCGCGGGTCGTCGACGCCGCGCCGCACGCCTCTTCCGGCGCGAACCAAGCCCGTCGCGCGCACGCGCAATCCACGCACGCACTATCCACGCACGCACGATCCACGCGCGCGCGGAGCGCGGTAGCGCAGACAGCGAGCCCGGAGCCGGTCGCTGCCTCCGCTCGTCCATCCGCAGCTTTCGATCCAGCGGCGCCGGCCGCCGTCACGTTGCTCGCGGACGAGGGCCGCGAGGGGACGCTGCGCGCGGCGACCGACATCGCCGACACGCTCGACGATGCGGGCGGCCTGCGTGTGCTGCCTGTCGTCGGCCACGACGCGTCGCATAACGTCTCCGATCTTCTGCGGCTGGATTCGATCGACCTCGTGCTCGCCCCTGCCGATGCGCTCGCGGCCCTCCGCGCCAATGCGCAATCCGGCGGCGCGGAGCGTTCGATCGTCTATGTCGCGCATCTGTTCGACAGCCCGATGCATGTCCTCGCGAGAAGCGATGTGACGGATGTCCGGCAACTCGCCGGACGCAAGGTCGGCGTCGGCGCGCCCGACACGACCGCCCGCTTTTCGGCCGAGCGGATTTTCGCGCGGCTCGGCGTCTCGATCGAGCCGACGCGCGACGAGCAGGGCGAAGCGGTCGAAAAGCTGCGCAAGGGCGAGATCGCCGCGGTCGTCTTCTTCGGCGCCGGGCCTGCGCCGTGGATTGCGCATCTGTCGAATCAGGATCGCCAATTGCATTTCCTCGCCGCGCCGTGGACCGATGCGTTCGGCGAAGGCTACGAGCCTGCGACGCTGCAAGGCGCCGACTATCCCGATCTGATGCATGCGGGCGAAACGATCGATACGATCGGCGTCGCGCAAATGCTCGTCGCGGCGCAACCGAAGCCCGGCGATCCGCGCGCGATGCGTCTCGCGCGCTTTGTCGACGCCTTCTTCTCGAAGATCGGGGATCTGCAAGCGAGCGATCGGCTCGCCGCCTGGCGCAACGTCAATCTCGCGGCGAATGCGCCGGGCTGGACGCGCCTGCAACAAGCGCAGGACTGGCTCGACGGCAAGCGCGGCGACGACTTGCGGCGCGCCTACGCGGCGACGAGCGACACGCTTGAACCGTCCGCGCCGGCGATCGCTGCGCCCGCGCCGCCGATTGCGCCGACGGCGGCCGAATTCGAACGCTTCAAGCGGTTCGTCGCGAAGAAACGCGGCAAGTCCGGCGAGAAGCTCGCCAAGGACGACACGGTTCTGATGTTTCGGCAATACCAGCAATGGAGCGGTGCGCGATGACGACGCAGTCCGCATTGGACGGCTCGCGGGCCGATGAATTCGCCGCGATCGAGCGACTGCGCGCAACGCGCGTCGGGCGCGCCGCGACGGGTCGCGGCGATCAGGCGACAGTCGAGCGGCTCATCGCCGGATTGCAGCAATCGGATCACCCCGACATTCCGTCGGGGTCCGCAAGGGCGCGCGCCGGATTGTTCGCCGCAGGCGCCGCCTTGACGATCGCCGTCGCTCTCGCCGGCCTCGTCGTTTTCCCGCAATTGTCACATGTCGGCAGGTTCACGGAACCGCGCGCGGTTCCAGCCCGGACCGCTGCAATCGTTCCCGACGAACACGCCAGGCAGAAACTCGCCGTCGCCATGCGCGCCGTTGCCGCCGGCGCCGCAGCCGCGCCCGTCGACGCCAAGGCGCCCGTCTCGCCGTCGCTTTCGTCCGCCGAACGCGCTGACCTCGAACAAAAGGCGCGCGCGCTGATCGATGACGGGAACATCGCGGCGGCGCGCGCATTGCTTGCGCGCGGCGCGCGGATCGAAGACGCGGGCGCGCTGTTTGCGCTGGCGCAGACGTTCGATCCGAAGATGCTCCAAAGATGGAAAACAGTCGGCCTCCCCGGCGACGCCGTACAGGCAAGGGATTTGTACCGACGCGCGGCCGCTGCCGGCTCGAATGAGGCAAGACGAAGCCTCGAGGAGACGGCAAGCGAGGCGCCGCGCCCCTGACGCGCGTTTCGGACCCAGATCGCACACGAGCGGAAATCCCGCCGAGCAGCGGTCGGATTCACGGCTGGTAAAGACTGGACTGGTTAAATTCGGCCGGGACCATGAGTTGAATTCGAGCGTCGTGCAATGAACCTTTTCGTCAAAACCGCAATCGGCGCCGCCACGCTCGCAATCGTGGCGACCAATTACCTGTCGAAGCCTGATGTGCTGAAGCGACAGTTTGCGCCACAGGCGGCGCCGATTCCGGCGGCCGTGACGCCTGCGCCCGCGCAGCCTGCGGTCGAGCCGCAAACGCAACGCCAGGATCAGGCGCCCTCGTACGAACCCGTTGTGCAGCAGGCCGAGCCGCCGCCTGCCGTCCAGCCGCCGCCGGTCGTCGATACGCCGCCTCCGTCCGACGAACCGCCGCAGAATCTGTCGTCGATGATGAAGTTCGATCCGGGTCGCGCAAGGGAAACGCGCAACTAGGCTGGCCGGGGACGGGATCGCAGAGCGGCGCTCAAAACCCGCCGCGGGCGACTTCGGCGCCGATCTTGTTCGCGATCGCGATGACGTCGAGCGGCGCGCCGAGGGACGCGCACTCATCGTTGAAAACCCAGTCGCCCTGCTTCATCGACCGGCGATCGTCACGTACGCCGAGCGTATCGCTGCTCGGCGGCGTCGGAAATCCATCGCCGTTCTTCGGCGTCAATTGTCGAAAACTCGTGATTTCGTAAACGTACGGCCCGCGCGAGAACGTGAGGTCGTCGTAGGTCGCATGCGCGTCGGCGCTGCGCGTCAGCGCGAGACCGGGCGTCCCCGTTCGCTCGCCGGGCACGGCAAGCTCGACTTTACCAGGCGTTCCGAAGCGGTATTGCAGATAGCCGGTCGTTTTTCCCAAATCTGCGGAAGCGCAGAGCGACACGATCTTGCCCGACGTTTTCAGCGCGCAGGAGAAGGCGCTGGTCTCCGTCGGATCGCACAGTGTTTGCGCGCGCAGCGGCGACGCCAGGATGATCGCGCCTGCGAACAGCAATCCGGCCATTGTGCGTGATGAGGTCATGGTTTCGAAATTCCGTCGAAGGGTGGCGAAAGTCCGTTGCAATGCGTGTCCCGTGCTCTCATCGGCGCCGACGCGGCATGCGCCTCGATCCGCGCCGCGTCCGCCATCGCCCGCGGGTCGGATGGATCGCGCGGTCTATCTCGCGACAGCGCGGCGCACGGCCATCTCGACGATATTGGCCGCGCCTGACGCCATGATGTCGCCTGCGTCGGCGCCGTGGCCCGCGAAATGGCCGGAGAGCGCGAGCTGGGCGACGCCGTGGCTGAAGGCCCAGACCTGCAGGGCGAGGTCGCGGGCGCCGGCGTCCGGCGCGCCGTACTGGCGCAGCACAGAGGCGCAAGCGTGATGGATCATGGCGAGCGCGCGGTCGGCAGCGGCGCCCGAGGTCGGCGTGTTCAAGGCCTGGACATTGCCGAACATGGCCGAATAGAGCCCCGGCTCTTCCTTGGCGAAAGCCAGATAGGCCACGCCCATGCGGCGGAAGGCGGAGACCGCGTCCGGCCGGCCGTTGTCCCATGCCGTCTCGAGCCGCTGCGCGAAAGCCTCGAATCCGCGTCTGGCGAGTTCGCTCATCAGCTCGTTGCGGTCTGCGAAATGGCGGTAGGGCGCGGCCGCGGTCACGCCGACCATCTTGGCGGCCTCCGAGAGCGTGAAACCCGCCGGCCCGCGTTCGGCGACAAGGCTGCGCGCCGCTTCGACCAACGCATCCTTCAAGCGGCCGTGGTGGTAGCCGCGCCTTTCGCCGAAGAAGGGGTGGTGATGTTTCATCGTCTCACATTGTATGCGCTGGCGGCCGGTTTTGCGAGCAATCGGGCGCCCGTGTCCAGAAAACGGGCGGAATGGGCGGATTTTCTTCGCAAGTGCGAAATCTATCGGCTCCCGGAATCACGCTGCGCAAACGTAATCTTAGCACGTTCAGGGCGTAGGGGCCGCACGAGATCGGGGCCCGGGCGTTTCGCGGATGCGAGATAGAAGGGGCGCTATCGATGACCAATTCCATCACACTCGACGTTCTGGCCATGTGCGCAGCGGTGGCCATGGTGACCGCGGTGATCGTCGGCGCCTGGTGATCCGGCGGCCGCAATGTAAAAAGTTTTAACGGCGCGGGCGTTCCGCGCTTGCGCCGCACGCCTCCTCCTCCCCATATTCCCGGGCGTCCCGCCCGGCTTCGGGCGGATGGAGGAGTTCATGTCTTTCAGGAAGGCAGCCATTTTCGTTGCGCTGGCGGCGGCGCTCGCCATGAGCGCGGGCGAGGCCTACGCACGGGCCGGCGGCGGCTTCTCGTCCGGCAGCCGCGGCGGCCGCACGTTTTCGATGCCCTCGGCGACGCCGACGGCCCCCCGTTCGGCCGCGCCGTTCGACCGGTCCATGACCCCGCAGTCAGGGACGCCCGGCCTCGGCGCGGGCATGGGCGCGCGGCCCGGCTGGTTCTCCAGCGGCGGCTTCGGCCGCGGCCTGCTCGGCGGCCTGCTGGGCGCGGGCCTCATGGGCATGCTGCTCGGCCACGGCTTCTTCGGCGGCATCGGCGGCCTGTTCTCGCTGTTCGGCCTCCTGATCCAGATCGCGCTGGTGGTCCTGGTCGTGCGCTGGCTGATGGGCTTGTTCCGCGGCGGCCGTCCGGCCTATGCGGGCGCGCCCGGCGGGCCGATGGGCGGGGCCTCCTCCGCCCGCACCGCGCCCGGCCCCATCCCCGGCGGCGCGCCGCCGCAGCCCGTCCAGATCGCCGGCGCCGACTTCGACGCCTTCGAGAAGCGGCTCGGCGACGTGCAGGCCGCCTATTCGGCCGAGGATCTCGGCGCGCTCGGGCGGCTGGCGACGCCTGAAATGGTCGCCTATTTCCGCGACGAGATCGCCGCCAATTCCGCGCGCGGCCTCGTCAACCGGATCGGCGACGTCAAGCTCCTCCAGGGCGACCTGTCGGAGGCCTGGCGCGAGGGAACGGCGGATTACGCGACGGTCGCCATGCGCTTCCAGCTGACGGACGCCATGGTCGAACGCGCGACCGGCCGCGTCGCCTCGGGTTCGACGACCAATCCGGAGCAGGCGGTCGAATACTGGACCTTCCGCCGGCCGGCCGGCGCCGGCCCGGACGCGTGGATCCTGTCGGCGATCCAGCAGGCGCGCTGACGGGCGCGCCCGCCAAGGCCGCGCAGCCGAGACTGCGCGGACGAGACATGCTCTCGCGCCGGGAATGCGATAGGCTCGTCGCGCAGGAGCGGAGACGGCAGTGGACAACGGACGCGACCAACCGGAAAGCGACAAGCCTTCCGTCGGCGCGCGCCCGCAGGCGGAGCCGGCGAGCGCGCCCGTCGTCGAACTGAAGGCGGCCTTGCGTCGCGCGCGGCTCGAGAATGCGGAACGTTCCGACGTGCTCGGCGATCTGCGCAGCGCCGAGGGCGCGCGGCTCGACATTCTGCGCGA
>JAGWTW010000156.1 GCA_028868735.1 Hyphomicrobiales bacterium | reverse complement strand
ATGGCGAGAGAGACGGGGCTCGAACCCGCGACCTCCGGCGTGACAGGCCGGCGCTCTAACCAACTGAGCTACTCCCCCGCATTTTGCTCGCGCAAAGCGGAACGGAGTGCGGAATAGGCCGGCCCCGCCCCCAAGTCAAGCAGATAGCGTCCGAAGGTCAGAATCTGGACGAGCCGAGGCGCCAGCGCGCGATTTCCTGAGGGGAAACAAGGTGAATCGTGTCGGTCGAGACGCGCTCGGCCTTGTTGATGAGCTCGCGGCTGACGCCCATTTCGGCGGAATATTTCGCGATCACGTTGCGCATGTCGCCATTGTCGAAACGCCGCTCCACCATGCTGCCGCCGGCCGGATCGACCGCGTTCTCGACCGCGAACATGCGATGGATGCCGACGAGGCTCTTGGCGGGAATGATGCGTTTGCGCCCGCCCATCAGCGCGTAGACGCAGGCCGAGAAGCAGCGGCCCTGCGCGATATGCTCCGCACCCTCCGGATCCTCCATCGCGCGCGCCACGATGGCGAGGGCGCCGATCCTGCGCAGGACGCGGCCGAAATCCATGGCGCCGACGACCTTGCCGCCCGGCGAATTCAGGAGGACGACGCTGTGCAGGTTCTGTCGGCCGGCGTTCTCCTTGACGAAGGCGACGAACTCAGCGGCGGTCGAATCCGTGATGTCGCCGTCCGCGGCGATCGCCATCGCGCAATGCGCGCCGCACGGGGTCGAGCCCGAAATCGAAACGACGCGGAAACGCATGTCGGCGCGCGCCGGGGCACAAGCCGCGGCGAGCGCAAGAAACGCGCCGGCCGCGACACCTGCAATATTTCTGATCATTCACGCATCCCGTCGCGCCGCCCAGGCGAACCATAGCAATCCGGATAGGCCGTACAAGTCCGGGCGCGCGCTGTGGTTTACCGACCTCGCGCCTGCCGCGAGGCGGTAAATTCACCGAGCGTTCCGGAATCGGTCGCCGGATAGAGACCGAGGATCGCCCAGAAGCTTGTCGCGCGTCTGCGCATCGTGCCTGGTCATGTTTCGATACTCAATTGATTGCGGGCTCGCCCACCGGCGCGCCGAACCCTGTCTCGAGAAAATCGAAATCACAGCCCTGATCGGCCTGTTTGATGTGCTGCGAGAACATCCAGCCGTAACCGCGTTCATAGCGCGGCGGCGGCGGCCGCAGCGCCGCGCGGCGGCGCGCAAGTTCGTCCTCCGGCACGTCGAGCGAAATCGCGCGCGCATCGACGTCGACGCTGATGAGGTCGCCGGTCCGCACCAGCGCGAGCGGACCGCCGATGTAGGATTCCGGCGAGACATGCAGGATGCAGGCGCCGTAACTCGTCCCGCTCATCCGCGCGTCGGAAATGCGCACCATGTCGCGCACGCCCTGCTTTACGAGCTTTTTCGGGATCGGAAGCATGCCCCATTCGGGCATGCCGGGGCCGCCGAGCGGACCTGCATTGCGCAACACCAGAACGGTGTCGGGCGTGACGTCGAGGTCCTCGCGATCGACCCGCGCCTTCATGTCCGCGTAATCCTCGAAGACCAGCGCCGGGCCGGTGTGTTTCAGCAGATGCCGGGCGGCCGCCGACGGTTTCATCACGCATCCGTCGGGCGCGAGGTTGCCGCGCAACACGGCGAGCGCGCCTTCTCTGTAGATGGGATCGTCGAGCGTGCGGATGACGTCGTCGTTGTAGACCGCGGCGCCTTCGAGGCTCTGCGCCCATGTCTTGCCGCTCACATTGACGAGCGAGAGGTCGAGCTTGTCTTTCAGGCGCGTCATCATGCCGAGCAGGCCCCCGGCGTAATAGAAATCCTCCATCAGATAGGTGTCGCCGCTCGGCCTGATATTGGCGATGACGGGCGCGGTGCGGCTTGCGCGGTCGAAATCGTCGAGGGAGATGGCGTGACCGGCGCGCCGCGCCATCGCCACGAGATGGATGACGGCGTTGGTCGAGCATCCCATCGCCATGGCGACGACGATCGCGTTGCGGTAGGCCTGCTCGGTCTGGATCTTCGCCGGCGTCAGATCTTCCCAGACCATCTCCACGATGCGGCGCCCGGAGGCTGCGCACATGCGGATGTGATTTGCGTCGGCTGCCGGAATGGACGACGCGCCGGGCAGCGTCATGCCGATCGCATCGGCGAGCGCGGTCATGGTCGCAGCCGTGCCCATGGTCATGCAAACCCCGTAGGACCGCGCGATGCCCATTTCCATTTCCGACCAATCCTTGTCGGAAATATTTCCGGCGCGGCGTTCGTCCCAGTATTTCCAGGCGTCGGAGCCCGAGCCGAGCGTCTTGCCGTGCCAGTTGCCGCGCAGCATCGGTCCGGCGGGAACGAAGATCGCCGGCACGCCGGCGCTTGTCGCGCCGAGCAGAAGGCCAGGCGTCGTCTTGTCGCAACCGCCCATCAGCACAACGCCGTCGGCCGGATGCGAGCGGATGAGCTCCTCGGTCTCCATCGCGAGAAAATTGCGATAGAGCATCGTCGTCGGCTTGACCTTGCTTTCGGACAGCGAGATCGCAGGCAATTCCACGGGAAAGCCGCCGGCCTGGAGCACGCCGCGCTTCACGTCCTCGACGCGGTCCTTGAAATGCGCGTGGCACTGATTGAGGTCGGACCAGGTGTTGACGATCGCGATGATCGGCCGGCCCGCATATTCTTCGGTCGCATAGCCCATCTGGTTCATACGCGAGCGATGGCCGAACGAGCGCAGATCGTCCGGCGCGAACCATCGCGCCGATCGCAGTTGATCGGGCCTTCTGCGGGTCATTCGGGGCTCCCTCCTCGGGTGTGCGGGCTGATCGTTGCAGGAGGGTGAGCTCATCCCGCACCGGCGATTCAAACACGCAACAGGCGGCCGGACAAGAAAAAGCCCGGCGGGGCCGGGCCAGCAGAGGAGGTAGACGATGCGTTCCTAACGCGTTCCCCCGGTACCGCTATGTGCCGTTCGTCACATCGGCGAACGCGGCCCGGCGGGCCTACACAGCTGCGATGATCGCGTTGACGAGGGCGACGCTGGCAATGACGCTGAGCGCGAGCGTGAGCAAGGTCAGGCCCTGGATGTCGCGCTTTCGATCGCGCGTCAGCTCGAAGCCCTGTTCGGTCAAAAGATGCTGGCGCATGGCCTCGCCTCGTTTGGGTCGCGGGCGGAACGGTCAGCAGAGAAAATGGGCCGCTCAACCCGGATGTCCGTCTGATGTGGGGCCGGACACCGCTCGATCGTGCGCGCGAAACATGAACGAGGAGTTAAAGAAAAATTTACATATTCGCGGCGCGGCCGAAAAATCGGCGGATCGGGCGACTGTCGTCCGCGAAACGTCGCGACGCCGGTTCGGCGTTATTGGTGGGCGGTGACGGTCTCGAACCGCCGACCCTCTCGGTGTAAACGAGATGCTCTACCAACTGAGCTAACCGCCCGCGACCAGCCTTTTACGCAAAGGCCGGGCAAAACAAAAGGGCGCCGAAGCGCCCTTGATGCGGCCGAGGACGAAGGGCGCGGCGCGCCCTTCGCCGGTCGGTCATCTACTTGTTGACCGCATCCTTGAGGGCCGCGCCCGGCTTGAAACGGACGTTGTTGGACGCCGGGATTTGGATCTCCGCGCCGGTCGAGGGGTTGCGGCCGGTCGATGCGGCGCGCTTCTTGACGGAGAAGGTGCCGAAGCCGACCAGACGCACTTCGTCGCCCTTCTTCACGGCCATGGTGATGCCGTCGAGCACAGCGTCGAGGGCTTCCTGGGCCTTGGCCTTGGACAGGTCCAGTTCGCTCGCGACGTGTTCGACGAGTTCCATCTTGTTCATGGCATGCTCCTTGATCGCGCGATTTCCGCCTCGCGCATGAAGTTTTTTGGATCCTGCCCGGGCAGGTCATTCGCGGGGACGAATCCGATCGCGAGATGGGCAAGACTGTTGGTCCCGAATCGCTTGAAATGCAAGGGAAAGCGGGGTTTTCCGGGCGGAATCCCCTGAGAAAGGCCTCGATTCCAGCGACGGGAAAGAAAAAAGGCCGCAACTTCAGAGAAGTAGCGGCCTCACTTGTTTCGACTTGGCGTCAGTGCGCGACGACGCCCGACGCATCCTCGTCCGGAACTCCGACGACCGGGGCGGTCGTCTCGTCCCAAACGATGGGCTTCGGCTCACGCACGAGCGCGTGCTTGAGCACTTCGTCCATCCGGGAGACCGGCACGATCTCGAGCGCGTTCCGCACGGAAGCGGGAAGCTCGACGAGATCCTTGGCGTTGTCCTCCGGGATCAGGACTTTCTTCAACCCGCCGCGCAGCGCGGCGAGCAGCTTTTCCTTCAGGCCGCCGATCGGCAGCACCCGGCCGCGCAATGTGATCTCGCCGGTCATGGCGATGTCGCGACGAACGGGAATGCCGGTCATGATCGACACGATGGCGGTCGCCATCGCCACGCCGGCCGACGGACCGTCCTTCGGCGTCGCGCCTTCCGGCACGTGCACGTGAATGTCGCGCTTGTCGAAAAGCGGCGGCTCGATGCCGAAATCGACCGCGCGCGAGCGAACGTAAGACGCCGCTGCGGAAATCGATTCCTTCATCACATCCTTCAAGTTGCCCGTGACCGTCATGCGGCCCTTGCCGGGCATCATGACGCCTTCGATCGTCAGCAACTCGCCGCCGACTTCCGTCCAGGCGAGACCGGTGACGACGCCGACCTGATCCTCGAGCTCCGCCTGCCCGTAACGAAACTTCTGCGGCCCCAGGTAGTCGGCGATGTTGTCGGCCGTCACGACCACGCGCTTCTTGCCCTTCTTCGACAGCAGGATTTCCTTCACCGCCTTGCGGGCGAGGTTGGAAATCTCGCGCTCGAGATTGCGGACGCCGGCTTCGCGCGTGTAGCGACGAACGAGTTCGCGCAACGCGGAATCGTCGAGCGTCCACTCCTTCGGCTCGAGACCGTGTTTCTTCACCGCATTCGGAATGAGATGCTTGCGAGCGATCTCGACCTTCTCGTCCTCGGTGTAACCGGCGATGCGGATGATCTCCATGCGGTCCATCAGCGGCGCAGGGATATTCAGCGTGTTGGCCGTCGTCACGAACATCACGTTGGAGAGATCGTAGTCGACTTCCAGGTAATGGTCGTTGAACGACTGGTTCTGCTCGGGATCGAGCACTTCCAGCAGCGCGGACGACGGATCGCCACGGAAATCCATCCCCATCTTGTCGATCTCGTCGAGCAGGAAGAGCGGATTTGCGGTCTTGGCCTTGCGCATCGACTGGATGATCTTGCCGGGCATCGAGCCGATGTAGGTGCGCCGGTGGCCCCTGATCTCGGCCTCGTCGCGCACGCCGCCGAGCGACATGCGGACGAACTCGCGCCCCGTCGCCTTGGCGATCGACTTGCCGAGCGACGTCTTGCCGACGCCGGGCGGGCCGACGAGGCACAGGATCGGGCCGGTCAGTTTGTTGGCGCGGCTCTGCACGGCGAGATATTCGACGATGCGCTCCTTGACCTTTTCAAGACCGTAGTGATCGGAGTCGAGCGTCTCCTGCGCAGCGGCGAGGTCACGCTTGACCTTCGACTTCTTGCCCCACGGAATCGAGAGCAGCCAGTCGAGATAGTTGCGCACCACCGTCGCTTCGGCCGACATCGGCGACATCTGGCGAAGCTTCTTGAGCTCGGCCTGCGCCTTGTCGCGCGCCTCCTTCGAGAGCTTGGTGTTCTTGATGCGCTCCTCGAGTTCGGCGAGATCGTCCTTGCCGTCCTCGTCGCCCAGCTCCTTCTGGATCGCCTTCATCTGCTCGTTGAGATAATACTCGCGCTGCGTCTTCTCCATCTGACGCTTGACGCGCGTGCGGATGCGCTTCTCGACCTGAAGGACCGAGATTTCGCTCTCCATCAGCTGCAGGCACTTCTCGAGCCGCTTGGAAACGGTCGGCGTTTCGAGGACGGCCTGCTTGTCGGCGATCTTCACCGCCAGGTGCTGGGCGATCTGATCAGCGAGCTTCGAATAGTCGTCGATCTGCGTCACCGCGGCGACGACCTCGGGCGAAACCTTCTTGTTGAGCTTCACGTAATTCTCGAACTCGGACACGACCGAGCGGGACAGCGCCTCGACCTCGACCTGGTCCTCGGGCGCATCGGCGACGGCCTCTGCGTCGGCTTCGTAGAATTCGTCGGTCCGGGTGTACTGGCGAACTTCCGCGCGCGAAACGCCCTCAACCAGCACCTTGACGGTGTTGTCGGGCAGTTTCAGCAATTGCAGAACGGTCGCAAGCGTTCCGGTCTTGAAGATGTTCTCGGGCGCCGGATCGTCCTCGGACGCGTTCTTCTGCGTTGCGAGCAGAATGTAACGGTCCGAGCGCATCACTTCCTCGAGCGCCTTGATGGATTTTTCACGACCCACGAAGAGCGGCACGATCATGTGCGGGAATACGACGATGTCCCGCAAGGGGAGCACCGGATAGCTCTCGATCGAGCCGGGCTTGGGGAGTGCGCGCTTCTGGTCGGTCATATCTTCCTGTCCTTGTCTGTCTCCCGCTCGCCCTTGTACGGCGCGAGGCGGAAGCTGGACGCCCCGATCGTCCCCAGCACGATTCGCGCCAGTCGACGATCCTAACGTCCCCGCGGCGGAGCCCGAAAGCGCTCCCCGCAACGCTGGGGAAATGGGCGCCGACGCTCTCGTTTTCAACACTTGCGCCGGACTATGGGCAGGATACGCGCGGCCGCCCGGCTGACGCTATATGACGCAAACTCGACACGGGCCGAAATTCGCCGGCGCTCCACAGCATTCCCTGCAAATCTGAACGAATCCTTGCGAAACCGGAAATGAAAAAGGCCGCCCGCAGGGACGGCCTCGATCATGCCGTGTGATCGGCCCTCGACTCAGGCGCTCGCGCCGGCCGACTTCTCGCTGCGCTCGGCGTAGATGTAGAGCGGGCGCGCCTTGCCATCGACGACTTCCGGCCCGATCACCACCTGCTCCACGCCTTCCAGCCCCGGCAGATCGAACATGGTGTCGAGCAGAATGCCCTCCATGATCGAGCGCAGGCCGCGCGCGCCGGTCTTCCGTTCGATCGCCTTGCGGGCGATCACGTTGAGCGCCTCGTCCTGGAAGGTGAGTTCGGTGTTCTCCATCTCGAACAGGCGCTGGTACTGCTTGACCAGCGCGTTCTTCGGCTCGGTGAGAATCTTCTTCAGCGCGTCCTCGTCCAGATCCTCCAGCGTCGCGATGACCGGCAGGCGGCCGACGAACTCGGGAATGAGGCCGAACTTCAAGAGATCCTCGGGCTCGACCTGGCGGAAGACTTCGCCGGTGCGCCGCTCGTCGGGCGACGCGACCTTGGCCGCGAAGCCGATCGACGTTCCCTTGCCGCGGCCCGAAATGATCTTTTCGAGGCCCGCGAAAGCGCCGCCGCAGATGAACAGGATGTTGGTCGTGTCCACCTGCAGGAATTCCTGCTGCGGATGCTTGCGGCCGCCCTGCGGCGGCACGGAGGCGACCGTGCCTTCCATGATCTTGAGCAGGGCCTGCTGGACGCCCTCGCCCGAGACGTCGCGCGTGATCGACGGATTGTCGGACTTGCGCGAAATCTTGTCGATCTCGTCGATATAGACGATGCCGCGCTGGGCGCGCTCGACATTGTAGTCGGAGGCCTGCAGCAGCTTGAGGATGATGTTCTCGACGTCTTCGCCGACGTAGCCCGCTTCGGTCAGCGTCGTGGCGTCGGCCATGGTGAAGGGCACGTCGAGGATGCGCGCGAGCGTCTGGGCGAGCAGCGTCTTGCCGGAGCCGGTGGGGCCGATCAGCAGGATGTTGGACTTCGCCAGTTCGACGTCGTTGTGCTTGGTCGCGTGGTTCAGGCGCTTGTAGTGATTGTGGACGGCGACCGACAGGACGCGCTTTGCCTGCGGCTGACCGATCACGTAATCGTCCAGAACCTTGCAGATTTCCTTCGGCGTCGGGATGCCGTCGCGCGTCTTGACCAGCGAGGACTTGTTCTCCTCGCGGATGATGTCCATGCAGAGCTCGACGCACTCGTCGCAGATGAACACCGTCGGTCCGGCGATCAGCTTGCGGACTTCGTGCTGGCTCTTGCCGCAGAACGAGCAGTAGAGCGTGTTCTT